>JBEKWP010000044.1:0-42938 GCA_049512915.1 Candidatus Sulfotelmatobacter sp.
CCACCAGCGGCAGGCCCAGGTCTCTTTCCAGCTGGAACAAACCGGGATGGATCTTGTGCTCCATCGCCAGTCCCTGGTCCTGAATCTCGAGGTAGAAATTGTCCTTGCCAAAAATGTCGACAAACGTCCCTGCGGCCGCGCGCGCGGCATCGTATTTCCCTTCCATCAACCGCTCTGCCACTTCACCTTTGAGGCATCCCGAAAGCCCAATCAGCCCGCGGGAATGCTCCGCCAGAAATTTCTTGCTCACCCGCGGCTTGTAGTAAAAGCCATGCAGCGAGGCTTCTGAAGTGATCTTCACCAGATTGCGGTAGCCCTCTTCGTTTTCGGCCAGCACCAGCAGATGGTTGTAGGTATCGCCGTCGGGCGGCGTGCGTTCGATGTTGTGATCATCTTTCTTGCAGATATAAAGTTCGCAACCCACAATCGGCTTCACGCCTGCGTGATTTGCCGCGTTCACAAAGTGCACGGCGCCAAAGATGTTTCCGTGGTCGGTCATGGCCACGGCAGGCATGCCCAGCTCTTTCACACGTTGGCAAAGTTTTTCGACGTCGCAGGCGCCATCCAGCAGGGAGTAATCGGTGTGCAGGTGCAGGTGGACGAATTGGGACATAGGCCTCAGTTTTATTGTACGTTGGCGTCATTCTAACGGGAAATGCGCGCGCGCAAGCGCGAAGTTATCCACAGAATACTAGGTGAGTGCTGCCGCGGATTTGCGGGCGCGTCTACTGCCCTTCGTGCGCGCCAGGGAGCTGGAAATCCACACCGCGCGCGTCGTTGGCCTTGGTGGTGGCCGGCAGGTCGAGATCAGTGATCGGAATCTTCTGCGTATGCTGCAGATCGAAGACCCAAAGCATCTGCCCCACGATCGCGTAATTCTTCACTTCCTGCTTGTGCTCATCGCGGAAAACCAGCACCGTGGCCGGCGCTGCTTCGTTGAGTTCCTCGTGTTCAATGTGTTGGCGCGGGGGTTGAGGCGCCCTCTGCGCGTAGAGATCCTGATCGTTCTGCTGACGCATGCTCTGCTCATCAAGGCTCTGCTGGTTCATCTCGTTCGCCAGGCCAGTCTCGTATTGCTGATCGGGGTCAGACGACGAGCTCGAATCCCAAAACCAATACGGATCGATCGCGCCATATCCCCATGGATAACCGTAAGCGCCCACACATCCGTAGCCGTAGTAATAGCAATTGCTTCCGACACCGTAAGCGCCGAATCGCGCGCCACCAGAACGATTGAAGCCACGATTAAAGCCCCGGTTGAAGCCCCGGTTATTGAACGATCGAGAGGAGAATGCCGGACGCGAAGCGGAGCCAGGCGCGAACGAACGCGCCGCGGAACCAGAACCCGCGCGTGCACCGCCGAAAGCCGGAGCGCTCGCATGGCCGCCGAAACCACCACCGTGCGAAGCGAACCCGCCATGCCCGCCACCGGTTGCATGGCCTCCGCCGCCGTGCTGCGCCGAGAGCGGCACAGCGGCCAGCAGCAGCACGAACGCCGCGATGAAAAGCGATCGATGCATAACCCTATTATATGCCCGATTGAAGCCGGAGAAGCGGGAAATTGGTACCTGGGGGAAGGCGAATTAGGACAACTATCCGCTGCGGAAACGAACGGGAAGCCCTTATCGCTTCTTGCCCTTTGCCTTTGACTTCGGTTTCTGAGCCGGTTTCTTCGCCTTTGCGGGATGTTTCGCAGCCGGCTTGGCAGCAGCTTTCACAGCAGCTTTCACATTATGTTTCGCAGGTTTGCCCTGAGCTTTCACTGGCGTCGGCACCGCCTTGGACTGCCCCTTCGCGGGCGGCGCGGCCACCGGAGCCGGAACTGCCGGCGCCGCGGCCGTTCCCTTCCCTTTGCCCTTCGCCACTTCGCCCTTTTTCCCTGCCGGAGGAGCAGCCGCAACCGGCGCAGCCACCGCAGCTTTCGGCCCGCGCCCGCGCCTTGGAGGCGGCGGTGGAGGCGGCGGAGGCGGCGCAAACGGCTTCAAGAACTTCAACGTCTCCGTGCGCGAGCGCAGCTTTCCGTCGAGCAGCAGCATGAACACGTCGCGCGCGATCTTCGGATATTCGGGCAGCGCCGGAGTAATCAGCAACTCGGTCATCTCCGGCAGCGGAATGCGTTGCTGCACCTGCCGCCACTTGGTCAGGAAGTTCTTGATCTTCTGCGCCACCGTCTGATGCCGCGCCGTCACCGCCAGAAACAAAATCATCTCCGGCCGCGCCGACGACAGCAGATTCCACGTCCGCGACGGCGTCGCCGCTTCCTTCCCGGTCAATCGCTTCGCCAGCTCTTTGGCATGATCCTCGATATCGCGCCAGGCTTCGACTAAATCCTTCCGCGGAATCTGCCGCCGCAAATCAGAAATGTCTTTGTCGGAGAGCCGCGCGGTCAGAAAGTGCATCACCGCCGGCGAGGGATCGACCGTATAGCCCAGGTCCACCATCTGCTGCCGCGTCTTCATCAACTGCCCCAGCCCGTTGGTATCCACCTTGGCCGACGACCAGTGCGGATGCAGCACCTTCAGCCACTCTTCCTTTTCCAGCGCCTTCACCACATTCAGCGGATCATCTTCATGCGCCAGTTGCGCAATTTCATGCCCCACCGCGCTGCGCGAAATGTGTTCAATGTAGTTGTTTTCTTTGGCCGCGTTGTAGCGCAGCTGTGTGCGCTCTTCCAGCGGCCAGTGAAAGCGCGCCGCAAATCGCGTAGCTCGAATCAGCCGCGAAGGATCCTCCACAAACGAGTAGTTGTGCAGAATCCGCAGCAGCTTCGCCTCGATATCCGCCACCCCGTTGAACGGATCAAGCAGCAGCCCGCGCGACCCCTCATTCAGCGACAGCGCCATGGCGTTCACCGTGAAGTCGCGCCGTCGCAAGTCTTCCTGAATGCTGGCCGGCGCAATCACCGGCGCCCTGCCCACCTTCTCATAGACCTCGGTCCGCGCCATGCCAATTTCCGCGCGCACGTTCCCCGGCAGCACCAGAAACAGCGTGCGCACATCTTCATCGTGGCCGGCCACCTGCGCGCCCGCCCGCTCGAAGTCCTTTTGCAGTTTGAGAGGATTGCCCTGAACCGTGAAGTCCAGGTCGCGGATCGTGAACCCGCTGATGATGTCGCGAATCGCCCCGCCCGTAAGGTAGAGCGTGATTCCCGCCGTCCGGGCTATGTCCTGCACCAGATTGACGCCCTTCATTTGATCCGGCGTCAACCGGATTTCCATCGTGTAAATGTAATCAGCCATTCGTCTTCAGACAACCGACTTCAAGCGTTTCAACCCGCCGCAGTTCCCTGCAGATCACAGGTGCGGCCAGTCGGGATGAAATCCAACGCTTTTCCACAGGATTTCCACAGACTGCTGGAGCCCACACTCATTCCTTCGACACCGGCTGATACTCAAGCCGTTAAAGATAAAGCACTTAAACAGAGTTTAGTTGAGACCTAGCAACTTAAAGGAATAACACAAGGTTAATATTTTGGCTACTGCCAACGTGGATTCCAGCGATTTCTTCCCATTTAGTGCGAGAATGAGGCGGCTATCGGGCGAGCCAGCACGCTTTGCCGAAGCCCGAAAGCCGAAACCCGAAGCCCGACCATGCCCTCGACCCACAAGAAAGTAATCGTCCGCAAGATGGACCGCGATTCCGTCTCCGGCTACGTCTCCCACGCCCAATTTATCAACGAGGGCAAACTCGAGTTACTCAACACCTCCGGCACCGTAGTCGCCATCGACTTGCGCGAGATCAAAGGCGTCTACTTCGTCCGCGAGTTCGGCGACTCCGAATCACTAACCCGCAAGACCTTCACCACCCGCCCCCGCTCCGAAGGCCTGTGGGTCCGCCTCCGCTTCAAGGATAACGAAATCCTCGAAGGCCTCATGCCCTCCGACCTGACCCAAAACCTGCCCGAAGGCTATCTCGTAAATCCCCCAGACCAACGCTCCAACACCCAGCGCATCTTCGTCCCGCGAACAGCCCTCGAATCGCTGACCGTCTTAGCAGTAATCGGCGCCTCCCGCCGCCCCCGCCGCGGCCCCACCGACGACCAGCGCCAGGTCCCCATGTTCGAAGACTGAAGCCCCAAGCTGTCATCCTGAGCGGAGCGCGCGGGCGAGCCCCGCGAGCCGTCGCGCGTAGTCGAAGGACCCCTACCCCGATTGCAGAGTACTCGGCTTCGCAGGGAATTTCCGTCCGATGTCATATTTCTCGCGCTTGCGAGAGCAGCTTCGGATTTGTCATCCCGAGGAAGCGGAGACCTGCGCGCCGAGCGCGGGCGTCCCGACGAAGAGCCTGGCCTGTTTTGCCGAAGCTCCGAGCGAATCCGAGGGGGAAGCCGAAGGCTGGCATTCTGCGTCCCATCGCTTCTAACGAAGCGCAGCCCCCGTGAAAATTCTTTCACATTGACGCCAACCGGGTTTGAGGGCACAATGGCAGCCACTTTCGGAGCGGGAAAAAATTCCGGCTCAGACCTCTGGCATTTGTACGGCAACCTCCCCTGCAACACGTCATCGACACCAACTTTAAGACACAAGGAAGGCAGACTGTAATGCGATACCACCCGGTAGTCCCCGCGTTGCTAATGATAGTTTTCGGCGGTTGGAATCTTGCCGCCGGCCAAGCCTCGGAAAATCTCATCCCTGCGTCCACTCAGGTGACGCACTTTGCCATTGGCCAGCGAGTGTGCCGGGCTGCCAGACGCGGACACGCGACCTGCTTTGCCATGCGCCGAGTCGAGGTGGCCGAAGGCACGCCCGGGGCGGTGCCGTATAGGCTCGCTGCCGGAGCAGACCTGAACGATGCAACCACCGGCCCCAAAGCGACCATCGGACCGACCGGCGGGCTGACGCCCAGCGATCTGACAACAGCCTACGCCTTCAGCTCGACCGCAACCGGGACGGGCCAGACGGTCGCGATCATTGATGCCTACAACGACCCCAACATCAACTCTGACCTGCAGACCTTTGACAAGCAATATGGTTTGGCTACTTGCAGCGAGGCGAATGGTTGTCTCAAGGTGGTCAACCAGACAGGCGGCTCGACCCTGCCTCCCAACGATACGACCGGCTGGTCCGTGGAGGAATCGCTGGACGTCGAGACGGTTCACGCGGTATGCCAGAGCTGCAAGATCATTCTGGTTGAGGCCACCACTGACTCAGACGCAAATCTTGCCGCGGCCGTAAACGAGGCCGTTACCCTGAAGGCGACCGTGATCAGCAACTCGTATGGCGGCGCCGAAGCTGGAATGACAGCGAGCGAGCAAGCGGCTTACAACCACGCCGGCATCGTCATTACTGCGTCCGCTGGTGACGACGGATACTACGACTTCGACCAGCTCGGCGGCGCTATTCCGTCTCCTTACAACCAGCCGAACGTTCCGGCATCTCTCAACACCGTGGTAGCTGTTGGTGGCACGTCGCTATACCTCGGCCAGACCGCGACCCGCGAGTCTGAGACGGTGTGGAACGATAACGGCACGGCAGACTACTACGAGTCGCTTTTGGGGTTTCCGCTCGGAGCCACGGGAGGAGGTTGCAGCCACCTGTTCGCCGCCCAAGCCTGGCAGAGCAACGTGAGCGATTGGGCGAACACCGCCTGCGGCACCAAACGTCTGGTGTCGGACGTCGCAGCGGACGCTGATTACCTTACCGGCTTCGACATCTATGCTTCTTACAACTGTGGGGTCGATTGCACCGTGATTGGCTGGCAGACCGTCGGCGGAACATCGCTGTCATCCCCCATCATCGCCGCAATGTTCGCCCTGGCTGGCGGTGCTCATGGTGTTAAATACCCGGCGCTCACACTCTACGGCCATCTTGGGAGCGCCGCCTTATATAACGTCACCAGCGGCGGGAACGGCTGGTGCGGTGGCGAGGGCGCCGCTTCCTGCGGTGACCCGAATACATTCGGCGAAGGAATCCTTGACTGCGACTACCCGGCGAGCGGAACCACGCCGAGCATCGGCGACCTCGCCTGCGACGCTGGAGCCGGCTACAACGGTCCTACGGGAGTCGGCACCCCGAAGGGCCTCAGCGCCTTTGCCCAGACCGGACCGAAAGCAACCATCGCAGGTCCAACCTCGGTTGCAAGCGGCGCTACCAGCACCTGGACCGCGACCACCACCGATCCCTTCCCCAAGGGCAAGGTCACAAGCTACTCCTGGAACTGGGGCGACGGTACCGCCGCGACGGTCACCACGACCGGCTCGGCGAAACACGACTACGCGACCGGCGGCGTGACCAGAAAGATCACCCTCACCGTCACGGACAGTTACGGCGTGACCGGTACGGTGACATTTTCGGTGACGGTGACAACCTAGACGATCGCTCCCAAGCGAGACCCGCGATTTGTCATCCTGAGGAAGCGGAGACCTGCGCGCCAAGCGCAGGCCTCCCAACGAAGAGCCTGCCCTGAGCGAAGCCGAAGGGACCTCTGTACTCTTAGGCACCATTTCTCGCGCGGGGCGGGTGCCCCGTCCTTGCGCGCTCTTTGCGCAAGGGTGGGACTCCTCGAACCCAAATCCCTTTGGCTTTCTCCTCCGCACATTTTCCACAGCTGACCTCCGTGACATCTGACCTTGCGCTTCATAAGAAATTCTTTCATCATTGACCTGGCAGAGGCAGCATCCATTTCGAGACGCAGCGGCCTGTAACTCCTTTGTTGTCTAGATTTTGACCTCTAAGTCCTTTGTTCTGCGGATTTTGCAGGCCAAAACATGTTTAACTCGATGATTCTATTAGACCCAGGGGGGAGGGGGGTACCCTGTTACGAAAAGGTAAACATGCTCCCCCAAGTACGGCCCGATGGACCACTTTGGAACTGGTGTACGATTTATCCCGTCCCATCCATCGACCATGAAACTCTCACAGATCGCCTCTGCCCTCAACGCGCGCCTCGACAACAGTTCCGCCGACATCGAGATCACCGGCCTCAACGGCATCGAGCAAGCCGGCCCCGGAGAACTGACATTCGTCGCCAATCCCAAGTACGCCGCCGCCGCCCGGCTCACCAAGGCCGCAGCCGTAATTGTCGCCGAGGACTTCCCTGCCATCCCCGCGGCGATGGTGCGCGCCAAAGACCCTTACCTCGCCTTCGCCCATGCCCTCGAACTCTTCCACACACCGCTGCGCTATGCCCCGGGCGTGCACCCAACCGCAGTCGTCCATCCCACCGCGAAGATCGGACGCGACGCCCACCTCGGCCCCTACGTTGTCGTCGACGAGCAAGTCGAGATCGGCGATCATGCCGTGCTGCTCGCGCACGTAGTCATCTATCGCGGCACAAAGATCGGCAACAATTTTTTTGCCCACGCTCACGCCGTAGTGCGCGAGAACTGCCGCATCGGCAACAACGTTCTCTTGCAAAACGGAGTCGTGATCGGCTCCGACGGCTTCGGCTTCGCCAAAACTCACGACGGACGCTGGCACAAGATTCCCCAGCCTGCTCCGGTCATCATCGAAGACGATGTGGAAGTTCAGGCCAACTCCTGCATCGACCGCGCCAGCGTCGGCGAAACCCGCATCGGCCGCGGAGTCAAGATCGATAACCTGGTACAGGTTGGCCACGGCTCGCAGGTTGGCGAAGATGCTCTCCTCTGCTCCCAAGTAGGCCTCGCCGGTTCCACAGAAATTGGCAAGCGAGTGATTTTAACGGGCCAGGTCGGGGTGGTCGGCCACTGCAAGGTCGGAGAAGCAGCCATCGTCACCCCGCAAAGCGGCGTGGCCCACGACATTCCCGCGGGAGCGCTGGTGAGCGGCGCTCCAGCCGTAGATCACAAGCTGTGGTTGAAGTATTCGGCCCTGCTGCCGAAGCTGCCAGAAATGGCGCGGGCACTGCGAGCCAGGATACCGAAGGAATAGGATGCTGAAACACTCACGCCGGCGCGCTGCGCTGCAGATATTCTTCCGGCAATCCGCTCTCAATCACCGCCCGCACCTTTTCCATCAAACATTCGCGGTTGCCGAAATCGCTGGGCTCAATCGGCGCATGAAAGATAACAGTCGCAACTCCCGGCTTGATCGCGAACCTTCCCTTCGGCATGAGGTAATGCGTGCCCGTAATCGTTACCGGAACCACCGGCACTCCGCACTCCACCGCCAGATAGAACGGACCTTTCTTGAACGGCAAGAGCTTGCCATCAAACGAGCGATGCCCTTCCATGTAGATGGTCATGTTGATGCCTTGCTGCACGACCTGCTTCGAGAGGCGCACCGACTCGATGCCGGCGTCGCGATTGCCGCGATCGACTGGCACCAGCGACCCGATGCGCATCGCCTGGCCCAGGATCGGAATGCTGAACAGCTCTTTCTTCACCATCACCGAAGTCCGCCGAGGAATCAAAGGAATCGTAATCGGCGGGTCCAGGTTCGACACGTGATTCGACATGAAAATATAAGTGCGCGCCGGGTCCAGCTTGTCGAGCCCGACGGTCTGCACTTTTACACCAGTCAGCCGCACTCCGTTCCACGCGCCAAACATGAACATGCGATAGAGCAGGCTCACATCGCCCGTAATAAACGTCCATGGGAACCCGATCAGCGCCGCCACAGGCGCAGCCAGTGCCCAGAACGCCAGCATCGCGACAGTTCTGATCATAATATGGTGCGGATCATATTCGGTTCGCCACTTTTCGGTTCGCCCCTTGGAGCGCCATTGCTTCTAATGTGGGTTGGTTTCGTGCGGAATCTGCGCCTCGCCCTTCAGCCACGCCGCGCGGCGCGCCTGCTGTTCCGCCGTAAGATTATCTACGTCTCTGAGTTCGTAGGAGATTTCATCACGGCTTCCCACCTTCCACTTCAACTCGCGGTCGCCACCGCGCCGGCCCTTTACCTTTATCGTGATCGTGTCGCCCGCGGAAAGCTGGGCGATTTCCTGGGAGAATTCATCTGCCGCGGTTTTGCCGTTGATTTCGAGAATGGTGTCGCCGGTTTGCAGGCCGGCTCGCTCCGCCTCGCTGCCCGCAGTCACGGCCGCGATCATGGGGCCGTCAAAGTTTCGCGACGCAACCAATCCTGCGTCCGCTATCGTGTTCTTCGCCTCGATCAATCGTAATCCGACGCCGCGGAAAAAATCATCCCATGGAATTTCATCGATCCCGGCGACATATTTCGCAAAAAACCATCCGAGATCGGCATGGGTCACGGCTTCGGCAGCCTCGCGGACGCCGTCTGAATCAGGAAAGAACCGATCCTTCTTCGCATAGTTCTGATTCATCCACTGAAACACTTCGCGGAGCGATGCTCTTCCGTGGCTGGCATCGCGCACCGCCAAATCCAGCGCGACCCCGAGCAGCTCCCCTTTGTTGTAATAAGAAACGCTGCGCTCGGGACGCCGATAATACGCGTCGCCTTCCAGCCACGCATCCAGACTCGAGTCTTCCGCCGACTGGGTCAGGTGCGCGGGACGCCGCTCGAGTTCGGTGATTCCTGAAGCCAGCTGGCGTTCGAAGTGGCGCTCGTCGAGCAGACCCGCGCGCAACTCGATAATGTCAGCCGCGGTGCTCGTGCATCCTTCACTGAACCACAGGGCGCGCGTGTAATTCTCTCTCGTGTAATCCACCGGCTCGAGAGTCCGCGGACGGATGCGCTTCACGTTCCACAGATGAAAAAACTCATGCGCCGTCACCGACTCCAGCACCTCGGGAGCCTGCAGCGGCACATCCGCATGCACGGCGATGGCAGTGGAGTAAGAATGTTCCATGCCGCCGCCCGCCGGTCCGCGGGGAAAGTGATAAAGGAACATGTAGTTGTCGAAGGGACGATCGTCCATCCAACTGGTTGCGGCTGCCACAATCTTGCGGAGCATGTCGTCGATCTTCCCCATATCGTAGTCAGCGGCCTCAGCATGAACGATCACGCGATAATGCCCGCCACCTTCGTCGAAATCAGATTCCTTAAAGTCTCCAATCTCGACCGGAGAATCCACCAGCCGGTCGTAATTCTCCGCACCGAAGCTGCCCTCGGGCATTGGCGTTAATGGCGTCGCGACGCGCCATCCCTCGGGAACTTGGTTGAAACGCACGACCATCGGACCGCTTCGCGCCTCCACGGGATACATAAGAACCTGTGCCAGATTGAAGAAGGCATGGTGGGAATTGAACTGAGCGCCGAAAGGTCCCGGTGAATCGACAAAGATCTGATACTCCACGATTGCGCCTGCTTCTGCACCAGCGATCTGCCAGCGGCTCGTGTTCAATCCGCGCACTGCGAGCGGCCGGCCGACGCGGTCTTTTGCGTGGACCAAGTTCACGTATTTCGCGAAGTCACGCACTTGATACAACGCGTTCCAGACTGGAAGCTGCAACTCCCGCAGCGCAAGTCCCTCCGGCAGGATCATCTGCACTTCGACCAGATGCTGCTCAGGATTGGCAAGAGTAATGGTGTAGTTGGTAACGGCGTAGGATGATGCCGGCGCCGAAGCCGAAGCTATCCAGAGCAACAGGACGAAGCGAAGCGTCCGGCGCGCTGTGCTCCCCGTCACGACAGAGAGATTCATTGCTTGCCCGCCACGTTCGCCGACTTGATGTTGTCGGATTCGCCGGCGAGCACGCGCAGCCGCGCCGGCAGTTTTTCATAGATTCCACCGAATCCGCCGTTCGAAAGAATCGCCACCACATCGCCAGGGCGCATCTCGGGAGCTAAGGTCTGAACAATCTCGTCCGCACCGGCAAGCAGGCGCGCACGGCTGCCGTGTTTCTGAATATCCGCCGCCAGTTCCGGTAGATCCAACCGTTCATTCTCCGCGAGCGATTCCGAGCGGAATACGCCCGCGACGATCACTTCGTCCGCCAGCGCCAAACTCCGGGCCAGATCTGCCTGCAGCACGCGCCGGCGCAGCGTGTTCGATCGCGGCTCCAGAATTGCCCACAATCGCGAACCCGCGTAACGCGCCCGCAATGCTTTCAGGGTGCCTGCAATCGCCGTGGGATGATGCGCGAAGTCGTCGATGATCGTGATGCCATTGACCTGCGCCTTTACTTCCAGGCGGCGCTTGACACTCTTGAAAGTTTTCAGCGCGGCCGCGATCTCCTCTTTCGAAACGCCGTAGGCGGAAGCGAGAGCCGCTGCCGCGGTCGCGTTCCACACGTTGTATTCGCCGGCCAGAGGGAAATCGAGATCAGCCCAGGGCTTGCCATCGCGCTCGACCGACCACGAAGTGCGCCCGGCTTCGAATTTCAGGTCCGTCACTCGCCAGCTCGCGCGCGGCCCGGCGCCATAGCGCTCGACCGGGCAAAACGCTTTGCTCAGGCAGCGTTCAAGACTGGCGCTTTCCGCGGCATCTCCTGCCATGGCATCTCCGGCAATTCCGTCGAACGCGATAATCCGGCCGCGCCGTGGAATCAGATTGACCAGACGCTTGAACGCGGTCTCCACAGCGTCAAGATCCTTATAGATATCGGCGTGATCGAATTCCACCGAGGTGAGAATGATGGCATCGGGAAAGTAATGAAGGAATTTCGGTCCCTTATCGAAAAATGCCGTGTCATATTCGTCGCCTTCAAGAATGAAATGCTTTCCCTGACCCAGATGGAAGCTGGATCCGAAATTTTCCGCAATGCCGCCGATCAGAAACGAAGGCTGCATGCCGGCGGTATGAAAAATCCACGCCAGCATTGAAGTGGTCGTGGTCTTTCCGTGGGTTCCCGCAACCACCAGCACTTCTTTGCCGCGCAGGAACTCATCGTGCAGCAACTGCGGCATTGAGCAAAATGGAATGCGCTGGTCGAGCACCTGCTCGAGTTCAACATTCCCCCGCGACATGGCATTGCCCACGACGACCAGATCGGGGGGAGGCTCAAGATTCCGCGGATCAAAAGGCTGCGCCACCGGAATCCCCAGCTCGGCGAGAAAATCCGACATTGGTGGATACGCGGCTGCGTCTGAGCCAGTGACGCGAAAGCCGCGCTGCTTCAGCATGCCCGCGAGCGACGCCATCGCGGTGCCGCAAATGCCGATCAGGTGAATGTGCCTGCTTTCGTTCTTGATCGTTTCGTTCATGATCGCGGCTGGCCGTTCCCGGCCGGAGTTACCGCCGATTCCAGGATCTTCAAGCTTACTTGTCCTCCGCCTTGTCCGCCGCGCACGGTCAAGCCAGCCCGCACGCCAATCGGCAGCGTGATGTTGCCGGACGTCACATGTCCTGACCGCACCCCATAGGCTACCGGCACTCCCATTTTGCCGACGACCCGCAGAACTACTTCTTCCAGCGCGTATCCCTGATTCGCATTTTGCATGCAATCCCGCATCTCGCCAAACACAATTCCCCGCACTCCATCCAGCTTGCCAGCCAGCTTCAACTGCACGAGCATGCGATCGATTTGAAACGGCTTCGCCGCCAGGTCTTCAAGAAACAGGATGGTGCCGGCTGTCTTGATCTCATATGGCGTTCCCAGCGAAGCTACCAGAATCGAGAGGCAACCGCCGTAGAGAATGCCCTCGGCGGCGCCGTCCACCAATCCTTTTGCTCCAGAATCCGCATCCAGACGGGGTTCCCAGGCCCCTGTTCCTGCGAGCGCCGCCTGCCAGGAAGCCAGATCCACGCCCTCCTGGTGCAGCCAATCTTTTGCCACCATGGGGCCATGGAAGGTAACTAGTCCCGCTTTGTCGAAGAAATACGTGAGCAGCGTGGTTATGTCGCTATAGCCGACGAAAATCTTGGGGTGCGTTTTAATCTTTTCAAGATCGAGAGCTCCGAGCAGGTAGTTCGCGCCGTAGCCGCCGCGGGCACAGATAATCGCTTCCACATCCTCGCGCAAAAACATTTCTTCCAGTTCGCGCGCCCGGCGTTCGACCGAGCCTGCGAAGTAAAGGTCTTTGTGAAGAATGGCATCGGAATAAATCGGGCGGTAACCCGCGCGCCGCAGGCCTTCGCATCCCGCCTCCAGATCGCCGGATTTGACGTTGCTGGCCGGGGCCACAATGCCGACCGTAGCGCCCGGTCGAAGGGCGGGCGGCTTGATCCGGGGAGTGGTTGAAGAAGACATGGGTCCAGAACCTGTTTTGAAAAAAAGCGACCCGTAAAGATGGGGTTGCGAATGAATAAGCTGCGCTCACCGAACTCAGGGACTCAACTCAAATAAAATTCTCCACGGCACACCAACCGAGCGGTTCCACGGAGAAATATCAGATCTCCTTCGCTGCGTACCGTTTGTATTCCACCGGGAGTGTGCACCCGAACCGGCGATTCGGCCCGGCCGGTCAGCATCGCGGCCACGGCCGCGGAGCAGGAACCGGTGCCGGAGGATTGCGTCTCTCCGGCTCCACGCTCGAAGAAGCGCGCACTCACATCATGCTTTCCATCGACCACAACCAGTACAACGTTCACGCCGTGCTTGAACTGACCGCTGCGCTGAATCTCGACGGCTTCGTTCTGCCAATTCGGGGAAAACTCCGGCACGAGCATCACGTAGTGTGGATTTCCCATCGAAACCGGAATCCCGCGCACCTGACCTGTGCTGAGCTTCAACGCCAACTCTGCTTCTACGACCGCCTTGCCCATGTCGACCTCGAATTCATAATCGAGTTCGCTGCGCCCGATCAGCGTGCAAGTCTTTAAGCCAGCTCCGGTCTGGATCGTTATCTTATCTTTGCCTTTGTCGGCACAAACGTACGCCGCCACGCACCGGGTGCCATTACCGGAAACCTCCGCCGGGGAGCCATCGGCGTTGATCAGCCGAATCTCCAAATCCGCGGCGGTGTGCGGATACATCCACTCCACGCCATCGGCCCCAACGCCTTCGTGACGATCGCACAGGCGCCGCGTAAGGGCTGCCAGGTCAGCGGGAGCCAGAGCGTCGTCAATGTTCCTGGAATCGATCAGCAGGAAATCGTTTCCGAACGCGCAGGCTTTCACAAACGGAATTATCACTCGGTTCAGATGGCCGGATTTTATCACTGCAACGGGCTCTCCCCGGCGAGTTCCAGCGTTAACCTGCTAGGTTACCGCGTCTGCTGTTGTTCGCGAGTCTGCACTCGTCCCTGAAATATCGCCGCCGGCGGCTGCCCCATAGTGTGGATTTCCACCAGCGCCGTCAAACGGTGGTTCTCGGCCGCGGTCCATACCGGGTCGCCCTCGAACCCCACCAGGTAATCGGCGTACTGCGCCGGATCTGCCAGCGCGCGCTCCCACAACCCTTCTGGATCAGCGGGCCGCTTCCAAACGCGATGATTGCCTTCGTTGATGACTCGCCGCAATGGAACGCCGGCTTGCTCGAGCGTGCCCACGTGCTCGCCTAGATACATCAGCAACGTGGAATCCGGGGGCAGTGACTTGATCCAGCCCGCGAGTTGCCCATCCAGCGCGACGCGTCCGCGCATGTTGGTCGCGGCTTCACGATAGCAAATCGGATCCGCGCGCCAGATCATGCCGTAACTTGCAATCACCAGCAGCAGAATGGCCAGGAAAGTGGCAGCGTTTGTCCAACGGTTCCACGAGGCCCGAAAGTGCGGAAGCTTCGCCGCCGATTGGATGAGGCAAGCAATCCCGAGCGGCACAAACACCGCAAAGGCCGGCAGAAGCTGCAGCCCGTAGCGCAGGTTGTATTGGGAAAATGGCCACCACACCGGCACAAAAATCGGGACGCTGCCATATGCGATCGATAGAGCGTAGAACGGCAAGGGAACCCAGAGCAGCAGGGCGACGCGTCCGCGTCCGCCGAAAGCCGCGGCCAGACTTCCGAGTAGCGCCAGAGCCAGCCATACACGGCCTTGCCAGTTTGCCTCGGCCACGTCTAGTTCCGCGGCTTTCACAAAATACGAGCCGGCGGCGACGAGGTTCCCTTTCGCGGGATTCACCGTCGCGGTTTTTTGTTCAATCGCTTTTGCGGAGTAAGGACCGTTCGCAAATTCGAAAGGATTCTGGTAGACGATGGCGTTGTACGCGATCCAGAGCACCGGAGCAGCCGTTGCCAGCAAAACAAATTTCGCAAGAGCCGGGCGCGATGAGGACACCAAGGATCGAGATGTCCGATCCTCGGGTAGTTTGCGGGGCTGGAAAACGACGAACACAGCTGCCACGACCAGAACCGCAGCCAGAAACCATCCGTCATAGCGCGTCAAACAGGCCGCGGCCAGGCAGAGCCCGCACTTTGTTAGCGCCTGTTGCTTCCCACGTGCGAATTCCGCGAAGTACACCACGGCCCAGATGAAGAATGCCAGATACAACGACTCTCCCATTGCCGTCGATTGCATGTAGATGAGATTTGGATTCGTGCCGTAAACCCACGCTGCGACCCAAGCCCCGATCGTTGCCACCATGTCCACTTGCCCATCGCGGCTTAAGACTGCGCGCGTCAAAGCTCCGCGCATCAGGCGAAATATTCCGAGCACGCCAAACACGAACCCCGCCATCGACGGAATCGAGCCTCCGGAGCCGTTTTGCCACATCCTCATCGATATGATGAACGGGATGATCAGCAGATGAGGCAGAGGGAGCCACACTGTTCCCAGCTGCAGCAGCCCGGGAGTTTTCGAATCAAATACGCGGCGTGCGATGTTGATGTGCGCCACGGCATCGCCGTAAAGCAGCACGTCTGAATGCCGGTAATAAAAGAGGAAGGAAAACACCGAGACGAAGATCGCCAGCCAGACCAGCCGCACGATCTCGATTGCGGGATGCGCCTTCGGAGGCGGAGGTTGCGGCTTCATTCGAGGTGGGTGAGTTCACGAAAGATCTGGAAGCGCTCGTCGATCTCTTCGCGGGTGAGCGATTGCAGCCGTTCCGTGCCAAAACTTTCCACGGCGAACGATCCCATCACTCCGCCGTAGAACAGCGCCCGCTTCAGCACTTCGCGATTCAATTCTTCCTGCGACGCGACGTATCCCATAAATCCGCCGGCAAACGAATCGCCGGCTCCTGTGGGATCTTTCACTTCGTCGAGCGGCAAGGTCGGCGCGCGGAAGGGATGACGTCCAATGCCGAACGCGCCTTCGCGAAAGAAAATGGTCGCCCCGTATTCGCCGTGCTTGATCACCAGGGCCTGCGGCCCCATCGCGAGCACCTTCTGCGCCGCGCGCGGCAGGTTCTTCTCATCCGCGAGCATTTTGGTTTCGGTGTCGTTGATCAAGAGGACATTTACCAGTTTCAGGGTTTCGGCCAGCTCTTCGCGAGCGCCCTTGATCCAGTAATTCATGGTGTCGCATCCGGTGAGTCGAACGCCATTCATCTTTCGACGCACGTTGGCCTGCAGCGTCGGCTGGATGTTCGCCAGAAACAAAAACTCTGTGTCTTCGTATTCTTTTGGAATCCTTGGCTGAAATTTCTCGAACACGTTTAGATCGGTGAAGGTAGTCTTGGCCTCGTTGAGGTTCTCGCCGTAAGCGCCTCCCCAGCGGAACGTCTTGCCCGCGGCGCGCTCGATGCCGCGCGTATCGACGCCCCGCTTCTTCAGAACGTTTTCGTGTTCCGGACCAAAGTCGTCGCCCACCACCGCGACCATCCGTACCTGGGTGAAATAGCTGGCGGCCAGCGAAAAGTAGGTCGCCGCTCCGCCCAGAATGCCTTTCACGCTGCCAGAAGGCGACGCGATGTCATCAAACGCAACCGAACCTACTACGACAATGCTCATCGTGCTTTCACGTACTTTCCAATGATAAGTTTCAACTTCTTCTTCGTCGCGGCCGGAATTGTTTTAGGATCGGTCAAGATCGCATGCGCCAGGGCCGAGCCGCATTTGCATGACCGGTCGCGGGGCATTGCCGCAATAGTTTCCCGGATTACTTTCGTCGCGTTCGCGGCATTCTTCAGCAGCACCGCGACAATTTGATCTACCGTCACCGAATCATGATGGGGATGCCAGCAGTCGTAATCCGTGACCATAGCTACCGTGACGTAGCAAAGCTCCGCTTCCCGCGCCAGCTTCGCTTCCTGCAGGTTGGTCATGCCAATCACATCCATGCCCAGGCTGCGATAGACGTTCGACTCCGCCTTGGTTGAAAACTGCGGTCCTTCCATGCACAAATACGTTCCGCCGCGCTTGCTGGTCACGCCGATCTTTTTGCAAGCATCCTCGACCACGTCCGCCAGTTCTCCGCAAACTGGATCGGCGAAAGCAACATGTGCCACCACGCCACCACCGAAAAACGTATCCACGCGGTGCCGCGTACGATCGAAGAACTGGTCAGGGATCACGAAATCCAGCGGCTTGTGTTCTTCCTTCAGCGATCCCACTGCGGAAACGGAAACAATTCTTTCGACTCCAAGTTGTTTGAAGCCGTGAATATTGGCGCGGAAATTCAGCTCGCTCGGCAGAATGCGGTGTCCGCGGCCGTGCCGCGCCAGAAACGCCACCTTGCGCCCCTCGAGCGTGCCACAAACATAGGCATCGGAAGGCGCGCCAAACGGCGTCTTCACGCGCACTTCTTTCGCCTTCATCAGCCCCGGCATGGCATAAAGCCCGCTGCCACCGATAATGCCAATCTCCGCCTCTGCCACCAACCCTCCAGAGTGTGCGCCCGGCAAGAATCTTCGCGCGTGCAAGTCAAACTGGTGATTATACAAGACCGTCTGGACGCGCTTATCTCCCTGCGGCGCGGTCCTTTCAACCCGCTACAATCTTCCCATGCGATTTATCGCGGCCCTCCCCCTCATTCTCTACTCCGCAACCTTCGCTCAAAGCACACCCAACCTGGCGTCGCAACCGCAGCCCAAGTCTGTTACCGTTCCGCTGAAACTCAGCCACAACCGCGTCATCATCGACGTCGACCTTCGACTCTCGGATGGAACAACCCAGCGTGTTCATGCCTGGGTCGACAACGGGAATCCTGATTTTTGGATGTCACGCCGGTTGGCGGTCGGACCTTTTTCATGCGACGGTCAACTTTGTTCTGCTGCGCCACCGGTGGAGATGAACATCGGCGGCATGACGATCCCTCTTGGTGGAAAAACTCCTGGAACTGGGATCAAAGAGGCTCGAGTATCGGCGATCGATAAAACCCCCATTGCTCCCGGACTTGAGGCAGAGATCAATGTCCCTTCCACCATCCTGCGCAACTATGACGTGCTCATCGATTTTCCTGACCACCGATTCACCATCGCTCAGCCCGGCAGCCTGAAATTCAACGGCGTGAATACGAAGGTGATCGTGAACCCGCAGAATGGCTTGATCCAGGTGCCCAGCCAGATCGCGAGGAAGAAGTACAACCTCGGACTCGATGTGGGCGAGCCGATCAGCTATCTTTCAGAAGAATTATTCGAAAAGCTGTCAGCAACTCACTCTGACTGGCCCCAGCTCACAGGCGCGATCGGTCCGGCCAATGTTTCGGGATCGGCGGATGAGCCGAAGCGGAAGCTGATGCATGTCGATCGCTTGCAATACGGTCCGCTGTTTCTGACCGACGTGGCTGTGGCCGAGTTCTCCAAGTATCAGCTGACGCTTTTTGCAAATCGCGGCGTCGACCCAACTGCCGGCTTGGTGGGTTCCGAGGCTCTACTCAATTATCGCGTTGGACTCGACTATGCGCACTCCACGGTCTATTTCGACATTGGCCGCTTATTCGATGCACCGGATTTCGATGTGGTCGGCCTGATCCTGCGCCCCGAGGTCGATGGGCGATTCACCGTCCTCGGCATCGCAGACTTTGGGGGCAAACCTTCCGTGCCGCAAGGCGACGATGGAATCGAGGCGGGTGACTCTCTTGTCGCGGTAGATAGCATCCCCGTGCGCGGGTCGACTTTGGGGCAGGTCTGGTCGATGCTCGGGGGTTCGCTTGGCACGGAACGCACGCTGACGATTGAGCGCGCGGGCCGGCAATTCACAATCGCCGCTCAAGTGCAACACTTCCTGGGTGATGCGCCGGAGGAAAGTCACACTAAGAAGCGGTCGAAGAAAACGAATTAAGGGCGTGGATTTTCTCGGTTCGCGAAGACTTCCTTTTCCAGCGTCTCGGTTGTGGCCGGATCCAAGCTCTCGCTGACTAGCACGGTGTCACCCTGCTGTTCGATTACGACGGGACCTTCTTCGGTAGTCCAGACGTGGCGCCCTTTCAGAGCCTCGGCTTTATTCTTCGGGTGCGAAGAATCCGATGTTGCGGACGATCGATCGTTTACCTCATCTGTCTTCTTATACCGTTGCCCGAGCGACCGGGCATAAATTCCCGCAAACTCCGCGGCTCGCTCCGCACTCGACCAGCGCGACACGTAGAGCAGGCCGAGTGGCGCCGTCGCGTCGTTTTTCGGCCGCGCCGCGTAGTAGTAACCGCCGCGCCATTCCGGACACATCAGCTTGGACAATTCTTTCCCTGCATATTGCTCGATCAGCACCGCGACATCGAACTCGCCCATGGCGCCGATATCAAACTTAATGTAGTCCTTGAAGTCTCGCTTGAACTCCGGCACGGGCATGGGCTCAATCTTTTCACCGGAAAGATAGGTTTCCGGCTGCATGATCTGCCGCGTGGTGTGCGGAGGATTCGCCAGCACGCCGGCGAAAGCCTTCTCCTTGCCGCCGTTCGCCATCAACTTCACCACAAACTCCATGCCGTAGCTGTAGGGAAAAGTCAGCGACTCTTTCATGAAAATGGGAGCGTCGTTGAAGACCTTGGTGCTCGGCGTCCCCGTCAAGGTTTCCGATTCCATGCTTTCCAAAAGGTCGGGAGAATCGGCAATCGAGCGGCCCGTCGGGGACAGGGCGTATTGAAACATCATGGCCTGCGCCTGGCCTTCGATCACGGCCTCGCGCGCATCGTCGATCTCGTCGTTCTCGATATCTTCGGGCGTGGGATCTTTCTTGATTTCACCCAGATCTTTGTCGCCCTTCTTCATCCATTTGTCGAGGCCGATTGCCTGATCCTGCAGCGCGTGCGTGAGTTCATGCGCCAGCACGGGCTCCTGCTCTTCCAGCGGAACCCAGTCCAGAAGGTTCACGGTTTTCGTTTTGGGATCGTAGTAGCCAGCCACTTCTTCGCGCAGCAGGTCGACCAGCAGCTTCTCCATATCAAAGTTGCGCGGCAGCAGCCCGAACTTCTTCAGCACCAGCTCCGAGCGCTGCAGCCGCTTTACGTCCTCATCCTTCATGTGTTTAGTGAGATAGGCAACGACCTCGTCGCGGCTGGTCAGCCGGCGCTTGACTTCCTTCTTGATGGGCAATCCCGTCTGCTTGCTGTCGAAGGCAAGAATCTCATCGACGGAGTGGAACAGTTCCTCTGCTTCCTCCGGCGTGATTTTGACTTCCTTCTCTTCCGGCGCAGGCGTTTGTGCGGTGGGCGATGTGGGAGCTGCCGGTGGCGGAGGGGCACTCTTATCCGATGGATTTTGACTTTGCGCCTGGCTCGGCGGTTGCGATGCCGGTACGGGAGGCTGGCCATTCTGATCCTGCGCGCAAACCGCGCCACTCAACCCCAAAAGCAGAACAATCGCAAAAAGCGGCCCAAGAGACCTCGCGCGCAGCATCTTAACGGTATCCATTAGGAACGAGTCTACCCTGTTTGCCTATACTCTCTTCAAGGACAAACATGACTCCAAACATAACAACGAATGCCCCCGTCAACCTCTGGACTTCCACCGGCCACGTTCGCGACTATCTGGAGCGCGCCGATTCCATCCCGCACCGGACGGAAGGCGAATCCGTGCTGCTGGAGTTTATTCCGAAGACTGCACGCCGCATCCTCGATCTGGGCACGGGCAACGGCAGACTGCTGGGCCTGGTCAAATCCTGGATATCGGCGGCTGGCGTGGATTCGGTGGCGATCGACTTCTCGCCTGCCATGCTGGAAGCGGCTGCCGAGCGCTTCAAAGGAGACTCCTCGGTCAAGGTGGTCGCCCACAACCTCGACGAGCCGCTGCCCGCACTGGGCAGATTTGATGCGGTCGTCTCCTGCTTCGCGATTCACCATCTGGTACACGAGCGCAAGCGCGCGCTTTATGCCGAGATTTACAGCTTGCTCAAACCCGGTGGCGTTTTCTGTAATCTCGACCACGTGGCTTCGCCTACGCCGCGCCTGCATGAAGAGTTCTTGCACCACACGGGCAACACTGTGGAAAAGGAAGATCCATCAAACAAATTGCTCGGTCTCGAAACGCAGCTGCAATGGTTGCGCGAGATCGGCTTCGTGGATGTGGACTGTCACTGGAAGTGGAGGGAGCTGGCGCTGCTGGTGGGCAGAACGACCTAAAGCTTACCCGCGACTAACGCGTTCGCTACCCAGTCGCCGACTTCTCTCGTTCCGAGAGTTCCGCCGATGTCCTGCGTCGCCTTTTTCTGCCGCACGGCTTCGAGCACTGCGGCCTCGATCTTCCCGGCTTCTTTCGTCAACCCCAAATGGCCGAACATCATCGCCGTGGTCAGAATCGCGCCGAACGGATTCGCCAGGTTCTTCCCCGCAATCGGCGGCGCCGAGCCGTGCACCGGCTCGAACATCGACGTCTTCCCGGGATGAATATTGCCGCTGGCGGCCATGCCCAGGCCGCCCTGCAGTCCGGCGGCGAGGTCAGTGATAATGTCGCCGAACATATTATTGGTCACAACGACATCGAACCCGCGGGGATCGCGGACCATCTGCAGGCACAACGCATCCACGTACATATGTTGCGCCGTGATCTGAGGATGCTCTCCGCTTACTTCCTTGAAGACGCGCTGCCACAAGCCGCCGGCGTGGGTCATGGCATTCGATTTGTCGCACATGAGCACACGCTTGCGCGGCGAACCATCGAGTTTGGCGTGGCGCTCGCAATATTCGAAGGCGTAACGAATGATGCGCTCCACGCCCTTGCGCGTGTTGATGTCTTCCTGAATCGCGATCTCATCCGGCGTGCCCTGCTTGAAGACTCCGCCCGCATCGGTGTAGACGCCCTCGGTGTTTTCGCGGATGACGACAAAATCCACATCCTTCGGCTCGACGCCCTTGAGCGGACACAAGGCCGCATCCAGCAGTCGCACCGGCCGCACGTTGGCGTAGAGATCCATCTTGAAGCGCATGCCGAGGAGGATTTCCCTGGCATGGATGTTTGTGGGGACGCGGGGATCACCGAAAGCACCGGCCAAAATGGCGTCGAAGTCGCGATCCAGCATGGCGAAGCCGTCCGGAGGGACGGTCATGCCGTCGCGAAGATAACGATCGGCGCCCCAGTCAAACTCGGTTAGCTGGACGTCAGCCCTGGACGCCCGGATGACCTTGAGAGCTTGCAGGGTCACCTCCTGTCCAATCCCGTCTCCAGGGATGACGGCGATGCGTTTCCGGGAAGGCGTTTGCGGGTGCTCAATAATACGGTCCACGGCAGAAAAGCTAACACAAGCCGAGGCGAATGAGTAGGTTGTCAACGGGCCGCCAATGAATCGCAAGGCCGTTCGCTATAATCAATACTTCGATGGCGACTACTCCGCTACAAGACGCACTGCAAGCTCAGCATGGAAATCAAGTGCGACCGCTCGCGCTCGCAGAGTATCGCGGGGCTGGGACGGCAGCGCGGTTTGCCGATCCTCAAGTGGAATTTGCGGCTTCGCTCGGTGGTTGCGGAGCTTATGACCTCGGTTTCCGCGCCCGGGTTTCGCTTACCGGAGGAGACCGCGTGCGCTGGCTGAACGGCATGGTCACGAACAACATTCGCGATCTTGCCTCGGGACACGGCGTGTATGCCTTCCTGCTCAACCCGCAGGGCCGCATCCTCGGCGACATGGTCGTTTACAACCTGGGCGAGAGACTGGTCGTGGAAACCGATCACAGCCAAGTCGAGAAAATCCTGGCCACTTTCGACCATTACATCATCATGGATGACGTGGAAGTGGCGGACATTACCGCGGAGCAAACCGCTCTGGGCCTGGCGGGACCGAAGTCACGCGTCGTGCTGAGCGCTGCAGGGATTGCGGTACCGGATATGCAGCCGTTGCAGATGATCACTCCGCAGTGCAACTGCGACTGTGGTTGCGTTGCGTGCACCGTGGTGCGCGGTGAGGATGCAGAGCGCGAATCTTACGAAATCTGGCTCGCACCCAAAGACGTTTACAAAACCTGGCAGGCTCTGCTTGCCGCTGGGGCCACGCCGACGGGCAGCGAGGCGCTGGAAATGCGGCGCATCGTCGCCGGGGTTCCGCTTTATGGCGTCGACATTCGCGAGCGCGACCTGCCCCAGGAAACCGAGCAGATGCGTGCGCTCAACTTCAACAAGGGATGCTACGTGGGGCAGGAAATCGTGGAGCGCATTCGGTCTCGCGGCAACGTGCATCGCAAGTTTGCCGGGTTTCTGTTGGAAGGCACGGGAGTGATCGCCGCAGCTGCTAAGATCACTTCCGACGAGAAAGAAGTGGGCGAAGTCACGAGTGTTGCTACTGTGCCTACGCCCTCCGGCGACCGGACGGTTGCGCTGGGATATATTCGCCGCGAAGTGGGAGTGCCAGGCCGCGAAGTGGCGATCGGAACCACCAAGGCTACCGTGGTCCAGTTGCCGCTTGAAAGCGTCGCACTGGGGCAGGCGAAGGATTCGCTGCACCATACCGTAGTGCAATTATAGGAACAGACATATGGCTGACAAGAAACAGGAATCAGGTTTCACCGTAACCGACCGGCGCCTGTTCACCGAGGACGGAGAGTTGCGCAAAGATGTTCCCGAGGAAGCAGAAGCGCCGAAGGTGGTGGCGCCGGCGCCGGCGGCTCCGAGCGCTGCCAAGGAAACGGCGCCCGCCGGCAACACCGCGGCGGGTTTTCCGCCGGAGGCAGAAGGAATGTTGGGGCAAGCTACACCACCGCCCCCCACCGCTGCCGAACAACAGGCGCAGGCCGATGCCTACCGGCAATCCGCGCAAGAACTGGACTCGAGAGTCGAGCTAAGTGGACGCTCCGCCAAAGAGTTTGAGATGACCTTCGAGCGCTTCCTGGCATCGCTCTACATGACGGCGATGCTGCAGCTGGGCCTGATGCACCAGCAAGGTGAGCAGCCGCGGATTGATATTCTTGGCGCGCGACAGACCATCGATACTCTCTCTCTGATTGCGGAAAAAACCAAGGGCAACCTGACCGCGACCGAAGAAAACTTTCTGCAGAATAGCCTCTACGAAGTGCGTATGGCCTATGTGGAAGTGACCAACGCACTTTCGCGCCCTCCGCAGCCGGGATCGGCCACGGGAACCAGCGGGAGATGAAGCTTCCGGGTAGACATTCAAACTTGAAGGTTCCCGCATGACAGCCACGCTCACGGTGCTGGGCAGCGGCACATCCATGGGTGTGCCTACGCTGGGCTGCGACTGCGCGGTTTGCCGCTCCACTGACCCCCACGACCGCCGCACCCGCCCTTCGATCATGCTTGAGTTCGCGGGCAAGGTCGTGCTTATCGACACCTCGCCCGATTTCTACGCCCAAGCCATCCGAGAGAGAATCACGAGAGTGGATGCGGTTCTTTACACGCATACCCACGCCGACCATATTTTAGGCATCGACGACCTGCGGCCACTGAGTTACCGGCACAAGCCGGCGAAGCTGCCGCTTTATGCCCGCCCGGATGCGGCAGCATTTCTGCGCCGCATGTTCACTTACATCTTTGATGCCGATTACAAATACGGAAGCTTGCCTCAACTCGAGTTGCGGCCGATTGATGGTCCCGTGGAACTGTTTGGGGCGCGCTTCGAGCCGGTGCGGTTGATTCACGGCGAAGCCGAAATTTATGGCTTCCGCTTCGGCAGCGCCGCCTATCTCACCGACCACAGCGAGATTCCGGAAGCATCGTTCCATCAGCTGCAGGGTCTGGACATTCTTTTCCTGGATGCGCTGCGGCACAAACCCCATCCGACGCACTCGACGGTGGAGAATTCGCTGCGCATCGTGGACAGGGTAAAGGCCAAGCGGGGTTTCTTTACCCACATTTGTCACGATCTGCCGCACGAGGCGACGAATGCAAGCTTGCCTCCGCATGTGCGGCTGGCTTATGACGGGATGAAGCTGGAGTTTGAAATCTGAAAGGCAGTGGCCAGTGGCCAGTGGTCAGTTAAACCCCCAGGGTCCTGCCTTTTTGGCCACTGAACACTGATCACTGTTATGCAGATTTTTCACAAACTCGAGGACGTTCCCGCGGGATTCGGGCCGTCGCTGGTGAGCGTGGGTAATTTTGACGGCGTACACCGGGCGCACGCTCACGTGCTGGGCGAGATCGTGCGGCGGGCGCAGCAGCGCGAAGCCAAAGCGGTCGCGGTGACATTCGAGCCTCATCCGGCGCGCATTCTGCGGCCGGACTCCGGACTGAAGCTGCTTACTCCTCTGCCGGAGAAACTGCGATTGCTCGAAGGCACGGGTATTGACGCCGTGCTCATCCTGCCTTTTGGACGCGATCTTTCGATGATGACGCCCCGGCAGTTCGCCGAGCGCATCCTGAAAAAGAAACTGCACGCAATTGAGGTGCATGAGGGATTCAACTTCCGCTTCGGCCACAAAGCTGCCGGCGACGTGAACGTGCTGGTGCAGCTGGGGCAGGAGATGGGCTTTGCAGTGAAGGTTTACCCGGAGCAGACTCGGCGCGGCGAGCCGGTTTCGAGCAGTCATATCCGGAAATTAATCTGCGAGGGGCGGGTGAGCCGGGCGCGGCATCTGCTGGCGCGTCCGTTCTGTATTTTAGGCGCGCCGGGACGCGGGCGCGGGCTGGGATCAAAGTACACGGTGCCGACAATCAACCTGGCGCGCTACGAAGAGCTTGTGCCGAAAGACGGCGTGTACATGACGTGTACGAGCGTGGGCGCCGAGCAGTTCGATTCCGTCACCAATGTGGGCAATCGTCCGACCTTCGGCGCCGATTCATTTGCCATTGAAACGCACCTGCTGAACTTTCATCCGATTGATCTGACGCCGGAAAGTGAGGTTGAAATCTGTTTTCTCAACCGCGTGCGTGACGAAATCAAGTTTCCATCGGTGGAGGCACTGCGGGAACAGATCGCACAGGATGTAAAGAAGACACGGAGATACTTTCATTTGCTCCGGAGCAAATCTTAGCCCCGGGCTCTAATGCGGCAAATACCCGGATTCCATAGGCAATTTGCCGTCTACCCGCACCACGTTGATGGTGTTATCGACGGAGCGGACGTCGACCAAGCCGATGGCGCCTGGCGTGGTCTGCACGATCTTGAGCACGTCTGCGTCGGAATCCGCCATCACGATGGAGTCCTTGTGGGCGGCGATCAGCGCCTTCAACTCATCGGCATTCATCTTGATCAAGCGCTGCAAGGTTTCGGTTTCTCCCTCGGAGTCCCGGTGTAGAACCACGACTACGGTCTTGCCATCCGGCCATTTCTTGACCTCAGAGCGGAGAATCCTCGACAAGTGCACAGCGGTGACGTTTCCCACGTTGTTGTCCTTGTTGACTACAACCGCCATGTGATGGGCGAAGCAAGGGGTGAGGAACGTCAGGAGAAAAACAAAAAGCACGCCAACTCGCTGAAATTTCATAAGCACATCCGATTTCAAGCCTTCGTGACCTGACAGTGATACTCCGAGGCTAACCCAGACAAGTAAAAACATTGTCAAATGCGCCTGAGGGTACCGAATGAGAAAACAGTCACGTGTGGTGCGGAAACGGGAAATAGTCTCCGCAGCTACTCAATCGGATCCACAGCTACGGTTTCTTCCCCTACGCCAGGGCGACCGGGGCGCTGCACGATCACGATAGCCGCCAACACAAAGACGATTCCCACAGTCTGGACCGAATGTAAAACTTCCCCTAAGAGCACAGCCGCGAGGAGAATGGAGAACACCGGCTCCAGACAACTGGCGATGATGGCGCGAGTGGGTTCGAGATATTGCAGGCCGAGAAAGTAGAGAGAGAACGCTCCCAGCACCGAGATCATCGAGAAAATGAACAGGAACAGCCACTGCGCGGGCGCGTAGTGGGCGGCGAGGATTTTCCACGGAGGGTTGACGACGAGCCAGAAGGCTGCGGCGGCAGTAAGCGTCCAGACCAGGACGCGCCAGCGGTCATAACGGGCGAGGATGCGATGTCCCGCGACGTTGTAGAAGGCGAAGGAGAATGAGGCCAGGAGAGCGGCGATCAGGCCGTAGGAGTCGAGGTGAAGCGCTCGTCCTTCGCCCGGCTTGGTCCCAACGATCCCGATCACGAGTGCGATGCCAGCAACCGCCAGCGCTACGGCAACCACTTTTTGCAGCGAAAGCTTTTGCTGGCCGCGGGCTACGACATAGAACAGAACCCATACCGGGGCGGTGTATTGCACGATGATCGCCGTGGCGACATTCGTCCTTTGGATGGCAACGTAGTAGAAGTAATTCGAGACAGCGACACCGAGTGTGCCCAGAAGGAAGCAGTAGGCGAGATCACGCGCGGGCAGCTTGATGCGCTGCCATCCCTGGGAGGCAACGAGTAGCGGAAGCAACATCAGCAGAGAGAATGTGGTGCGAGTCTGCGAGAGAATCAGTGGGTCGATGGGACGGAACGGCGTGGCGCCCAGACGGAGCTTTCCCGTGAAAACGGCACGGCCCAGGGCGGCGGAGACTCCCCAGAGAAACGCCGCTGAGGCGATGAACAGATAACCGCGCAGAGGATGCGGAGGGGCGCTTTGCGGACTTGAGTTTGAGATAGTGAGCCTCGTCTGACCCGTTCTACGCATCCGCGTATTCGATCTCAGTGGTGATCTTCGCGGTCTTCTCGAGCATGGCCGAGACCGAACAATATTTCTCTTTTGAGAGGCGAACTGCGTCCTCGACCGCCTTGTGGGACACTTTACCCCCGACGCGGTAGGTCAGCTTGATCTTGGTATAGACCGAGGGCGGTTCGGTGGCGCGCTCGGCTTCAGCGCGGACCTCGATGCTGGCGAAGGGTTCGCGCTTCTTTTGCAGGATGGAGACGACATCGTAGCCGGTGCAGCCGCACAGAGCGATCACGATGAGTTCCATGGGACTGTTCCCTGCCGCTTTATCGCCATCGACGACAATCGAGTGGCCGCTGTCGGCGATTCCGTTGAATCTTTGCTTCTCAATCCATGTGGTCTTGGCGTTGGTCATAGGGCTGGCTTCCTAACTTCACCGGCGATTATCGGTGCTGGGTTCAGGATGAATCAGGACGCGGAAAAGTTCGGGCGCGGCCTGCTTGAACCGGATTTCGAGATCGGTCTGGATGTCATGGACTCTGGCCAGCGAAAGATCGTCGGAAAATGTGCAATGGCAGGAGACGTAAAGGCGGCCGCGCACCTTCTTGATCTGAACATCGTGCATGTCGACGATCTCGGGAAACTGGCTCGCCAGCGACTTGAGGCGGCGCTCTAGTTCAGCGTCGCGGACTAACTCGTCGCCGGTTTCAATGGTGGAAGGTTCACTCTCGATGTGGGTGAGAATGTCGGCGATCTCCGGCACGTCGTGGCGCATGTCCGCTTCCAGTTCCGTGACCTGATCGTGGGCACTTTTGAGGGTCATGCGTTCGTCGAGTTCAACGTGCTGCTCCACGTGCAGCCGCCCGGCGAGATCCTGCACACTGATGTCGTGGACGTTGAGGTTATGACGCGTGGCGACGGCGCGAATGCGGTCGAAGATATTTTCCGAGCGCTGGGCCCGCGGGAGCGGCTGCACGGTTACGTCAGCGCCGGGAAGGATGTCGCGAACCGCCGCCGCCACTGCTTCGACGAGTTGCTCGGAACGCTGGAAAGTAACGGTACGGGCGAGACCGACTGCGAGATCAGCGAAATAACGGTTGCCCGCGCGGCGAATTCGCACCCGCCCGACTTCGAGCACACCATCAACCCGGGAGACTGCGTCAGTGATCTGAGCCCGGACTCCGGCGGGAGCAGCGTCGAGCAGAGCGTCAGTAGTGCGCCGGGCCAGGCGCCAGCTCACGGAAACGATGACGCCGGCGACAAATAGAGCGGCAATGGGATCGGCAACGCGAAGCCAATTCAGACCATAAATGCGCCCCAGCAAAGTGAGTGCCAGACTGAGCACGACGACGCCCGACGACCAGATGTCAGTGGAAAAGTGCAGCGCATCGGCTTCGAGAGCCTGGCTCTCGTATTTCGTGGCAATACGGCCGAGAGCGCGGGAACGCCACCAATCCACGGCCATGGAAATCAGCATCACGGCGAAGGCCCAGAGCGAAGGCTCGACTTCGACGTGCCGGTAGAACAGACGCATGACCGCTTCGTAGATAACCCAGGCGCAAGCCAGCAGAAGCAGGCCGGTTTCAACGAAGGCCGAGAAATTTTCGATTTTGCCGTGGCCATATTGGTGGTCGGCGTCAGCGGGTTTGTCAGAGACTCCGACAGAGAAATAGGTGAGCAGCGCCGCAATCAGATCGAGGGCGGAGTGCGCGGCTTCAGAGAGAATTCCAAGGCTGCCCGTGGTGACGCCAACGACGATCTTTCCGGCAGTGACCAGAACTGCGGCCGCAACCGAGTTTCCAGCCACGGCACGCTTCTCGGCGCGCATGGCATTGGGCGAATAAAGGGCCGGGGTCCCGGACATGATGGGATTATCGCCGCTTCAGTGGGATTGCGCCAAGGGAATCGCGGCAAAGCGGGGTTCTGGGGAAACTGGCTCTGTGCTACGATGCTAGGTTCGAGCTGTGCAACTTCCTGATCTACCAATCCTGGAGGAATTTTTTATGCATAAGAGCTGGTTGCTGTGTGTATTTCTGGGGGCGCTGGCCTGGGGACAGGCGCAGCCGGGGACGCCGGCGGCTCAGGCTCCAGGCGCCGCGAAGCCTCCTGCGCCTGCGGCGGAAGTGGCCGAGAGTGCGGTCGTGCTTACCATCAAGGGGGTGTGTCCGGCAACGGCGAGGACAGTTGCGGCATCCAAAACCGGCGCGAGCAAAACGACCACGGGCGCAACAAAGAAGCCGGCAGACTGCAAGACTGAGATTACCCGGGCGCAATTCGAAAAGCTGACTACAGCGCTGCAACCGGGCGCGAATCCACTGACTCCGCAGCAACGGCGACAGTTGGCAAGCCAGCTTCCCCAACTCATGGCCTTGTCGGAGGCAGCAAAGGCAAAGGGCCTCGACAAAACCGCGCAATTCACGGAGACGATGAAGTTCGTTAAAATGCGGGTCCTCACCTCGGAACTGCAACGCACCGTGCAGGAAGAGGCCGACAAAGTACCGCCGCAAGAGATCACCGAGTATTACAAGAATAATCCTGAGGCGTACGAGCAGTTCTCTCTCGACCGGTTGTTCATTCCGCGCTTCAAGCAGCCGGAGGCAGAAAAGAAGGAAGAGGGGAAAGAACCGGAGAAGCTGACCGAAGAACAGCAAAAGGCGAAAGAAGCGGCCGACCAGGCCAAGCGGGAGCAAGGCGAGCAGGAAATGAATAAGCTGGCCGACAGCCTGCGGGCAGAAGCAGCAGCTGGGGAAGATTTCGCAAAACTGCAAAAGGAAGCGTTCGAAGCGGCCGGCACAAAAGTTGCCAATCCGACGGTGAACCTGCCCAAGATACGGCGTACAGGACTGCCTCCGGCCCACGCCTCGGCGTTTGATTTGAAGGTGGGCGAAGTATCAGCGGTCATCAGCGACAATGGCGGCCATTACGTTTACAAGGTGGTGAGCAAAGAGATTCTCCCGCTGGACCCGCAGATCGAGAATGAAATCCATAACCGGCTCAAGACCGAGCGCTTGAAGGAAATGATGGATAAGTACACGAACTCGTTCCAGGCGGTGCAGAACGAAGCGTATTTTGGACCGGCAGGACCCGAAGGACCGATGGGAGGGCGTCCTCCAGGACTGCAGCCGCGCGTGCCGCGTCCACAGATGACTCCGCTCCCGTCGCAGCCGCAGGGCACGCCGCCGGCTGCGAATCCACCGGCGCAGCCTCCACCAAGCACGCCCCCCGCATCGAAGCCAGACTGATGGCAAACGCGAAACCTGTCGTCGTGGTCACCGGCATATCGGGGAACCTGGGCTCCCGGCTGCTCCCGCTGCTCGGGGATTTCTCGGTGATTGGGGTGGACCTGAGTCCGCCCCAAACCGATCTGCCGCTGCAGTTCGAGCGCCTGGACTTGGGCGAGGAATCCTCCACCCGCGCGCTTTTCGAACTGCTGCGCGACACCCAGCCGGTTTCCGTGGTTCATCTTGCATTTGTGATCGACCCGGTGCGTACCGGGGTGCTCGATAACGAGCGCATGTGGCAGATCAACGTGGCTGGCACTGCCCGAGTGATGGAGGCCGTTACCGAAGCGAACCGCACCGGGGATTTTGGAATCAAGCAATTTATTTTCCCTAGCAGCGTTTCTGTCTATGGATCCAGCTTGCCGCGGCCGGCGACCGAGGACTCGGTCATGGCGGCCCATACGCTGCCTTATGCGATTCATAAGAAACAATCCGACGAGGTGGTGCAGCAACGGGCGCCGTCCTTGCGAGGTTGCAGCGTGTACATTCTGCGTCCCCATATTTTTGCGGGCGCCAGCGTCGAGAATTACCTGCTGGGAGCGTTTCGCGGCACGCCGAACGGCAAAAGCGCGCGGGCCGAAAAAATGCGCAGGGAGGGCAAGCGGCTGCCCTGCATGCTGCCGCGCGGGCAACAGTATCTCGACAATAAGATTCAGTTCGTGCACGTGGACGATATGGCACGGCTGATCGCGCACATCCTGCAACGCGATCCGGAGGCGCAGAGGCTCACCATTTTGAACGTGGCCGGACGTGGAGAGCCCCTGACCTTCGGGCGTTGCGTTGAAATGGCAAATGCGAAGCTGATTCGCGTTCCTGGAAAGTGGGCCATGCAGCTGGTGCTGCAATTTCTATGGAAGCGCCAGATCTCGGCGATTCCGCCGGAAGCAATGTCCTATATGACCGGTGAGTACATCATGAATACGGACCGACTGCACGGCTTCCTGGGCGGCGAGTATGAGAACGTAATTCGTTACACGATTGCCGATGCGTTCGCAGACAGCTTCAAGAGCACTCCTCCATCGACGAAGAACGCAAACACTAAATAGCTTTTCTACGACGACAACTCTCACTTCTTCCCGCGATACAAACCAGCAATGCCGAACGTGTAGGGCGTCCAACTCGCTTCGCGGAAGCCGGCGACGCGCATGCGGGAAAGCATCTCTTGCGGCTCGGGGAAGCGCTCGACCGAGTGGGGAAGATAGGCGTACGGCCCGTGGACGCCGGAAAGCATAGTGCCTACGCGCGGCAGAATCTGCTTGAAATAGAGGCGATACAGATGACCCATGACTCCCTCAGGCTGGCTGAAATCGAGGATGCCGCATTCTCCTCCGGGCCGCAGCACGCGCGCGATCTCGCGCAGGCCGGCATCGTAGTCGGCAAGATTGCGAAAGCCGAAAGCTGAGGTCACAAGGCTGAAGTGCTGGTCGGGAAAAGGAAGACGGAGAGCGTCGGCTTCGATCCAGTGCGGGGAGGCAGGCTGCCCGTTCGAAGCAGACTTATCGAGACCCTTCGAGCGCGCGCGCTGCAACATCGCGTGGGAGAAGTCGGCGCCGAAGATCTGCGGAGTGGAGTTCGCTGCCTGCTGGCGCAGGGCGAAAGTCATATCCCCGGTACCGCAGCAGAGATCGAGGACACGCGATTCAGGCTCAGCGAGAATCTGCGCGAATGAGCGCGCGGTGCGGCGCCACCACAGGCGATCCACGTTGAACGACAACACGTGATTGAGCAGGTCATAGCGTGGAGCGATCGAGGTGAACATCTCGCGAACAGCGTACGCCGCAGAAGCAGCATCCTCGGTGCCCTCGGGAGCGGCGCCCACCACGGTCGGTCTCGGCTCAGCCACGGAGTTCACTTCCCCCATCCGCCGCGGGACAGACGGCGCAATTCTTCGACCGCGCCGATCACCACGCTGTCCGGCACATCGGAGGCGATTTCGACTTTGCCGATTTCCCGCGGCAGCACGAAATGCACCACGCCGCCTTGCGTTTTCTTGTCGGCCTGGAGTCGCGCGAGAATCTTGCGCGCGCTCACTTTCAGCTCCGGCAGGCGGCCCAGGCTGAGCACGGCGTCGGCGATACGGCCGGCGGTCACGCTGTCGGTGCGACCTACGGCGAGAGCGATGTTGGTTGCGGCAATCATTCCCCAAGCAACGGCCTCGCCGTGAAGCAGGCTGCGGTAGCCGGTTTCCGCCTCGAGCGCGTGTCCGATGGTGTGACCGAGATTAAGCACACGGCGCAGGCCGCCTTCGCGCTCGTCAGCGGAAACGACTTCGGCCTTCAGCTTTACGGATTGCGCGATAAGGCCTTCGAGCTCCACCGGATCACGCTTCAGGATTTGGGCCCGCTTCTGTTCGAAGCGCAGGAAAAGATCGAGATCGCCGATGATGCCGCACTTGAGCGCCTCGTACAAGCCGGCGCGAAACTCCCGATTGGGCAGCGTGCGCAGGACTTCCGGATCGATGAGCACAGTACGAGGATGATGGAACGTTCCCAGCAGGTTCTTCCCTGCCCCGAGGTTCACCGCAGTCTTGCCGCCCACTGATGCATCCACCTGGGCAAGAACTGTGGTGGGAATCTGCACCAGCTCCACGCCGCGCATGTAAAGCGACGCGAGCAGCCCGGTGACATCGCCGACCACGCCTCCCCCCAGCGCGATCAAAACGGCTTTGCGGTCGGCGCCCAGCCGGGACAATCGCTCAGCCAGCTTCTCGATCGTGCGCAGTTTCTTGGCGGGCTCTCCGTTCGGCATTTGGATTACCTGAGGCTTGAAGCCTGCTGAGGTGAGAGAGCGCACCAGCTTTGTGCCCCAGCGCCGGCGCACCGGCGGAACCGTAACCACAAAGACTTTGCTGGCTTGCGGCAGCAGTTCCGCCAGCAAGGTTCCGGCCCGCGCCAGCAAGCCGTTTTCAATGCGGGCCTGGTAGGGCCGGGGAGGGACATGGATGGTGACCTGCGCCATGGGAATTCCATAATAGCCTATGGACACTGCAGCTCGGGCCGGTTAGGCCCGCGAAGTTTTTTCTGGAAATATTACCGACGCAACGACGGAAGCTGTCAGCACTCCGGCCACCACCGCCAGCGTGACTAGCGTAGGAATCGGGAAGCGATCTGAGGCAACCATCTTCAGGCCCACGAGAATCAGCACCAGCGCCAGCCCGGTGTGAAGAAAGCGGAAAGCTTTCATCAGCCCAGAGACGGCGAAATACATCGAACGCAGGCCGAGGATAGCGAACACATTTGAGGTGTATGCGATGAAAGCGTTGAGGGTGACGGCAAGGACGGCCGGGATGGAGTCGACGGCGAACAGCAAGTCTGTGGTTTCGATCAGCACCAGGACGGCTAAGAGCGGCGTCGCATAAAGCCCGGGATTCCCTTTCCATCCCCGGACAAAGAAGCGGCCACCCTGATATTCGTCGGTCACCGGCACCCAACGGCGCAAAGCTTTCACGGCCGGGTTGGTTGCGGGGTCGATTTGATGTTCGCCGGAAAACCCCAGCCGGACTCCGCTATAAATCAGCAGCGCTCCAAGAAGATAGAGGATCCAGTGGAAGCGGTGGATCAGGCTGACACCGGCAAGAATAAAGAAGCCGCGCATCAGGATCGCCCCGAGAACTCCCCAAAAGAGCACGGAGTGCTGATGCTGATCAGGTACGGAGAAATAACGGAAGATCACGAGAAAAAGAAAGAGATTGTCGACGCTGAGGGAGAGTTCGAGCACATAGCCGGTCACGAACTCCAGGGCGACCTGGCGGCCCTGCCAAAAGAAAACCAGCCCGGCAAAAGCGGCGGCGAGGGCGATCCACATACCACTCCAGGCAAGCGCCTCGCGCGATCGCGTAACCCGGCCGCCGCGGTGGAAGACGAGATTGTCCAGCACCAGCATGCCCAGCGCGAACAGGTTGAACAGAATCCAGAAATAGAGCAACGGCATCCCTGGAGGATCAAGAATTGTGATTGCTAATTATTGATTGTTGACTGAAGCGCCGATTGCAAGCCTGCCAATCAACAATCAGCAATAGCTTTACTTCTGGCGGCCCACGCGCCCATTTTGCCAAGCGTCCCACATGCCGGAGGACTTAAGCATTTCCTCGCCATGGGTTTCGCGCAAGCTCTGCTCGATCTGGGCACGAGTAAAGCGCGGACCGATTTTTTCCGGAAGATCGGCCAGCGCGAAGCTGAACTCGGCAGCCTCAGCTACATTTTTCTTGAGTTGCACGAAGTCCACCTTGTCGTAGGTGTCGGAGACGGCATGGTAGTTTTCCAGATAATTCGCCTCCTCCTGATCGGCCACGAATGTCGGAACGCCTTCCAGCATGAAATCAAAGTGATCGGTCCCCTCTTCCATGTCGGTTTTCATATCGGTCAAGCCGAATTGTTGCAGCGGCGCGATGAGGCGCTTGGCTGTATCGATGACATCCTTGCGGCCGCCGTCGGAAAAGCCAGTAGTTTTGCCGGTTCCTGAATCGTAGATGATGACTCCGGCAGCTTTGTCCAGTTCGAACCGATGCTGTCGAGAGTAAGCCCGCGAGCCCAGCAAACCCTCCTCTTCGCCGGAGAAAAGAATGAAGCGCATGGAGCGGCGCGGCTTCAATCCAGACGCTTTGATTGCACGCAGCGCGTCGATCACCAGGGCGGCGTTGCAGCCATTGTCGAGCGCGCCAGTGCCTAACTCCCAGGAATCCAGATGCGCTCCGAGAATGACAAACTCGTCGGGTTTTTCACTGCCTTTGATTTCGCCGATCACGTTTGCCGATTTGATCGGCCCCCCTATCTGGTTGGGGATACTTAGATCGACCCACACTGGATGCCCCGAGGCGAGCAGCCGGCCCATACGTTCGCCATCTTCGCGCGCCACCAGCACTTGGGGGATGCGGTCGATTTCTCCTTCGGAAGAATTCGTATGCCGGTAGAGGATGTCGTGCTCTCGCGTGGCGATGAACGCGATGGCCGTGGCTTTTCCTTTAACCGCTGCGTCGATCACTGGCGGAGCGTTCGAGTACTCGGCGAAGAGATCGTCCCAGGTCTTAAGGACTCCTGAATGAACCAGCACCAGCTTGCCGGAAATGTTGCCAGCCTTCGCGAAGTCAGCGGGGGTGCCGTCGCCCACATCGACCACCGGCACGTGCTTCGCCGGAGCCAGCGCCGGAGCCCACGCCACCGACACCGCATGTGCGCGAAACACCGTCGGCAGCAGTCCGCCCACCTTGGGATCGCCCACTTCATAGAACGCGGTCACCGTCATTTCAGTTGCGCCCTCAGACCAGGAGTTCGGGATGGTGAAACCCTCGGTGTGAACACTGTCCGCTCCGGCAACGGTAAGGGCTTTTACTCCCCACTCGACGGCATGTTGCATGGCAGGCGTGCCCGGCACGCGGCCGCCGATTTCATCAGTCAGGTGGTGCAGGTTGATTTCGAGCGGAGAAGGTTGCAGGGCAACCTGAATAATGCGGGCCTCATCGTCGGTTTCGGTCGGAGGATTGGCGGCAAGACAAATGGCACTCAGCAGGAAGCAGAGCGAGAAGGCTTTCATTCTCATATCGGGTGCATTAGAAACGAAATGCTGGAAAAGAGCAAAAGCGCATCGCAAAATGCGCGGGGGTCGTTGCCTTACTTCGGCGGCAGTGGGTCCATTTTGTCGAGAATGCGGATTGTCTCCAGCATGGTGGCACCGACAATTTCCAGGCTCTTGGGGCTGAGCTTGTCCACTGTGTCTTGCGTCGTATGCCAGAAAACATCGTTGTAGCCGTAGTCGAAGTCAATGAAGTCCGCGCAGGCGATGCCGCGCTTCATGAAGGGAATGTGATCGTCATCCACTGGCATGGTGCGTGCGAAGAAATGCGACTGGTAGCCAACCCGCGTGGCAGCCTCGTATACCACGTCTTCGAGCCACGGCGTGGAGTTCGAATCGTGCTCGATGTTGAGATCGGCGTCTCCGACCATATCCGCCAGCAGGAACGCCTTAATCTTCTTGAGGGTTCCATCAGCTTCCCATTTTTGTGCGAGATGACGGATGCCGTAGAGGCTGTCATCGAGAAAAGGGACTTCTGTATCCGGCTTTATGGCCTCCTCGGCGTCGTCCCACACCAGCCAGATGCTGTATCCGTCGCGAGTTTTGCCGCGGAGTTGGTTCGCGAATTCGAGCAGCAGCGCGCTCGACGAGCCACCGTCGTTCGCTCCCACAAAGGACGTTTTGCGGAGCGGATAATTTGTGTCGTAATGGCTGGCGATCACGATGATCCCGTCTTTGCTGCCGGGAAACTTGGCAACAATGTTATGAACCGGAAACTTTCCCTCCGGCGTGTCGGCAATGAACGTGTCGTTTTCCACCTGGTCGCCTTTGAGATGGGCAAGGAGATAGTCTTCAACCTTCTTATGATTTGCGCTGCCCAGCGGGCGCGGTCCGAAGGCTACGATTTCTTTGACGTACTGGAAGGCGCGGGCGGAATCGATCGCGGGCGGCGGACCGGTGTCGGGTGGCAGTGAGAGTTTTATGGCAGCCGTGTCGTCGGAAGCGGCTGGCGCCTTCGCCTGTGCTCCCGCTGGAACGGCATCCTTGTCATGGTCGCAAGCCAATAAGATGACAGCGAAAGAGATCAAGAGGAGGGGAACAAAATTTATCCCGCTTAGCTTTCTCTTTGTCAGGATCGTCATTCCTATCTTTACCCTTCTGCTTTTCGACGGCACTGCCGGCTTCGGAATCAACCGTGGACTGGGCCCATTGGAATCTTAAGTAGCCTGTTTGTCTCTCCGGGCCTGCCGCTGCCTGGGATGGACGAGCCAGGCGATGCCGATGCTGAGGCCGTACAACGCAACCATGGGAGCGGCGAAGATGCACATGCTGCCGGGATCAGGACTCGGCGTGACGATGCCCGCAACGATGAAAATAATTAAAATGGCGTAACGGAAGTTTTTCCACATGAAGCTTGCGCTGACGATGCCCATCAGAGCGAGAAAAAAAATCAGAATCGGCATCTCGAAGATTAGCCCCATGCCGAGGATAATACTGAGAAACAGCGATGTGTACTCGGAAATGGTGATCATAGGCTGGAACTGGCTTCCAAAGCCGATCAGGAAATCCAGGGCTCGGGGGTAAACGATGCGGTAGCCGAAGTATCCTCCGGCACTGAACAAAGCAATCGTAGACGCCATGAAGGGAACCACGTAGCGCTTCTCGTTGCGGTAAAGGCCGGGGGAAATGAACATCCAGACCTGGTAGAGGACAAAGGGTGAAGTAAGGAACAAGCCAGCCAGCGCGGCAATCTTCAAGTAAAGGTTGAAGGGGTCGATGGGATTCAGATAGACCAGCTTTTCCGTCAGGCCATTGGCTTTAAGGGCATCCATGATCGGTTTCTGCATGACGGCGTAGATTCTCTCGCGAAAACCCCAACAGGCGAAAAATCCCACAGCCACGGCGGCAATCGAGTAAACCAGGCGGCGGCGCAGTTCCTCCAGGTGATCGAGAAAGCCCATGGTGGGCATGGCATCGTGCTTGGGTTCTTCGCCGGAGGCCTCGGCGGCAGTATCAAACATGCGACTCCTGCGGCGCCCCGGGATCAACGACGCTCTCGGTCGCCGGAGTTGAACTCGATGCGATCTCAGGATTCGCACTGGCCTGCGCGGCCTGGGCTTCCGCGCCCAGGTCTTTGGTGGCCTGGTCTTCAATGGAATGGTCTGCGTGAATGTCCGGGCTGACAGGCGACTCCAGTTGCTGCGGGACGGGATCGATGGCTGCCTGACCTGAGGGAACGGCGACAGTTCCTTGCGGCGGCGGGCTGGGCGGGAGGATCGTGGGCTTCTCCGTTTCCAAATGAGCGATCTCGGTTTCGATCTGCGACTTGAATTCATTCGAGGCGCGCCTGAGTTCGGCAAGCAGACGGCCGGCTTGGCGAGCCATCCCCGGCAACTTCTTCGGCCCAAAAAGAATGAGGGCCAGGAAGAACAGGAAGATGGTGTCGGAAAAGCTCATGGCCTCATCATAATGCGGCGGGGCAAAGGCGGCAACGCGGCGCTCGGCAGTTTCTACGTTATTTCGAGGCAGGCACCTCGCCGGACTATGCACAAGTCCGCCACTGCCTTTAGCAGGGTCGGCCATGCAGCTTTGGTTCGCACGGGGAAGCGAAGTCAGCATTCGTCAACAGTTGGTGACGCAGATCGTGCTGGGCATTCTGGGCGACGAGCTTGCTCCGGGCCAGCGCCTGCCGAGCACGCGCGAACTGGCGCGGCGCTTTCATCTGCACCCCAACACGGTGAGCGCGGGCTACCGGCAACTGGCGCGGGACCGCTGGGTTGAGAACCGGCGGGGCAGCGGTGTTTTTGTGCGGGCCAATAAGCCGGAGACCGCACTCTCCTCCGGGCTTGCACTAGATCAGCTGATCGCCGGCCTCTTCCGCGCGGCACGCAAACAAGGCGTGTCTCTGCCCGTTCTACGCTCTCGACTCCGGCAGTGTTTGGAATTGCAGCCGCCCGATCATTTCCTGCTGGTCGAGTCTGACGAAGAACTCAGGCGAATCGTGGCGGCAGAGATGCAACAGGCTGTAAATCTGCCGGTCATGCGCTGCGGACTGGAAGATTGCCAGACAGCCCTTGATGGCAGTATCCCGGTGGCGCTTCCCTTGGGGAAGCTATCAAACACCATGGATGCATCACGGCAGCCCCGGTCACATTACTGATTGGCGCTGCAATCGGGTTCGGTGTCGGGGCGGCGTTAGGAGCGCACCAAAGCGCTCACAACGGGACCCCGGTCGGAGGCGGAATAATCATCGGTGGTGGGCTTTTCCGCCTGATCGGCGGATGCGTCGGCGAGGCAGTCGCGACGTTCCCTGGCGCGCACTATTCGTCCGCACGTCGCAGAAGAGGTTACCAACCATCCTGGCCTGAGGACGATGAGGAAAGCAGTCGGCGTTCACATTCAAAGGCTACGGAAGGTCAGGCAGAATCATCCGTGAAAGCTGCCTCGCCCGGCCAACCAGGTGGTGTTGAGGCAATGGCCCCTCTCCCGCCGGGCAAAGCCGGGATCGATGATTGGCCAATCGCTCAGGAACCTTAATCGCTTCCGGCCGCATCTCACGGTGAGGACCATTTCGGCCTGGTTACCATTGGTAACTATCCCGGTCCGGGACCGTCTAACGTGGTGGTATACTTCGAGTATTCAGCACGGTAGCTGGGGTGGTCCGACAACCCTCAACCGAAGGAAAAATTCAAGATGGCACGTAGTTCTCGCCGATCTCTCTTTCTCGTAGTCTTCTTTCTTCTTGCCTGCGGTTTTCTGGGGATTCTTTTCGCCCAGCGCACGGGGCAGCAGTCGTCACTCGACAGCGACTCCGACGTTAAAGACAGCCTGAAACAATTCGCGGATGTCTACTCCATCGTCGAGGAAAACTACGCGGAGCCGGTCAACCCCGACAAGGCTATCTACAATGGAGCCATCCCGGGGATGCTGCACGCGCTCGACCCGCATTCGAATTTCTTCGATCCTAAATCCTACGCGCTGATGCGCGAGGACCAGCGCGGCAAGTACTACGGCGTGGGCATGACGGTGGGGCCGCGCAACAACCAGGTCATTGTAATTTTCCCCTTCAACGGCACGCCCGCCTATAAAGCAGGCATTCATCCGGGCGACGTGATCATCGCGGTTGACGGCAAGTCTACGGAAAACATGGGCACCACCGATGTCGCCGACATGCTCAAGGGGCCAAAAGGCACGACCGTGCACATCAGCATCTCGCGCGAAGGCGTAGAGAAGCCGATGGAGTTCACCCTGGTCCGCGATGAGATTCCGCGCTACAGCGTGGACGTGCATTTCCTGATCCGGCCGGGAATCGGCTACATGCACGTAAACGGATTCAACGAGACCACGGAAGAAGAAGTTTCGCGAGCTTTGGATGAATTTGGCGATCTCAAGGGTCTGATTCTCGATTTGCGCGGCAATCCCGGCGGCCTGCTGAGCGAAGGCGTGGGTGTGGCCGACAAGTTCCTGAAGAAAAACCAGCTCATCGTTTCTCACCACGGCCGCGCTTCGGCGGAAAAGCGTTACGTGGCGCAGCATGGCAACGGAGGCAAGGATTATCCGCTGGTGGTGCTGGTCAACCGCTTGACTGCATCAGCGGCAGAAATCGTCTCCGGAGCGATTCAGGATCACGATCGCGGCTTGATCGTGGGTGAAGTCACGTTTGGCAAAGGCCTGGTACAGACCGTGTATCCTCTGTCGGAGAACACAGGACTCGCCCTCACTACGGCTCACTACTACACGCCCAGCGGGCGCCTGATTCAGCGCGACTACAGCAACATCTCGCTTTACGATTACTACTACAACCGCGAGGCCGAGTCCGGCAGCAATGCCAATCGCGAAGTGAAGTTGACCGACAGTGGACGCACAGTTTATGGCGGCGGCGGCATCACGCCCGATGTGGTGATCCCTCCGATCAAGAGCAATCACTTTCAGGACACGCTGCTGCAGCACTATGCGTTCTTTAACTTCGCCAAGCGCTATGTGGTGAATCATCACCCGACCAAGAGTTTCGAAGTCGATGACGCCATCCTGCAGGATTTCCGTAAGTCGCTCGATGAGGCCAACATTTCCTACACCCAGGCGGACCTGGTTGATAACAACGACTGGATCAAGTCCAACATCAAGGCCGAAATCTTTGTGGATGCGTTCGGTCAGGATGACGGCATGAAGGTGCGGGCGGAATCGGATCCGGAAGTGCTTAAAGCTCTGGATCTTCTTCCGCAGGCAAAGGCCTTGGCCGAAAGCGCCAAGCGCATCGTGGCTGAGCACAACGCAGCGGGGGCGTTCAACCACTAGGCTCAAGACAGGTGGCAAAGTTTCAGGGTTTCAAGGTTTTAATGACAATAGGTCCGGATAGACTCCGGGCCTTTGTTGTTGGCGCAAATCCAAGCTCCAAGCTTAGAAGTTCCGCAGAACGTTTTGCGTTAAAGACCTTGAAACTCTCGAAACCTTGAAACTTTGCCACCTTCTTTTTGCTTCATTGACTTCGCTATCGCGCTATGTGAAAATCCGCGGCAGAAGGCCATCTGGCTTGGCATTTGGCGTCTGGCTGTGCGAAACAGGAGCCGCCCATTCCCCCCATTGTCGAGAGTTGTCGGAGGTTGAGCTTTTGCATTCATCCCGGGAAGTTTCGATGAGAAGAAGACGTTCCGGTTCCCGGTGCGAATCGGGGTCGGTTTGAAAGCGGTGGTGCTGGGGCTGGCGGTGGCGTTGACGCTGATTGCTGGGTGGACGGATTGGCGTAGCCGCCGCATTCCGAACTGGCTGACTGTGCCGGGATTTCTCATCGGAGTATCGGTGAACGTGATCGCGAACGGCAGAGCCGGACTCGCAGCTTCTCTGCTGGGCGCAGGCTTGGGGCTGCTGGTGCTTTTGCCATTCGTTTTTCTTCGCAGCTTGGGCGCGGGTGACTGGAAATTGGCTGGAGCCCTGGGAGCTTTCGTAGGTTGGCAAGTGCTTGTGGATCTGCTGATGGGCTCGGTCTTCGTGGCCGGGATCATGGCCCTGGCATTGGTGATTTACAAAGGACGATTCAAAGAAACGCTGCGGAATATCGGCAGGCTCGTCCTGTCGATGTTTACGCTTCGGATGCCTGGGGCCGAGGTTTCGCTCGATAATCCGCAATCCCTTAAGGTCCCCTATGGCGTAGCATTGGCCTTAACAACGTTGCTTTTCGGCGTTGGGAAAATCTGGGGAGCGAGATAGCGATGAAGCCGTTGGGTTGGACAACTTGGCGCGAGTTGGCGCGAAGCGCGGACGCTTCTGAGATCGCGGAAACGGCGATGATTCTGCCCCTGTTCTTCATGATCTTTCTGGCCATCCTTTGGTTTGGACAAGGCTTCCGCATTTACGGAACGATTACGCGCGCGGCCCGCGAAGGCGCGCGCGCGGCAGTGGCTCCGGTTTGCACAACGTGCGGGGGCTCGAATGATCCCTCCGCGAACGCCTGGACTGCAGTGCAAAGCGCCATGCAGGCTGCCCATCTTGATCCCACTCAGTTGCAGCACCCCACTACTCTCCCCGGGTTGTGCGCCTGTTCTTCGACCGCAGGTACGAGCTGCAGCGGCGTACACGTCGTCAGCTGTGACGGCAGCCAAGGCAATATTTGCGTCCAGGGCGTAGCCCGCCAACACGGCAACCCAGTCGAGGATAAT
>JBEKWP010000045.1:0-25858 GCA_049512915.1 Candidatus Sulfotelmatobacter sp.
ATGTTGGAGACGCGCGCGTGCCAAACAAGAAACAGGAGCCGGGGAGCGTTCTATGTCGTTCTCAATGGCAGGCCGTGGTGCGCGCGGACCCGAGATCAACGTAACACCGCTGATCGACGTGCTGCTGACCCTGATCATAGTGTTCATGGTCGTAGTGTCGATGGACAAAGAGGAGGGAGAGACAGCCCAGATTCCGCAACCGGATCAGAAACAGACGGCGGAATCATCGCAATCGCGCACGGTCATTGTTCAGGTGGTGTGGACGAAGAAAGATCAGCCGCCGACCGTGAAGATCAATCAGGAAAATGTGCGATGGGAGGACCTGGAAACGCGCCTAGCGGAAATCTATTTAAGGCGCGCCGAGAAAGTTGTCTTCGTCCGCGGCGATGCCGACGTCGATTTCCAGTACGTTGCCGACGTGATCGACGTGGCACATCACGCAGGCGTGAAGACGGTGGGGCTGCTGACGATGGATCGGGGGGTGGCGGGGGAGTGAGGGCGTGGGCGACCGTGTGAAGGTCCTAGTTCCGCGCCCTATTCTTAATCCATATCGGTGTCCCGAGAAAGCCAAAGGCTTGCCGGATCTGGTTCTCCAAAAACCGTTGATAAGAAAAGTGCAGCTTAACAGCGCGGTTGGTGAAGAGCACAAAGGTCGGCGGCGCGACCGAGGCCTGCGTCATGTAAAGAATTTTCACCCGTGACCGCATAGGGACCGAGGCGCGCTCGAAATCAACAGTCTCAATGAATCGGTTCATCGCAGACGTGGAAATGCGCTTGCGCCGCTCAATGGCAACCTGTTCGAGCAGCGGAAAGATTCTCTCCGTACCTTTGCCGGTGTTTGCAGAAACAAAAACAATGGGCGCGTAATTCAGAAATTTAAGATCGTGGCGCAAACGCTCTTCGTAGGCGTCGCGGTCGCCCGGGCGCTTGCTTTCCCGCATGCGCATGGCTTTCGACGGCCTCCCCGGCTTTAGAGCGCCGCCGGTGACGAGATCCCATTTGTTGACGACGATGATCATCGAGCGTCCACTCTCGTGGGCGTAGCCAGCAATGGCAGCGTCGAGTTGGCTCACGCCTTCGGTGGCGTCAATCACCAGCAGCGCAATGTCGGCCGCTTCCAGATGCTTGCGCGCCATCACGACAGAAAGTTTCTCCGCCATCAGATGAGTCTTACCCTTGCGGCGGATGCCGGCGGTGTCGATGAAGCGGAAGCGCCGGCCATCGCGTTCAACAATTTCATCGACCGCATCGCGCGTCGTGCCGGGAATCGGCGAGACGATGGCGCGATCGGAAGCAGTCAGGCAATTCAACAGCGTAGACTTGCCCACATTGGGATGGCCGATGATGGCAACCTTGGTTTCATAGACGGGCTCAGGCTCGGCGGCCGATTCATCTCCTTCATGAGGTGGCTCTTCCTCTGGTTCCTCTGTGCCCCCTGTGTTTAAGTCGTCTGCCGACGGCAAGATCTCAAAGATCGCGTCCAGCAGATCATCAATCCCGCGCCCATGTTCAGCGGAGATCGGGAACATCTGCTTGATTCCCAGTCGATGGAACTCGTCAACGATGTGTGCCTGCTTCTCGGTGTCAGCCTTGTTGACGGCGAGAAAAAGCGGACGCCCGGTCTTACGCAGCAGGCGCACCAGTTCCAGGTCAGGCCCGGCGAGCGCCGCGCGGCCGTCGACCACCATGACGATCGCAGCGGCTTCATCGAAAGCGACCTGGGCTTGACGAAAGATTTCGGCTGGAATGAAATCCTTGTCATCCGGAATAATGCCGCCGGTATCGATGATGCGGATGCGCCGCCCGCGCCATTCAGCATCGCCGTAGAGGCGGTCGCGAGTGATGCCAGGCTCATCGCCGACGATGGCGCGCCGCGAGCCGACGATGCGGTTGAACAGCGTAGACTTGCCTACGTTAGGCCGTCCCACGATGGCAAGCGTTGGAACTCCGGCTGCAGTGGTGGCGGCAGTGCTGGTCGAGTTGTATGTGGGCTGGGTCAAAATAGCGCAATCGACTACCGAAAGCCGGGAACTGTTTATTATAGAGACTCCCGTGGCTTTAAGTTCCCAACCCGTGTCTCCCGTAAGGTCAGGCGGCCCCGCGACCAGCGTGAAAGACGCGTCTCTCTATCAATTCTTCGCTCCCGGCGGAGTGCTCTCGCGCACCCATCCCGCGTACGAATTCCGCCGCGGGCAGTTGCAGATGGCGCAGGCCGTGGAGCAGGCGCTGGAAGAAAAGCGGCACCTCATTGTGGAAGCCGGCACCGGCACGGGAAAAACCCTCGCCTATCTGATGCCGGTGATTCGCTCGGGTAAGCGCATCATCATCTCAACCGGCACCAAGAATCTGCAGGAACAGCTTTTCTACAAAGACATTCCATTTCTGGAGCACGCTCTGTTCAGAGACAACATAGGGACACCCTCTTCGGTTGCCCAGCCTGAGCAAGGCCCAGGGCGGCTTTCCGTCTGCTACATGAAAGGACGCAACAATTATTTGTGCCGCAAGAAACTCTACGACCTTACTGATCAGCCGGTGCTCAGCGGATTGGAAGAGATCGAGCAATATCGCGCGATTGCCGCGTGGGAAAAGACCACTGCAACAGGGGATCGCGCCGAACTTGCGGAACTTCCCGAGGCCAGCGCGCTCTGGCACAAACTGGACGCTCGAGCCGATGCCTGCATCGGGCAGAAGTGTAGTGAATGGGAACGCTGCTTCGTCACAGAAATGCGCCGTCGCGGGATGGAGAGCGACATTATCATCGTCAACCATCATCTGTTTTTCGCCGATCTTGCCATTAAGCTGCAAGCCGAGGGTGCGCCCGACGCCGGGATTCTGCCAGAGGCGGCCGCGGTGATTTTCGATGAAGCGCACGAACTGGAAGATGTGGCGGGAAACTATTTTGGAATCTCGGTGAGCAACCTGCGCGTGGAAGACCTGGCGCGCGACGTGGAAACGTCGCTGCAACATAACCGCATGTTTTCAGCATCGCTTTCTGGAGCGCTGGGAAGTCTGCGGGAGCGCTCGCAGTTCTTTTTTTCGCTGTTGCCTCCGGGCGAAGGACGCTTTGCCTTCGAGACGCGGCGCGAGTTTCTGGAAGAAAACGGAGACGAATTTCTCGCGCTCAATCAGGCCCTGACCCGGCTGGCGGGCGAACTCGAAGGCCTGCCGCAAAAGCCGGAGGAAGTTTTCAACTTCGCGCGCCGAGTGCAGGAGATTCAAGTGCAGCTCACCTTCGCCATGGAGTCCGACGATCGTAATACTGTCTTTTGGATCGAGCGGCGTGGCGGCAGGGGAAGGGCGAGTTCACCGCAAAGATCAGGATACGCAGAAAAAGCTGGAAGGCAGAACGTCTTCCTGCAGGCCACTCCAATCGACGTTGGCCCGATCCTGCGTGAATGCTTATGGTCGAAGCTGGAATGTGCAGTCCTCACCTCCGCGACGCTCGCGGTCGGCGGAGGGTTCGAATACATCCGGCAGCGGTTGGGACTGGAGCATGCCCGCGAGTCAGTCCTGCCTTCGCACTTTGACTACGAGAGTCAGGCACTATTTTATGTCCCGCCCGATCTGCCCGATGCGCGAACCCCGCAGTTTGCGGCGGAGGCGGCGGAGCGAATCCGCAAGCTGCTGGAGATCACCCGTGGTCGCGCCTTCGTGCTCTTCACCAGCTACGCCCAGATGAACGACGTTTACCAGCGGTTGCTGGGAGAGATAGAGTTTCCCATGCTGCGCCAGGGCGATGCGCCGAAGAGCGCCTTGCTCGAAGAATTTCGGCTCGCGCCGAATGCCGTGCTGTTCGCCACTTCCTCGTTCTGGCAGGGCGTCGACGTGCAGGGCGAACAACTGAGTTGCGTGATCATAGACCGCCTGCCGTTCGCCGTGCCCAGCGACCCGGTCGTTGCCGCGCGCGTGAAAGCGATCGACGCCGATGGCGGCAACGCCTTTTTTCAATACCAGGTACCGGCAGCAGTCATCACCCTCAAACAAGGCTTCGGACGCCTGATCCGCTCGCTGCACGACCGCGGCCTCCTGGTTCTGCTCGACAACCGAATCCTGAAAAAACAATACGGCCGCGTGTTCATCGAGAGCCTGCCGAATTACAAGAAGACTACAGAAATGTGCGTGGTGGAAGAGTTCTTCGGGGTCTGTGAATGAGGAGAGTCGATGTGGACTTTTTCCAGAGAGGCCAAGGAGTGGGGCGGGGAAGCTGGGTTGGTTGATGGATAAATCGGGAACCGAGCTCCTAGCCGTTTCCCCTAAGCGCTCCGCTGACGATGGCGGCGCGCATCCCCTCCATCGATACCGGCCTTTTTCGTCTGCCTCGAAGCAGCCCATTCAATTCCTGCACTGACCCAGTGGCAGCAACGTCGGAGGATTTTCCATTTTTCGCCTTCAGCGATCCCGGTCGATTTCCTGGAGTCTTTTTCAACATCCATTGAGCCTCAAATAGCAGTTTATCAGTCGGGACCGGTCCATGCCTTCACACGTACTCCCGTTCCGCCCGCCGAATCTCCCGGTACCGTTCAAATACTTTCCTATCGCTCTCCAGCCCCAGCGCCGAGCGGATCGAGCTTCCGCGGAAAGTGTGCCCCAACATCTTCCAGCCTGTCGTCAGAACAAATTTCGGGTCATGCTTGAGCGCCACTGGAATGTGATGAACTTTCATCCAGCGCTCGGCCTTCCAGCGCAGGAACTCCACCTCTTCAGCCGGCAGATGTTCGGTGCGCACGACGGCCGTCGTGCCGTCATATTCCTCGAGCCGCTCATTCATAATCAAACCCTGATCGCGAAAGTCCTTCGTCATCGGCGTGCGCGGATACGGTGTCGGATGTTGAATATAAGGCCAGTCCACGTAGCGCCGGGCAAATTCCAGATTCGCCTCAATCGATTCGCGCGTATCTCCCGGACTGCCCACAATCAATCCCCCGACTACATACATCTGGTTGCGCCGGATGTAATCGATGGCTTTGAGCGTGGCGTTCCCCGTCGTATGCCCGTTCGAGCGCTCAGTATTCTTGGCCGAGGCTTTCAGAAATTCGAGGTCATTCTCTAGAATGTTTTCAATGCCCAGAAACACGTAGCGGAATCCCGCGCGCCGCATCAGCGGGGCAAGCGTTTTGCCGTGGTTGGCGATGGCCGAGGTCATGGCCTGCACGAAGTAATCGATCTTGTGCAATCCGGCAGCAATGATGGCCTCGCACAAAGCTTCAAACCGCCGCACGTTCAAGGTAATGTTGTCATCGACCAGGAAAATCGTTCGAGCGCCGTGCTCGTATGCGTCGCGAATGTCGGCCAGGACGCGGTCGAAAGAGTAAGTATGAAAATTGCGTCCGCGCATTTCGATGATCGAGCAGAAACTGCAATCGAACGTGCACCCGCGCGAGGTCTCAATTACATCCACCTGCCGGCCGAGCATGGTGTATCCGTCGAGCACACGCGCATCCCGCTTCGGCAGCCGGATTTCGCTGTCTTCCAGCCGGTGCGGCGCGCGGGCAGGGTTGTGCACCCAGCTCTCACCGCTTCTGTAGGAAAGTCCGCCGATGCTTTCAAACCCGGAGCCCTGTTCGAGCGCCCGCAATAATTCACGGAAAGTAACTTCCCCCTCACTGCGCACCAGGTAGTCGACACCCATGTTCTCGTAAGCTTCAGGCGCAAGGCTGGGATCATACCCGCCGACCACAATCTTCACCCCCGGCCGAAGCGCGCGCACCAGTTCGATAATTCGTCCGGCCGTCCGCCGCTGAAAAGTCATGATAGAAAGCCCGACGACTTCCGGCTCAAGCTCGCGGACCAGGCGAGTCACAGTCTCACGAACCCGCCGGTGGACCAGAATCAAGTCAGCCACCGCTACGCGGTGATGCGGATCAATGTTTCCTGCCAGCGACGTAAGCGCACCATTGGGCATGCGGATCGCGACCGGTGGCATGTGTTCGAACGAATCCGGCATGGAAAGCAACAGGACGTTCATCGTGACCAGTCCTCATTGCCCCGCAGTAATCCCGCAGGCGCGGGTCGAACCCCCAGTAGCGAGGCGAATGGCCGTCATTGTACCCCAGAGCTCGGTGGAAATTCCCAACCGCATCAACCCGGTAAAATGGGCTTTCTCGTTCCAGTTGTTCGCCCGGTTCGGTTCGGCTATTTGTGATCCTCTGCCATTGCCGGACTCGGTAACACTCCCACGACGATTCCCGAAGCCTCGCCCTTGCCGTGGTACAGACGCTCGGTGGCTTTCACAAAGTCCGACGGCTTGGCGTTGGGAATGTCGACAAAGGTCTGCGGGTTGCGATCGGTGAGCGGAAACCACGAACTTTGGATCTGCACCATGATGCGATGGCCGCGGCGGAAGGTGTGATTCACGTCCTGCATCGTGAAATTGATTTCTTCGACCTTGCCCGGCGTGAACGCCTCAGGCTTTTCGAAGCTGTGACGAAACTTTCCCCGGAAAGGCTCGCCCCGCACGAGTTGCTGGTATCCGCCCATCGTGAAACTCGGCGGACCTACATCGGTTGTGGGTTTGTCCTTATCCTCTGGCCGCGGCGCATCGAACTTGCTGTCGGGATAGTCGGCCGGATACACATCAATCAGTTTTACATCCCAATCGGAATCGGTCCCGCTGGTTGAAACGAAAAGCCGTGGCGAAATGGGCCCGGCAATCGTCACGTCCTCCGCCAGCGCCGGAGTTTCATAAACCAGAACATCCGTTCTGCTCGAGGCGAAGCGCTGATCCGAGAGCATGTATTCCTGCGGCACGCGCGTCGAAACGTAATTCACAAAAGGCACAGGCTTGGCCGGATCGCTCACGTATTCATCGTAAGAGGGCTCGTCCGCAGCGGGAGGATCGAACGACAGTCCGCCGCCTCGGGTGAAGTAAAGAGTCTTCGCCTCAGCCTCTCTCGGAGGCCACGCCGAATATTGTCTCCATACATTCGTGCCTGTCTCAAACACGTAGGCTTTCGGAAGTTTCGCATCACCGTTGCCTTTCAGATACTGCTCGAAAAACGGAAACAGGATGTTCTTCCGGTAATATTCCCCGGTATTTGCGGCGAACTCCACCCGCCCCAGGTGCTGCCCGTCGTAGCGATACCAGCCACCATGCACCCAGGGGCCGATGACGAGGGCATTGAAGATTCCGGAATTATTCTTATCAATCGCGTGGAAGGTGCTGAACGGACCTTGCAGATCTTCCGCGTCGAACCATCCCCCCACGGTGAGCACCGCACAGTGAATGTTCTTCATATGCGGCGCCAGATTGCGTGCCTTCCAGTAATCGTCATAAGTGTCGTGGTGCATCTGGTCGTCGAACAGCGCACTCTTGCCCGCAAGATATTTTGAAAGGTTCCCAATCGGACCGGCATTCAAATAAAACTCGTAGCCGTCTTTTGTGCCGTAATCGAAGGGCACGGGAGTCTTCGGCGGCAGCTGGGGATTCTCTTGCGGCTTGAAAGAAACATAGAAACCGAAGTTGGCGTTGAGCATGAACGCCCCGCCATGGTAGGCGTCGTCCCCCATAAAAAGATCGGTCATGGGAGCCTCCGGCGAAGCCGCCTTCAGAGCCGGGTGCGAGTCGATGATGCTGGCCGAGGTGAAGAACCCGGGATAAGAAATACCCCAGATTCCCGCCTTGCCATTATTGTTCGGCACGTTCTTCAGCAGCCAGTCGATGGTGTCGTAGAGGTCGCTCGCATCGTCCACATCCTGCTTCGATTTCTTGTTGTCGATGTGCGGGCGCATCTCGATGAACGTACCCTCCGACATGTAACGGCCCCGCACATCCTGGTTGACGAAGATGTATCCTGCCTTGTCAAAGTCGGGCGACGGTCCGAGCCGCGTGCGGTAAAGGTCCACGCCATACGGCGCCACGCTGTAGGGAGTTCGGTTGATCAGAAATGGGTAGGTGCGAGATGCGTCCTTGGGTACGTATACCGAGGTGAAAAGATGCACGCCGTCACGCATGGGGATTCTGTACTCGTACTTCGTGTAATGTTCCTTAATGTCGTACTCCGGCGTCTCGGGCTTGGTCTGGGCGGCGAGATTGGCGATGATCGCCGCCGCGATGAGAATTAGGACGGGTACATTGCGACGCATATATCTTCCTTGATCTTCGAATCGTTTGCGCAAGGGAAGAAAACGAATAGGCAAACTACCTTTCCAGGCGGTAGGCAGTCAAGCTGCATTGCGTCGATGCGCGTTACAATAGATGTTTCGCCACGGAACACGGGTCGGCCTGTATCCGCGCCGAGCCGCTGAGGGATGCATGTTTGAAGTCACGGTTGACGATACGTTCGCAGCAGGCCATTATCTGCGCAATTACAAGGGCAAGTGCGAAAACCCGCACGGGCATAACTACAAGATTCGGGTGACGCTGGCCGGAGCCGAGCTGGACAAAGCCGGTCTGCTGCTCGATTTCAAGGACCTGCGCGAGGTCATGAAGCACGTCATCGAACGGCTCGATCACCAGATGATCAACGACATCGAACCTTTCACGGTTATCAATCCCTCGGCGGAAAATCTGGCCAAGTATTTCTATGACGAGTCAAACTCGCGCTTGAAAAGCGTAACCAACGGCCGAGTCCGCGTAAAAGACGTGACCGTGTTTGAAACCGACACAACGACCGCAAAGTACAGCGAATAATCAGTTGCCAGACGCTGGTTGCCAGTTGCCGGTAGCGCGATGCAGAGGGGCCAAGATGGGACGATCCTATAAGGACTTGGTTGCCTGGCAAAAGGCGATGGATCTCGTGACTGCGACATATAGGGCCACAGCTGGATTTCCGGAGGACGAACTCTTCGGGCTCACTTCCCAACTCCGTCGTGCGGCGGTCTCGATCCCGAGCAATATCGCCGAGGGACAAGGGCGCCTTTCAGAGAAAGAATTTCGACATTTTCTCGGACAAGCGCGCGGCTCCCTCATGGAGGTAGAGACTCAAATGCAAATTGCCGAGAACTCGGCTACTTGCAGACGGAACAGACGGCCTCGCTGTTGCAAAAGTGTGGCGAGGTCGGCCGTATCTTGAATGGGCTCCTGGCGTCAGTCTCACGACAATCGGAGTTATAGAACTGGCAACTGGAAGCTGGCGGCTGGCAGCCGCATTAATGCAGATAACCGAAATCTATAAATCGCTGCAAGGTGAATCGACCCACGCCGGCCTGCCCTGCGTCTTCGTGCGCCTCACCGGCTGCAACCTGCGCTGCTCCTGGTGCGATAGCGAGTACACATTCCGGGGCGGACGCAAGATGACTTCCGAAGAAGTCTGGGACGAGGTGAAGCGCCTCAGCCCCAACGGCGGCCTCGTTGAAATTACCGGGGGCGAGCCCATGTTGCAGGAGCGCGAACTGCTGCCGCTGATCCAGCTACTGCTGCAAGCCGGCTATCGACTCCTCCTCGAGACCAGCGGCGAGCGCCCACTTGAGCGCGTGCCCGCGGAGGTCATCAAAATCGTGGACGTGAAGTGCCCAAACTCGGGCGAGGCCGACACCTTTCACCTCGAGAATCTCGAAACCCTCACCCCGCGCGATGAAATCAAGTTTGTGCTGAGCGGCCGCGCGGATTACGAATTTGCCCGCGATTTCACGAATCGGAATCGTCTCGCGGAGCGCGTGAACGCGGTCCTGTTCTCCCCGGCTTTTCGCAAGGATGCCACCGGGTCGCGCGACAGTTCGCACTGTTTGCTGGATCCCCAGGAACTAGCCGAGTGGATGCTCGCCGATGACGTCCCAGCCCGCCTGGGACTGCAACTGCACAAATTCATCTGGGACCCGGCGGTAAAGGGAGTTTGAAGAATTGCTGATTTCTGATTGTTGATCGCTGATTGAAATCCTCGGCCTACAGCTCCGTTCAACAATCAGCAATCAACAATCAGCAATCAACAATCAGCAATCAACAATCAGCAATTGCCAGGCAAGACATGTCGCGCCCAACAAAATCCCGTGCAGTCGTTCTGCTCAGCGGAGGCATGGATTCCTGCGTGTGCGCGGCGCTCGCGGCCCGTGACTACGCCGCCGCCGCGTTGCACGTCAGCTACGGCCAGCGCACCGAAGACCGCGAGCGCGAATCCTTCCTGGCAATCTGCCGGCGCCTCAATATTCAGGAGAAACTTACGGTGCGCATCGAGGCTCTGCGCGCCATCGGAGGTTCCGCGCTCACCGACAAAAGCATCGCCGTTCCCACCAGCGACCCAGCCGCCCACGCGCCTGGCCGCGACATTCCCGTCACCTACGTCCCCTTTCGCAACGCTCATTTCCTGGCTGTCGCCGTAAGCTGGGCTGAGGTGCTGGGAGCGGAAAAGATCTATATCGGCGCCGTCGAACAAGACAGTTCCGGCTATCCCGATTGCCGTCCGGCCTATTACGAAGCGTTCAACCAGGTCATCAAGACGGGGACGAAAGCGGGAACCATCGAGATCCTCACCCCGCTCATCCGCCTGCGCAAAGCCGAAATTGTGCGCCTGGGCCTTGAATTGGGCGCGCCGTTCGATTTAACTTGGTCATGCTACAGCCGCCAGGATCAGGCCTGCGGCATCTGTGACAGCTGCGTGTTGCGGCTGCGGGCGTTTGCGGAAGCAGGAGCCGCCGATCCAATTCCGTATGCGGAGATCGCAGGTCGAGAAAAAGATCGTTGAATAAAGATCGTTAAATAAAGATCGTTGAATTTTGTGACTTGTTGACGGTTGGCGAAAATTAACACAGATCCGCTCATGCCGATTTTCCATCAACCATCAGAAATCGATCCATCGAGAATGTTTTGCGCCGGGAGGCCAAGATGAAGAAACAGTTTGCCGTGTTCGCTTTTGCTCTCTTAATGCTGGGACTCTGTGCTTCCCCGGTCATCGCCCAGTCTGGAACAGTCAAGGGCGTTTGCAAGGATGTGGATGGCAAGCCCATCGCGGATGCCGTTGTGGTCTACACCAACATGGATAACGGCCAGAAATACACGCTCAAGACCAACAAGAAGGGCGAGTATTTCTCTCTGGGCATAGCCGCCGGCAAGTACAACGTAATCCTCTACAGGAACGGCGATGACCTCAAAGCCAACAAAGAACTATTTCCGGTCAAAGGATTCCCCGTCACGCTGGACGAAAACACTCTCGACTTCGACCTCCAGAAGGAACAGCAGAAGGCTGCCCAGGGCGTGGGACTGACTCCGGAACAACTCAAAGCGAAGCAGGAGGCGGAAGAGAAAGTAAAGAAGGAGAACGGCACGATTAAGGTTCTGAACGACAAGATCGTTGCCGCCAACGCTTCCATGAAGGCCGGAGACTTTGACGCCGCCATCGCCACCTTAACCGAAGCCACGCAGATCGATGACACCCGCGATGTAATCTGGGCGCAACTCGCCGATGCCTATCGCGGCTCTGCGCCTAAACAGACCGATCCCGCCGAGAAGTCAAAGCGCCTGCAACTGGCTGTCGCCGACTACCAGAAGGCGATCGATCTCAAGCAGAAAGCCATGGAAACCAAGAAAGATGCCGAAGACGGCAAGAAGCTGGCGGCATATTACAACAACATGGCGGATGCTTCTGCCAGGTCGGGCAAGATCGACGACGCCGTGAAGGCCTATACCCAGGCGTCCCAGCTTAATCCTGAGGGCAGCGCAGCCTATTACTTCAATATCGGCGCCGTGCTGACCAACGCCGGCAAGGCCGATGACGCCATCGCCGCCTTCGACAAATCCATCGCCGCCGACCCCAACAAAGCCGACGCCTATTACCAGAAGGGCGTGAACCTGATCGGCAAGGCCACGTTGCAGGGCGACAAGATGGTTGCGCCTCCGGGCACGGCGGAAGCCTTCCAGAAATACCTCGCACTCGAGCCCACCGGCCAGTACGCCGATGTAGCCAAGCAGATGCTGGCCAGCATCGGCGCCCCAGTGGAGACCGGTTTCGGCACCAAAAAGAAGGGCGCCAAAAACTGAGTTAAATGGATTCAGGTCGATAGGGCGGCCTCAAGAGGCCGCCTTTTCCGTCGACAACCGCCCAGACGAAAGCCAAAAGGTTTTACTGAGAACTGGGTACTGAGTACTGCCTCTGGTTACTAAGGGCGTTGTCCTAACCGTCCTTACGTTTCGCCCGTCCCCGCGATAAAGTATAGGTATTAGGTCAACTTCGGTTGGCCCAGACTCCCCGTCTGTGGTGTGTGCAATTCCCTAAGAATAAGCAATAAGCACAGATTTGTGCGAGAGGTGGAATTGGCGACACCTGGCATCGCGGCAATTGCAGTTTCATTGGAAGGTTATTCCGGCAGCGGCAAAGTGGCTACGCCCGCCCTGCTGGGCGCGATGCTGCGCGCCGCCGAAAAGATCAGCGATCTCATCTTTTCTCCCGGACGGCCTCCGCAAGTGCAGGTCTACGGCCAGCTCATCCCGGTACAGGTTCCAGGGATCACCACGCTAACGCCCGATGACACCCGCCATCTCGCCGCCGATCTGATTGGCGACAATAAGCAGGCGGTCACCACTCTGCGCGAACACGGATCCTGCGACATTTCCTACGGCTTGCCCGGCGTGGCCCGCTTCCGCGTCAACATCTTCATCCAGCGCGGCAGTTGTGCCATCGTGATGCGCGTAATCCCCACCTCCATCCCTGATTTTGCTTCGCTTCGTCTGCCGGCGCATCTCTCGGATGTAGCCAAGCTGCGCGATGGCATCGTGCTCGTCACCGGTCCGGCCGGATCGGGCAAGTCTTCCACCCTCGCCGTGCTGCTCGATTGCATCAATCGCGAGAAAAATTACCACATCATCACCATCGAAGATCCTATCGAGTTCCTGCACAACCACAAAAACTCCACCATTCATCAGCGTGAACTGCACAGCGACACGCCCAGCTTCGCTCACGCCCTGCGCTCAGCGCTGCGTCAGGCGCCTAAGGTAATTCTGGTGGGCGAGATGCGCGACCGCGAAACCATCGAGAGCGTCCTCGAAGCTGCCGAGACCGGCCACCTGGTGCTCTCCAGCCTCAACACCATGGACGCACCCAAAACTGTCGAGCGCATCGTCAGCTCGTTCTCGCCCGACGAACAGAAAAACGCCCGCGAACGCTTCGCCAAAAGCTTCCGCTACATCATCTGCCAGCGGCTCTTGCCGAAGGCCGATCGCAGTGGCCGCGTCCCCGTAGCCGAAATCCTGAAAGTCAACGCCCGCACCCGCGAGTGCATCGAAAAAGGTGATCGCGAGGGCAAGACGCTGCTAGACGCCATGAAGGCAGGCGCAACCGAAGGCATGCAACACTTCGATGGCGAAATCGCCGAACTGGTCCGCGACCGCGTAGTCGACCTCGAAGTCGGCCTCTCCTACGCCAGCAACCCCACCGTCCTGGGCCAGGAACTCGCCCGATAATACGCGGCTTCTTGCCACTCGTGTCAGAGGCGTGGGCGGGTCACCACCAGCAGGCGCGAAAAATCGCTTCAGCCGCGGATGTCTTCACTTGGTTCCGTTCATGCTGAGCTTCTGCTCCGGTAGGACCGCCGAGTTCGAAGCCGGGACCGCTGCTTTTCTGCGCTGCCGCATCCTTGCGGGCCGCTCGTCCAGCTTCCTCGATCGCTCGGTGAAATCTGCCAGCCGAAGGGATTCGTAGCTCTTGCGCTTGGCGACGATGCGGTAGTCGAATACAACGCTGGACGAGCCGTGGTGCAGTTCGCGGACTTCAAAACCCGTGGGCGTCAGGTCGGTGACATAAAGCCCTTCGCATTCGCCGCGAGGGGTGAGGAAAACGTGATAGTCGAGATTGGTATTTACAGTTTGCGCGAAAGTCGGTTCAAGCTTGATGCGGGACGAGCCGTTCGAAAGTTGGCCTGAGCCGAAATCCTCAAACCAGTTTTCGGGAGCTTCCACGGCGTAAAGCGCGACCTTGCGCGAGCCGCCATCCACCGGCACAACCGCGGACTTGGTTCCATCGCAAGAGAGATTGCCGTTATTATCGACTTCGCAGGTGCCGAAGTCACCCCCTGCGAGCAAACCCCATGCAACGTCCTCAGTCGGCGCCGTGTTGATCGCATACACAGTGGCTGTGTCCGCCGCGTCGTTCTGGAAATAGGCCGCAACCGCATCACCCTGTTCTACGCCTAGAGCTCCCCCAGGCGCGACGGTACCGATACCCACGGTGCCGTTGGAAAAGATCTCCATTGCATCGTTGTTCTTAATTCGGAAGTGAATAGTGCTGCTGGAACCCGAAGCATTCACGTAAGTTCCTCCGGATGCGTCTCCCAGCAGGGCATAGTTCCCGCAACCGCTCAAGGGCGCGGTTTGGAAACCAATCGCTGCAAAAGTCCCGCAGCCAGGATTGCCGGCCAGGATGTGCAGGCCACCACCTCCTAGAACATCGAGATTCGCCAGCGGCGTTGTCCCAATCCCGACGCTGCCGCTCTTTAAAACTGTCAGTCGCTCCACACAGCCTGCGCTGCAGTCCGATATGCTGAATTCACCTAAAGACGTTCGATTGCTCTCCACGCGGTAATCCTCTCCTCCAGTAGCTGACAAAACCTGAAGCCCGGGAATACCGCTGCCTCCTAAGCTCAGCACTGCGCTGGCTCCAACTATCTGTAGCTTTTCAGTCGGATTGGTCGTCCCTATCCCGACGTTCCCCCCGAAAGAGTTGTTCGCGGTGAACGCGTTTTTTGAGGCCAACAGCGGAACCTCAGCCGTATTCAGATTCAGCGTAACGTCGCCGCTGGTACCACCGCCGGTCAGGTCCGCGCCCGCCGTTACTCCACTGATAGTGCCGGCTCCGGTGCCAGGAAATTTCTGTCCCGTCGCAAACGTGATCAGACCTTTACTGCTGATCTTCAGCCCTGTCTCCGCCGGGGTCGCGGTGCCGGTAGCGTAGAGCAGGTTCAGCGTGCCAGAAGCCGTCGCCGTGTCGTTGCCCGCTGCCTCGGCCTGCAACTGGAAGGTCTGCGGTACTGCCGTAGCCGTGGTGCTGTTGAAGGCGGAGGCAACAAAAGACTCCGGCCGCGAGTTCTTGCCTGCGGTCGATGTGGCCGTGCCCGTCGCTGGCAGGTTCAGCTTGCCGCTCACATTCAATGCCGTCGTTCCGGTCTGTGTGAGAATCGAGTTCTGTATGTTGGTCGCGGTCGAGAACAAAGGAATCGCGTTCACCGTCCCGCCCGTTGTGGTCACGTCACTAGTGGTCGCCGGCGAAGCACTGCTGGTCGTACTGGCGTCCGGGCTGCTCAACGCCGCAGGACCGATGACCACCGGTGCGGCCAGCGCGAAGGCCGAGGGCGGAAGTCCGCCGATGGTTTCGGCATCGCCCGCTTTCAAAGCATACGGAGCGCTGACCAGCAGCACGCGCGGCTGCTCGGCCTGCCCCGAAACTTGCACCCCCACCCAGCGCGCCTGTTCGGACGTGAACAACTCCGCCGGCAGACCGTCGGGCTTGGTCGAGCCTAGCAGAACCGTGTAGTGGCCGGTGCTGTCGGCAGTTGCGTTCTGCGTCTCCAGCCAGAGTGGAGCGCCTCCGCTTTGCTCGGAGTAAAGAGCGAACGTGACGCCGACCACGCCGGTCAGCGGAGTGCCGTTGAGATCTCTGAGGGTGCCGCCGAAGCGGACCAGACGAGGCAGGGCAGACACAGTTTGAGTCGATGTCTGGGCAACGGTCAGCGAAGTCAGCGACAGAGCCAACGACAGGAATACAACCGCCACGTAAGCGATGCGAAGCTTCATGGGAGCTTCTCCTTTTATGGCATCGAACCTTGGTTCCAGATGGATCGAATGCGTCGAATCGAAAGCCGGGAAGAAATTAGTCTCCGGGCAGCAGAGAAAGGGCAGACGTGCCCAAAACTTGCGAAAAATTATGTCTGGTAGTCGTTGCCCTGTCAATGTGCAGATAATTGCAGTCGTAAAACCGGGGCTGGCGTGCGGTTCAAAGAGATGGCTGGCGTTAAATCGGCAAAGCACCCATCGACCGGGTCCTCGAGCAATCCACGCCACTCCCTGGCTTCCGTGTAGCCTCGCTTGCACTATCATCTCCCCATGGCCGCACCGCCAACTCAATCTCTCGTCCTGACCTTCGAAGAAGCCCGTCGCGTCGTCGAAGAACACGCCTCGCGTCTGTCCTCAGGAACCACCGAGGCCGTGTCCCTCCTCCAAGCCGCTGGACGGGCTCTCGCCGAGCCAGTCGCCGCCGATCGCGACATCCCTCCCTTCCCGCGCTCCACGCGCGATGGCTACGCCGTACGCGCAGACGATCTGGCAACGCTTCCAGCCAAGCTGAAAGTACTGGGAGAAATCAAAGCGGGCCCCCTGCAACCACCATCCGCACTGAATCGAGGCGAAACCTTCTCCATCATGACCGGCGCTCCGGCGCCGCCAGGCGCCGACGCCGTGGTCATGGTCGAATACACATCGCAAAAAGGAGATCTCGTTGAAATCGCAAGAGGCGTAGCCCCAGGCGAAAACATCGTTGCGCAGGGAGCCGAAGCCAAACGCGGCAGCCTCCTTCTCGATCGCGGTACCCGCCTCAACGAAGCCGCCATAGCACTCGCGGCCTCGGCCGGGAAATCAACGCTGCCAGTATTCGTTCGTCCGCGCGTGGCGATACTGACCACAGGCGATGAGATTGTGGCAGTCGATACCGAACCAGGCCCCACACAAATCCGCAACTCCAACAGCTATTCGCTGGCAGTGCAGATTCGGCAAGCCGGCGGCGAGCCCGTGCTCTTGCCGATCGCGCCCGACGAACCGCGCCGCCTTTGCCAGTTGATCGAAGAAGGCCTGCGGTCCGACCTGCTGATCATGACCGGCGGTGTCTCCATGGGACGCTACGATCTGGTCGAACAGGTCCTCGCAGAAATGCAAGCCGAGTTCTTCTTCACCGGAGCAAAAATCCAGCCGGGCAAACCGGTAGTATTCGGCCGAGTTCCAGCGCACCACAAATATTTCTTCGGACTTCCCGGCAACCCAATCTCGACCATGGTCACATTCGAATTGTTTGCCAGACCAATGCTCGAAGCCCTGGCAGGGGCGTCCCCCAGCCCGCTCACCTTCCTGCACGCTCGCCTGAAATCCGAAATCCGCGTCAAGCCAGGACTGAAGCGCTTCCTCCCCGCGATCCTTTCTGGCCAGTACGAAGAGGCCGTGGTCGAACTCGTGCCCTGGCAAGGCTCAGGCGATGTCGCGGCCCAAGCCCGCTCCAATTGCCATATAGTCATCCCGCCCGATCGCGAGCAAATCAAAGCAGGCGACTGGATAGCAATCATGCTGCGGCAGTAACGTTAATCTGACATCCTCACCCGCCCGTCTTTTGCGTCATCCCGAAGGCCCGCGTTTTCTCCAGCGGGACGAGGGATCTTCCTCCGCACACTGCCGTCCCGAGCCAACAGTAGCCGCTCTCTCCACGAGCGCATCCCATGTAAGATAGAACTTCTGCATGCCGAAGAAGCTCTCCCACTACGACGCCGCTGGCCGCGCCCGCATGGTCGATGTCTCGAGTAAAAAGCCGACCAGGCGTGAGGCCGAGGCCAGCGCCTTCGTGCAGATGAAACCGGCCGTCCTGAAGGCGCTGCCAAATAATCCCAAAGGCGATCCTCTCGAAGTAGCCCGCGTGGCCGGCATCATGGCGGCCAAGCGCACCGCAGAGCTAATCCCGATGTGCCACCCGCTCCCGCTGGCCCACGTTGCCGTCGACATACGCCTGTGCGAAAATGGCGTCGCCATCACCACCAAAGTTGCAACCACAGCTGAAACCGGCGTGGAAATGGAAGCCCTCGTAGCAGCAAGTATTTCAGCGCTGACGATTTATGACATGCTGAAAGGAATGGATAAGGCAATCGAGATTCGCGAGATCGTCCTACAACGCAAGACCGGAGGCAAAAGCGGAAACTACCGCCGCGCAAAAAAGTAGCTCACAATCGATTCCATGGCAAACGAAGTAAAACTACTCCTAGTCGACGACAACGCAATGGTGCTGGGGATGTTGCAGCAGGCGCTTACTCCGTTTGCGAGCGTGGTGGCTGCCGGAGATGCGGCTGATGCATTGCTGAAGGCGGTTGACGATCCTCCTGACCTGGTGGTGTGCGATTACCGCATGCCCGGCATGGATGGCCGACAGCTGGTTGAGCGGCTGAAGAGCCGGCCGGCTACGGCGAATTTTTCCGCCATCCTGATGGCGAGCCGGGTTGACATTGATGAACGGCTTTCGCCGCAGGATGCAGCCGACGACTACCTGGCCAAGCCCTTCTTCCTGAAAGAAGCCACGCGCCGCATCAAGCGCACCGTGGACCGCATCGCGCTTGAGAAGATGGCGAAGACTGCGCCCTCCGACGGCGTGGTTCGCGGCAACCTCTCGCAGATGAATGTGATCGACCTGATGCAGTCGCTGGAGATGGGACGCAAGAGTTGCCAGCTCAAGCTCAACAATGAAGGCGACAAGTGCGAGGTCTTCTTTGTTGAAGGCCAGGTCAAGCACGCAACCTACGGAGCTTTATCAGGAGACGAGGCCGTGTTCAAAGTTCTGCGCTGGACCGGCGGCAACTTCGAACTCAACTTCGAAGGCAAGACCGATCAGGAAACCACCAAGCTCAACACTCAGGGCCTGCTCATGGAGGGCTTGCGCCTGCTCGACGAATCGCAGCGCGATGGCGGCGGCGAGCCAGCCAGCCTGGAAGACAGCGGCACCACAGCGAGCGCTGCCGCGAGCAGCAGCGGCTCTGGTTCGGGCGGCAGCGGGCGCCGGGAAGAGGAAGAAGATGTCCTCCTCGATAATTGAGGCTTCGTCGCAGGGGAACCCCGGGCCGGCGGTGCTCACCGCTGCCGTGGTTACGGTCAGCGATTCCTGCGCCCGGGGGGAACGCGTGGATGTTTCCGGGCCAGCGGTTGCCGACGTCTTAAAGAAGCTGGGCTTTCGCGTGGTCGCAACGCAAATCGTGCAAGATGATTCCATGCAGATTCAAAATGCCCTGGTTCATCTCGCCTTGGAGGTTCGCTTCATCGTAACCACCGGCGGCACAGGAATTGCGCCGCGCGATGTCACGCCGGAAGCGACTGCGGCCATTTGCGATCGCCTGATCGATGGTGTAGGTGAGCGCATGCGGCTCGAAGGGGCGAAGAAGACGCCGTTCGCCGCGTTAAGCCGGGGAGTGTGCGGCGTGCGCGATAAAACTCTGATCCTGAATCTGCCCGGCAGTCCCGGCGGCGCGGTCGAATCCCTGGAAGCGGTGATGGACTTGATTCCGCACGCGCTCGAATTGCTCGAGGGACACACCGACCACAAGTAAGGGAGGACGGAGAATCCTATGGCAAATACATTTGGTACAGATATTTTGCTTCAGGCGAAAGATCCCATGAAGGGCGCCAACTTCTACGTCAAGGAACTCGGCTTTGAGATTACGGATAAGAACCCGAAAATGGTGGGCCTCCACGGGCCACACATCAATTTATTCATTGAGCCCGGCCCGCCTCTGGGCCCGGTTTTGGAAGTTACTGTGAAGAGCGTGAAGGAAGCGAAAGCCAGGCTCAAGAAAAAAGGCTGCAGGGTGGTGAAGGATGAGCCTGAGTTTCCGAGATGCTACGTCAAGGACCCGTATGGGCTGATTTATAACCTGACGGAGTGATCGGGTGCCGGCGTGAAAAGAGACGCATGCGTTGGAATATGGAGACCGAGCGCGAGGATGACGGCCGTTGATCGCGGAGATTGTTGCTGTTCCTGGGGTGATCGTGTACGGAGCCACGGAAGATGAGGCCAAGAGAAAAGCCTACGCATTAGCCTTACGGGTCATCGCAGACGACCTGGAGAATTCCAAGAACTTTCCGGGCTAGGTTGCGTTCGACTGCGTTTCTGCGTGAGGTTACGGCGTTTACCGAAGTTGCTACGCGCTATGCTTCCTTATCCATACTCCCAAATTCTTCCGGAATTTCGCTTTCGTCCGCTTCGAGCCGTGCAGTTCCAAATTCAATCAGCCCAAAAGTATTCGGCGCTGTCTTGGTAAATACCTTGCCGTCGCGGGCGTACCCGGATAGAGTTCCCGCCAGCGAAATGCGGTGTTTCTTATCCGGGGGCTTTCCGACCGCCTTTAGAATCTCGGCAATCGCCAATGGGGCGCCCGCCGCCTTCAGCGCATCTCGCGTTTTGGCTAAAGCACTCCCCTCCCGCAAGGTGTGTTCGGCGAGACCATTGCCGTCTCTCGGCAGGAGTTTCATCGAATCTTGAAGCCCTTGCACGTAAGCCTTTGTTTCCCTGATTTGGAGCTCCAGGGCCGTGACCTCTTCAAGTTTCCTTACGATCAACTTTTGCAGGTTTTCTCTTATTCCCATATTCCCATCCGAAGTGAAATATATGCGTATTGGAATAAGAAAGCAAGTATGACAACTTGAGAGTAGGGTTTCCCATCCGATGCTATAATTTGCTGGCTGAGGAGGTTAGGCCATGACATCGCTAGATGCGGTCATGCTTGCGCTGGACGGAAAGAGGCGGGAAGCTCCCAATGGCGAGGATTACTGGATGGCCCGCGACCTTCAACAAATTCTTGGCTATACAGATTGGAGAAATTTCCAGGGCGTCATTGAGAAAGCCAAAACAGCGTGCGAAGGATCAGGTGTGGCCTCCGCCTATCACTTCGTCGATACCGCCAAGGTGATAGAAGGCGGAAAGGGGGCGAAGCTGTTGAGGGCGGACTGTTACCTCACGCGGTATGCGTGTTATCTCATTGCAATGAATGGTGAATCGAGCAAGCCCGAGGTTGCGAGTGCCCAGACGTATTTTGCTGTGCAGACCCGCAGACAAGAAGTGAGTGATCAGGAGAAACGTATTGCATTGCGAGATAGAGTGCGAAGGGGCAACAAACTGCTGGCGGGGACCGCGCGAGGCGCTGGGGTCAAGCGGTTCGCCATATTCAACGACGCAGGGTATCGTGGGCTTTACGGGATGGGACTGGCGGAGATAAAGAGCCGTAAGAAAATTCATCCGAAAGAAGACCTCCTCGATTGTGCTGGGCGCGCAGAGCTTGCGGCAAATGAATTCAGGGTCACACAAACACAACAGAAACTCGAACGGGAGGGCATACGCGGCGAGGGGCCGGCCACTCATGCTCATCGGACTGTGGGTGGCGAGGTGCGAGAAGCTATCAGGCGTATAGGCGGCACAATGCCGGAGGATCTGCCAACAGAAGAGCCAATCAAGAAACTGATTGCGGCGCAAAAGAAAAAGGCGCAGAAACGGCAATCGGGAGCTCAGCTCGACCTATCATCTCCAAGCGAGGACTAGCAAGGAGCCAAGGAGATTTTGCCGCTGTATTTCTGCGCTGAGGCTCCCCCCGTCCGCTTCTCGGCTGAACCTGGGCCTATGGAAAACCGTAGCGAAACCTTGTCAATAGGCAGGAATTACACGATTGAAGCTATGTGCGTGCAGCGGAAGGAAATATAAATTTCGGCTTGCACAGAATAGTGTGCAGATTTGGCTATAGCAATATGATATAATAGAACTATAGAGTCGAAAGTTCGAAAAGAAGGCGTAGCCCACGGGCTGCGCCTTTTGTGTTTCTGGGGCAGTGGTGGTGCCGTCAGAGTTCGATAGGGAAGCGAGCCAAACGCGTGAGTATTGCGTCGCAAAGGACGCGACGCGTCACGCGGCTCGCTCGGGTCCTTCGGCGACGATAAAGCCGTCGCCTCAGGATGACAATCGAGCTTTTGGCGCAGACATTTTCTGAGGAGAATCTATGGGGCGGCGGATGGGGAAGCTTTTTCCGAGTTACAAGAAGCGTGGAGAGTGGGTTGAGTTGTTGTTTATGACGGTGGCGGCTGGGCTGGGGTTCACAGTGGCGAAGCCTTGGGGAGAGACTGGCCGCTATGATGTGATCGTGGAGAACGAGGGGCGGTTCCTGCGGATGCAGGTGAAATCCACGGAGATGTGGATAAAGAGTTGTTACCTGTGCCAGTTGCATATGTGCGGGCGGCTCTACACGCCGGAAGAGATCGACTACTATGCCATCTATGTTTTGCCGGAGGATGTGTGGTACATCTTTCCGGCGCGGACGCTGGCGGGGTTGGGGTCGGTTGGGCTGTCGCCGCATCGCAAGGGACACAAGTATGAGCGTTACATGGAAAACTGGTGGCTGCTGACGCGGCACCACTTCCGGCGAGGAACGAGGACCGTGGTGCCTCCGGAGGATGGGCGGCCGGGGTCGGTGGACCGGTTGAGCGCACGGATTGTGCAGAGGATTCGGGGGATGGGCAAGGGGGATTGAGTCGGCAGCAACGGTTTGGAAGCGTGGGCTGACTTATATCATAATATTTGTATGGCATTCCCCATCCGAGTCTGCGCGGTTTGCTCAGAGGAGTTTGAACTGAGGCCGGACAAGCCTGGCTTCGCCAATCGCTGCCCAGCCTGCAGCGCGCCTGAAGGCGCCGACACCGCTACGAAGCGCAGCACAGACGCCGACGAGCGCAAGACTTTGAAAGAGGCGAACGAGGCACGCAGGCAAGCCATGCGCGATCTGCTCTACCGCAAGGATGGCTAGGCAGAACAGTTTGCGAGTTCCTCCCAAAACCTGGCGCAGTTCAGCCGGGTGAGGGATCTCGCATGGGCAACGCATGTTTGGGGAGATCCTTCGCTCCGCCTGAAAGGCGGCTCCGCTCAGGATGACGCCACCGAAGGAAATTCGAACTGAGCCAACATCCCCCTACGGCATCTCATAACAGCCGATGTCGATTTTGTTCTCTCTTACCCGGGGATGACCGTCGAGATCCTGATCGCCGACCATTGCCGATCCCAGATCCTCGCCGGCATTCCGCGCCGGAGAGTGCGGTCGTAGATGAAAGTCGTGCGCATCGGCGTCGACAAATTGCGGATCCGCAAATTGCGATTTCTGATCATTGCCCGTCGCCGCAACGTACTCCTCGAAGCTCGAGTAATTTTTCGTGTCGAAAGACCATTTCACCGCTTTCGAACCTGAAGGAAAGTAATAGGTGTTGTGATCTATCGTCACCGTGGGAGCACCGCCCTCCATCCGCGCAGACTTGCTGGTCATCGCTAGTCCGTGATCGCCCACGTAGACGATGTTGTTCTTGAAGACATTGTTGCGCATGTAGAACTGCATCAGGAACTCGCCCTGGCCCGTCTTCCATGCGTCATTCTTGTAGAGTGTGTTATTCACAATGACCACGTCCTCGGTGGTGCCGCGCTTTTCGTCGTAGCCTCCAATGGCGAATCCAGGAGCGTGGCAGGAATAAATGAGATTGTTGCGCGCGATGATGTGGCTGGTGCTACCGACGCGGTGCTCGCTGGCCAGTTCAATGCCGAAGTCGGCGTCGTGGATGACGTTACGCTCGATCAGAATTCGCGTTCCGCCGTCCACGTAGATGCCGTCGGAATCAGGGGTCTCGCCATACGCCGGATTGCCTCTCGCAGTGATGCTGTACACCAGGTTCTCACTGACCACGCCGTCGCGAGCGCGGTCGACCGCCGGGTCGGGCGCCGTGTGTTCGAAGCCGATCACGTCGATTCCAATATTGTTGTTGTCGTGCACCGTGTTCTTCGTGATGCGGAACCCGGCCACATTGCCGTTCACCACGAGCGATTCGCTCGATCCTGTCTTGAGATGGTGCACGTCGTTGCCGTCGATGACCAGGTCGCTGATGGGAGTGGTCGCGGAAGTGCCGTAGACAGAAATGCCGAAGCCGTTGGCTCCGCTGCCCGGCCGCAAGCGCCGCGGCGAGTTCTGCTCAATGTGATGCACGTTGTTATGCAGAATTTCGATATGCGACCCGCCTCCGAATACGCGGATACCGCCCGGCACGCTGTCATAGTCGCTGGTCCGATAGTTGCGGATCTCGAGTCCCTCGATGCGCACAAAGCTGACGTTGGTCAGCAGCACCATGCTGTGCTGGCCTGCTGGGGGCGTGAGGCAGCCGCCGTCGAGAATCGCGTGCTCTCCCGGCTGGCTGCGAAACGTGATGAAACCCTGCTCTGCGTTTCCTGAGACCTTCACCGCGAGCTGCTGGCAGTACGTGCCCGTCCGCAAATTAATGGTGTCTCCGGGCTTCGCAATGTCGGCGGCGTGTTGGATGGTATGCAGCGGCTTGTCGATCGTGCCGGGATTCGAATCGTCGCCGCTGGTGGAAACATAAAGATCCGAGTGAGCGCCGGCGGCGATGCCAGCCCCTGAGATCGCGAGAACCAGAAAAGCATGAATTATTAATCGATAGGTAGAGCGCAAGTGATGCCTCCGCGATAAGGCCCTGTATTTTGCCACCCCGCAGCCTAAACGAAGTTCAATAAGAATGTCATTCGGATCCTCTGAGCTTCTCATCCTGTGGAAGCTGTTTGTATTAAGCTATGGAGATCGTGGCCAAACCTTTGATCTTAGCTGTGTGTCTGGCGGGAGTTGTCACACTGGCTTTGAGTGGAGTAACTACTAATGCCGCAAGCCAGAAATCGCGCGGGGCGTCTGCTCGATCATCTACTCGATCGTCCATTCTCGAGCCGGCGTCGGGTGCGTTGCTGGGGCAGTTCTACGGTGCGGGCAGCGTCGAGGAGACGACGCGAAAGCTCGGGCGCACGCCTGTTATTCACCTCGCCTACTACTCGTGGGATGCCGATTGGACCGGGAGCGTCACCCAGGCGGACCTGGCGGCGGGACGCATTCCTCTCATCAGTTGGGAACCACACAACGTCGACTTCGCCAGAATCGTCGATGGGAGCCTCGATGCCACGATCATTGCGCGCGCCAAAAGTTCCAAAGCGCTCGGGAAGAAATTTTTTATCGACTTTGCCGCCGAGATGAATGGCGACGAGGCCTGGAGCGGCAACAACGCTCCCCTGTACATTTCGGCTTATCGACACATTCACGACCTCTTCATCGCCGCTGGTGCGAACAATGTAGTTTGGGCGTGGTGCCCCAACGTCACCGATACCGCCGGAGGCAACCGCACTACGATGGACTACTACCCCGGCGATGCTTATGTCGATTGGACTGGGGTCGATGGCTACAACTGGGGTACGACGAATGGTGGCTGGCAAACCTTCCAGCAGGTGTTCCAGAACATCTACCCGCTGCTTGCGGCGAAGAAAAAGCCGATCCTGATTGGAGAGATGGCGTCCGCTGAAGCTGGTGGGGACAAGGCAAAATGGATCGACAACATCATTCCTACGCTGCGCACGCGCTTTCCGCTCATCAAGGGTGTCGTATGGTTCGACATCAACAAGGAGGCTGATTGGCGCATCAGTTCATCTCCCGCCTCGGAAGCGGCTTTCATCCGCATGGCGAACGACCCGTATTTCAGCCCGCAAGTGCGTTCTACGCAACGCAGGCGGCGGAGCCCTACCACTCTCGAGCCTTGGTTGCCGCGAATCGCAGCCGTACGTAGTCGGCTACCCAGGTTCCATCGGCCTCGCGAAGTTGCGGTTCCAACGCCATCCGAACCTCCTGCAGATACTGGTCGCGAGCTTCGTCGGAGAGGCCCTGGAAAAAATTGAGAGCAAAGGTTTCCAGCCATGCAACGATGTCGCCAGGCAAGGGAGTTGGACGCGGAATCAGCGCAATGCTATCGACGCGAAACCCCGCGCGTTCCAGCCTGGTAGCGTAGTCGCCGGGTGTGGGGAAATACCACGGCACGCGAGCCTCACCTTCAAACCCGCGGCGGTCCAGTGCTTCAACCAGAGCAGTCCGGATCTTGTGAACGCAACCGTAGCCTCCGCATTCAGCAACAAATCGCCCGCCGGGTTTCAGGGACCGATACACTCCGGCAATCATCGGATCCGCCCGCTTAATCCAGTGCAGCACGGCGTTACTGAACACGGCATCGAATTCTTCGTTGTAGGGCAGGTCTTCGGCGCTGATGGCGTGCGCGTTCAAGCCGAGCTTCCTCGCGGCTTCGACCTGCGGAAGGCTGGAATCGACCGCAACCACTTCACACCCCAGATCCACCAGCTTTTTC
>JBEKWP010000046.1:0-25013 GCA_049512915.1 Candidatus Sulfotelmatobacter sp.
TGAATCTCCACACTTGGCTCGGCGATAATGCGATACTTCTATCCAAGCATGACTTTCGCAGGAAGCCCACCTTCGACGCCAGACTACTCGCCTGAGGCGCGCCGCTATAACCGCATTCACCGTTGGCTGGGGGTCGCCGATTTTGCTGTCGGGTCCGCTTTCCTGATTCTTTTGCTGGTCACAGGTTGGACGGGCTGGCTGCGCGATCTTGCCTTGCGTGAGGGATTCCGCAATTACACTCTGGCTGTTTTCATCTATCTGTTCCTTTTGCTTCTGATCAGCAAAATGCTGAGCCTGGGCCTTGATTACTACGGATTTCGGCTCGAACGAAGGTTTCAACTCTCCACACAAAGGTTGCGTTCCTGGCTCTGGGATGAAGTCAAGGGCTTTTTGGTGGGGCTGGTGCTGGCGGGGATTGTGGTGGAGTTGTTGTATTTCATGATTCGCGAATCTCCGCAGCATTGGTGGATCATCACGTGGGCGCTATTTATAGGGCTGTTCGTTTTGTTGGCCCAGCTCGCTCCGGTCGTGCTCTTTCCAATTTTTTACAAGTTCGAGCCGCTCGACAACGAAGACCTGCGTCGCCGCTTGATTCAGCTCAGCGAGCATGCTGGTACGCGCGTGCGCGGAGTCTACCGCTGGAAGCTTTCGGAAAAGAGCAAGAAAGCGAATGCGGCGCTTACTGGACTGGGCAGGACGCGGCGAATCATTCTGGCCGACACGCTGTTGGACAATTATGCTCCCGAGGAAATCGAAGCGGTTCTCGCGCACGAGCTCGGCCATCACGTCCACCGGCACATTTTGAAGAGCATTCTCGTGCAAGCGGGAATTACTTTGCTTGGTTTCTGGGTCGCGAACTGGGTGCTGCACTACGCGGTCGATCACCACGTGTTCGAGGAGCTTTCCGATTTCGCCAACCTGCCCTTGCTGGCCCTCACCGCGACGGCGCTCTCGCTACTTCTGATGCCGGCGCTCAATGCCTACTCGCGCTACAACGAGCGGCAGGCCGACCGCTACGCGTTTGAGTCGATCGCCAGCGTCGAGCCATTCATTTCGTCGATGAACAAGCTGGCGCTGCAGAACCTGGCCGAACGCACGCCTTCGAAGTGGGTGGAACTGCTTTTCCATTCCCATCCGGCGATCGCCAAGCGCGTGGCGGCAGCGGAGGCTTGGGGCCGCGCGCAGACTCAAAGTTCGGGTCCGCAGGCGTAGCACCAAGTTGCGAGAATCAAATACCAGCGCCGAGGAAATCAACGCCTCCTCAGAATTTCCGTCACGCGCCGCAAGTCCTCTTCCGTGTCGACGCCAACGGAGTCGTAGGGCGTTTCGCCGACGTATATCGGAATTCCGTTTTCGAGAAATCGCAGTTGTTCCAGCCTCTCGGTTTTCTCCAGAGTCGATTCCGGCAGGCTCACAAAAAGATCGAGCGCAGCTTTCCGGTAGGCGTAGAGGCCGAGATGCTTGAAATAGGGCGGCCCAGTGTTGTCGCGATCGAAAGGGATGGTAGCGCGTGAGAAATAGAGAGCGCGGCCATCCGGGACAGTCACAACTTTAACCGCGTTGGGATTACGAATTTCTTCTGCCGGGCAGGGAGTCTTCACAGTTCCCACCTGGACTCTCACGTCTTTCATCACCTCGAGCAAGGTGGCAATCTGTTCAGGCCGCACCAGCGGTTCGTCGCCTTGCACATTGAGATAAACGTCTGCGGTTATGGAGTTTGATATTTCATGTACGCGCTCCGTCCCGCTGCGGTGAGTGGTGGAAGTCATCTGCACCTTCCAGCCCTGCCTGCGGCAGACTCCCAGGATTTCATCGGAATCGGTGGCGATAATCACATCCGAGACAAGCGGCGACGAACGGACGGCCTCGTACACCCAGCCCACAAGCGGCTTGCTCGCGATCTCGCGCAGCATCTTGCGTGGCAAACGGGTGGACGCCAGGCGGGCAGGAACTACGGCAATCGTTTTCATGAGACGACTAGTTTCCAGTTTCCTACTCGAACTGGCAAGTGTCGAATCTGCGAATGGAATTGCCGCGCGCCGTTTGACACCTTCAGACAGCGGCTCTTAGAATCACAAGTTGGATGTGACGCGCCACTCCGGCTCGTTGTATCCAAGGCGGCGAGAGTTCGCAGCTATTGCGACTAGTCCCTCTCGTTGCGTTCCCCCAGCTTCTTGGCGGCGTAGCTCAGGTGGCTAGAGCGACGGTCTCATAATCCGTAGGTCCGTGGTTCGAGTCCACGCGCCGCCACCATTCTCTCGTTTTTTGTCAGTCCATTCTAGAAGCAGGAATTGACATTCCTGCGCCGCTCTGGAAACATCGAAAAACTCTCAGCGAAGAGTCTCGCAACTTTCGCATATTCTTGAAGCCGGTTGAGGTGTTTCTTATGGTGGGGATTCGCACGCGTGACCTGCGCAAGGTTTATAGTTCCGCGCCGCCGTTCGGAGCGGGCAGCTCTGGTCCGACTGCGGTGCGCGAGAAGCCGAAGAAGCAGTCTAAGCCGGAGATCGTGGCTCTCGACGGCCTCTCACTCGACATTGCTCCGGGCGAAGTTTTCGGACTGCTCGGACCGAATGGCGCGGGCAAGTCGACGACCGTAGGAATTCTCACCACGCGGGTGCGGCCTACCGGCGGGACTGCCTGGATTGGCGCGCACGATGTCTGGAAAGAACAGGTCGCGGTGAAACGCCTGATTGGCGTGGTTGCGCAACGCCCAAACCTCGATTTTTCGCTTACAGCGCGCGAGATTCTGCTGTTTCATGGGGCCTATTTCGGGCTCGCCTCCGAGGTGAGGGCAGCTCGCGCTGAGAGCCTTCTGGACCGGTTCAAGCTGCGCGACCGCGGCGAGCAGATGGTGCGCGGATTTTCCGGCGGCATGATGCAACGGCTTTCCATCGCGCGCGCCATGATGCACGATCCGCAGGTTCTTTTCCTCGACGAGCCCAGTGCTGGTCTGGATCCGCAGACAAAGTTGCTTTTGTGGGAAATCATTCGCGAGTACAACCAGACCGGCAAGACGATCCTGCTCACGACGCACAACATGGAAGAAGCCGATGCACTGGCCAATCGCCTGGCCATCATCGACCACGGGCGGAACATCGCGCTGGGCACTCCTGCGGAGTTGAAGGCTTCAGTGCCGGGCGGATACTTGCTGCGCCTGCGTTTCGGCCAGCACTCTGCCGACTTGCTGCAGCAGTTGCAGTCTTTACCCGGAGTGCGGGAGGTACGCGCCAACGATCAGAACGGCGCTGACCTGTACTCCGACCACGGAGGTGCGCTGATTGCCGGGATCGCCAGCCTGGCCTCGGCTGCGGGCGTGGAGTTGCGTGACGTTCACATCTCCGAGCCCAGCCTGGAAAATCTGTTTCTGCACCACACGGGAAGGAGCCTGCGGGAATGAACTGGAAGACGTTTTTCGCCATGCTGGCGCGCGATGTTCACGTGGCGCGGCGCAACTTCGTTGTGCTGCTGCTGCAAACTTTTCTGCAGCCTCTGATGTTTGTGTTCATCTTTGGCCGCGTCATGGTGCGCAGCGGGTACATGCCCGAGGCCTACAAGAGCCTGTTGCTTCCCGGCATCATGGCCATCAGCATGGTGTTCACAGGAGTCTGGGCCGTAGCTATGCCGTTGATTGCCGAATTCCAGTTCACCCGCGAGATTGAAGACCGCCTGCTCGCGCCCATGGAAATTTCCTGGGTGGCGGTTGAGAAAGTGCTCGCGGGAACGCTGCAGGCGCTGATCGCAGGGCTGGTAGTGATTCCGGCGGCGTGGGTGATTCTGCGGCCGGGCGTGGTTGTGTCGGTGCACAGTCCTCTTACTTTTGCCTGCGTTACCTTGCTGGTGGCGCTGTTCTCCGCCTGCGGTGGTCTTGCCCTGGGTTGCAGCGTCAATCAGCAACACATCGGATTGATGTTCAGCATGGTGTTGACCCCGATGATCTTTTTCGGCTGCACTTACTATCCCTGGAGCGCTCTGAACAGCTTTCCCATTTTGCAGAAAGTAGTGCTGGTGAATCCCCTGGTTTATGCCAGTGAAGGGCTGCGCGGAACGCTGGTGCCGCATCCTCCGGTTCCGTATCTTCCGCTGCCGGCAGTGTTGGTGGCCTTGACGGCTTTCGACGCGCTGCTGCTTGCGGTCGGGTTGCGGCAGTTCTGGGGAAAAGCTGTCAGTTAAGTCTCCCGGAGTTACTTTCGCCGGTTACCAGCGTGAAAGCCCCCTCAAATCAGGCGATTCCACGCGTTACTGAAGTTTCCGGCGGGGCTTACAAATCATTGTTAATAAACCTGTTAGCTAGTTATCCTTGGCTGAGGGGGTAGCTCGTGCGCCGGCGGCAAGGGCGTGCGGTGAACCCGCATACGAATGTCCGCCAGCACACACTCGTGGAGAGGCCTGCCCATCGGCGCCAAGGCTTTCATCGGCCTGGTGATTGCCGCTGGCATGGCGTCCCTGCTGCAAGCAGCGATCCACCAAAGCAGCAAGAACATCGCAGAGTTTATCTGTTATCTGGGCATCGCGATTCTGGCTTCGCGGTTGCGCGTCACGTTGCCCGGCATTACGGGCACGCTTTCGGTGAACTTCCTGTTCATCCTGGTGGCGGTCGCGGAGCTGAGCTACTCGGAAGCGCTTACCCTGGGCGCGGTCTCGATGCTGGCCCAGAGTATTCACCCCAACCGGCCCAGCGCCATCCAGTTGACGTTCAACGTTTGTGCGGGCTCGCTGTCGACGGCTCTGGCCTACTTCGTGTACCACAGCGCTCTGGCCAACGAGATCATCATCAGCCGGCCGCTGGTTCTGTGTCTGGCGGCTTCGACGTACTTCATCGTCAACGCCGGAAGCATCGCGGTTGTCATCTCCGTCAGCGACGGAAAACCGCTCCGGCAGATCCTGGTGGATTGCTATTTCTGGTCGTTTCCCTACTACCTGGTGGGAGCCGGCATCGCCGGTGTGATTGGCTGGTTCAACCACAGGTTCAACTGGGAGACTTCGCTGCTGTTCGTCCCGGCGATTTACCTCATCTATCGTTCCTACCGCTTGTATCTCGGAAAACTAGAGGACGAAAAGCGGCATGTGGAAGAGATCGCGAACCTGCATCTGCGAACCATTGAAGCCCTGGCGCTGGCCATCGAAGCCAAAGATCAAACCACTCACGATCACCTGCAGCGCGTCCGCATCTACGCCATCGAAGTAGCCAAGGAACTGGGCATGACAGGAACTGAACTGGAAGCCCTGCATGCCGCGGCACTGCTGCACGACATCGGCAAACTGGCCGTCCCCGAACATATCATCTCGAAGCCCGGCCGGTTGACGCCGGAAGAGTTCGAGAAAATGAAGATTCACACCGTGGTGGGGGCGGAGATTCTAGAGCGAGTTCGCTTTCCCTACCCCGTTGTGCCGATTGTGCGCGCTCACCACGAGAAGTGGGATGGGTCCGGCTATCCCTATGGGTTGAAGGGGGCGGAGATTCCGATTGGCGCGCGCATTCTTTCCGCAGTCGACTATCTGGATGCGCTGGCTTCCGACCGGCAATACCGGCGCGCCATGCCGCTGGATGAGGTGATGACGCGGCTGACGGCAGAGTCCGGCAAGTCGTTTGACCCGAAGGTGGTGGATGTCCTCAAGCGGCGTTACAAAACACTGGAGAATCTCGCGCTGGCGAAATCCGCTGAAGATGGCAGCCTGATTCTTTCGACGGACTTCAAGATCACGCGGGGACCGGCGCCAGCTGCAGGATTCGAGAATGCCATGGTTTCCGATACGCCGGGACGGGAAGCAACCTTTCTATCCTCCATTGCGGCGGCGCGCCAGGAGGCGCAGTCTTTGTTTGAGTTGAGCCAGGACTTGGGAGCATCGCTCAGCCTGGGTGAAACGCTCTCCGTGTTTTCCGTGAAACTCAAGATGACGGTGCCCTACGACGCGATTGCCATCTACATCCGCCGCGGCGATGAGTTGATTCCGGAATATGTGAATGGCGACAATTACCGGCTGTTTGCTTCTTTGCGGATTCCGGTCGGGCATGGGCTCTCCGGCTGGGTGGCGCAGAATAAGAAGCCGATCGTGAACGGAAATCCATCGGTTGAGCCGGGTTACTTGAACGATCCTGACAAGTTCAGCACGTTGCGCTCTGCTCTAGCCCTGCCTCTGGAGGGAGTAGCAGGAGTGATCGGCGTTCTTGCCCTCTATCGCGCCGAAAAGGACGCGTTTACTTCCGATCATTTGCGCATTCTTCTGGCGGTGAGCGGCAAGATGGCTCTGGCCATTGAAAATGCTCTCAAATATCAGCAAGCAGAAAGCTCTGCCACCACTGACTACCTTACTGGCCTGCCCAACGCGCGGTCGCTGTTTCTGCAACTGGATCGCGAACTGGCGCGCTGCAAGCGCGACAACGTCTCGCTCACGCTGATGGTCTGTGACATGAACGGGTTCAAGAAAATTAACGACCGCTTCGGGCACCTGGAAGGGAATCGCGTCTTGCGCTTGTTTGCCCAGGCCCTGAAAGACACTTGCCGCGAGTACGACTACGTTGCGCGCATGGGCGGAGACGAGTTCGTGGTGATTGCTCCGGGTCTGCCCGCCGATGCCGCCGCCAAGAAGGTTGAGCAGATTCGTCCTCTCGCCCGGCAGGCCGGGTTCGACGTTTGCGGAGAAGAAATTCTTTCCCTGAGCGTGGGGATGGCCGTGTCTCCCGACGACGGCAATGATGCCGAGCAACTTCTGACTCAGGCCGATCGCCGCATGTATGTGGAGAAGCAAAAACTGCCTACGCAGAAAGACCAGCGCCTGCACACGCGGATGAAATGCCGGCTCACCATCGAGTTGCATCCGCAGTCGGGAGGTGGACCGATCTTCGGCAATATGATCGACCTCAGCCTGGGTGGCTGCTATGTCGAAACCAGCGCCATTCTGCCCCCCGGCTCTAACGTGAAACTGGTCTTCTCCATCGACGACGGCGCTCTGAGCACGGAAGGCAGTGTTGCCAGGATCCATCCCGGATCGGGCGTGGCCATCCAATTCAAGGAGATGAGCCGGGAATCGCGCGAGAAGATGTACCGCATTCTGGAGTTCGTGCAGAACTCAACCACGGTTTACAACGACCGCTATCTGCAGAATCTTTTCAAGCGCTGATTTTGGGTGGCGCAGCGCTTCAGGGCTGCGACTAAGGCTCCTATTGATAAGGGCTTCAGCCCTGGGACCCACTCCTGCCGCCGCTTGAACCCCGCTGATGCCGCCCGTACACTTAAAGAATGCACGTCCATGTTCATGGCGCAGGCGGTCCCAAGCGAGTGCTGAAGATCTCGCTTGCCGTTACCCTGGCCTATATCGTGCTGCTGGTGGTGGCTGGCATCCGCGCCCACTCCCTGGCCCTGCTCTCGGAAGCCGGGCACAATCTCTCCGACTTCCTGGCCCTGCTGTTGTCTCTGGTTGCCGTGTATTTGCAGGCGCGCCCGGCCAGTTCCACCAAGACCTATGGCTACCACCGCGCGGGAGTGCTGGCCGCGCTGGTGAATGCGGTGTCGCTGGTCGCGGTTTCATTCTTCATCTTCTACGAGGCATTCCGGCGACTGCAGCATCCCGAGCACGTTCAGGCTTCGGTGATGATCTGGGTAGCGGCCGCCGGCGTGGTGATGAACGGAGTAATCGCGCTGCTGCTGTATCGTTCGAGCCGGGGCTCTGGAAACGACGTCAACATCCGCAGCGCGCTGCTGCATGAAGTGGGCGACACGCTTTCGACCGCCGCGGTGATCGCCGGAGGCTGGGCGATCCTGGTCACGAACAATTATTGGATCGATTCGGCGCTCTCGTTCGGGATCGGTGCCCTAATCCTCTGGTCGGGATTCGGCATCGTGCGCGAGACCCTGAATATTCTGCTCGAAGGAACTCCGCGGGGTGTGAAGCTTGAAATGGTTGAGATCGCGATTCGCTCCATTGAAGGTGTCAACGACGTGCACGACCTGCATTGCTGGAGCATCGGTTCAGAAACCCGCGCGCTCTCCTGCCATATCTCAATTGCCGACATTCCACCTTCGGTGAGCGAGCGCATCCTGCGCGACGTGAAGGATTGCCTGCATCACAGCTTCCACATCGACCACACCACGATTCAGTTCGAGCACGTAGAGTGCGAAGTGGCGCATGGGTGCGTAATTCCCGTGGGCGAGAGCGGAGAGCATCACCACCACAGCCACTGAACGTCGGTAAAACGCCGGGATCCGGATTTAGTCTACTCCGTCCAGTCCTGAGCACCGTGAAGAATGCGGACGATCTCTATCGCGTTTTCGTGGATACGACAGACGACCAGATATGGCAACCCACTGAAAACAAGCTCGCGGGTATCCGGTTTTCGCCCTGGTCCGTCCAGTGGATAAGCATCAACCGGGATACCGCTCGTCGATCATTTTCCTGACCTCGCCGTGATCCACGAGTTCGCCGCGGTCCGCTGCAGCGAGCCCCTTGTCCACCTCACGCAGAAACCACTCATGGTAGCTCACCATTCGCTCTACCGCTTCAACGACAAGCGCTTCGCTGGCGCGGCCTTGCTGGGCGGCCAACCTGCTGAGTTTCGCTTGTAAATCGGGATTCAAAGGTACATCTATAAGTAATAGGCTAGGCAGCCTAGGAGACAGTGTCAACAACTTTAGTTCTGCTGTTCGAAAATCTCCCGCACCCGTTCAATCGTATCCGCCTCGGCCGCCGTCTTATCCGGCCGCAGGCGCACGATCCGCGGAAAGCGCAACGCGTAGCCGCTATCATGACGATCGGACCGCATCATGTTGTTGAATGCGACTTCCAGCACAATCTCCGGTTCGACGGTGCGGCGAAAGCCTTGATCTTCAATCGTGTGATCGAGGAACCACCGCGTCATCTCAGCGATCTCGGCGTCGGTCAGTCCGGAATAAGCCTTGCCGATATTCACCAGCTTGTCGCCCTCCCAGACGCCGAACGTGTAATCGCTGAGCACGCCGACGCGCTTGCCGTGTCCGTACTCGACCGCGGTCACCACCACGTCAAGCGTGGCCAGCTCGCGTTTCATCTTTAACCACGCCTTGCCGCGCTTCCCCGGCGTGTAGGCCGAATCGAGGTCCTTGATCATTAAGCCTTCGTTACCTCGCGCCTGTGCGGCCGCAAACAGTTCTTCCAGTTCCTCCGGTGAGCTGGCACGGGACACCGGGGCGCGCATGACACGGGCTGCTACAGCTGTTTCCTCACGGTCATCCTCGAAGACTAACCTCCCTTGCCCTGCCTTACTCCGTGACTCTGTGTCTCTGTGGTGGGTTGTTTTTCTTTCTGCGGCCAGTAGTTCATCCAGAATCTGCCCCCGCTCCCGTAGCGGACGGTCAATCAGCAACTCCCCATCTGCGTAGAGAACATCGAACACCAAGTACGCCACAGGAATCTCGCGTAGCATCCGCTCACTGACTTTCTTCCGTCCCAACCGTTGCTGCAACACGCTGAACGGTCGGGCCCGTCCCGGATCCTCCCACGCCACGATCTCACCATCGAGAATCGCATCCTGGGGCGTTCCTGCCAGCGCGTCCGGCAACTCGGGAAATGACTCGGTGATCTCGTCGCGAGTACGTGAGAAGAACTTTACTTCGCCGCCCGAGATGTGCGCCTGGGCTCGAATTCCGTCGTATTTGTCTTCCACCGCAGCATCTGCAAAATAACTCAACCCCTCCTGTGCTGACTCGATCGGGCTCGCCAGCATGAAGCCAATGGGATGAAACATCCGCATCTTCGCATCCGCGAGCTTGCCCTCCACGGCCAGCCGCAGCGTCTCTCCGATATCCCCCAGCAACATGTTTGCGCGCTGCACTTCTTTCAACGCCCCGGCGAGCGTACCCCCGAACGCTTTTGCAATCGCTTCCTCGACGAGACTCTCCTTTAGCCCAATCCGTAAATCGCCAGTCATGATCTTGACGATGTATTTGGCTTCGAGCGGCGTCGCCCGCGCTAGCAGATCGCGGACCAACGCAGTCTTTGCCGCCGGCCCACGCGCCGCGGCAATCTTACGAAAACTGTTGACAACTTCGAGAACGTTCAGGCCTTGTCCGGATCCCGGCGCAAGAACCTCCCCGGCCACCGAACCCAAGTCGCCATATTTTCGATAGGCAGCCGTTAGTGCACCCTCGTCTTTTCCAGAAAGCTCCGCCACCACATGCCACAACAATGAGCCACCCACTTGCAGCGTTGTCTCCTTCCACGCCGGAAATGCTCTACCGGAAAGAAACACAGCCGACACCGCTGCCTCATCCGGGGTGCGCGACCTGAAGTAGTCAGCAACGATGGCCGTCTTCTGCAGCTTCTTGGTGGTGGCTGCGATTGCCTCAGAGGTCTCGGCAAGTTTATGCATGCTGTTCAAAATACTCCTGAGAATAGACGAAAGACTCGCGGATTGCCGAGCGCTTCGCCATGACTCTATTGATAAATCCAGGCCCTGCCGCAACTTCCGGCGCAATGCCTTGTAGCACTGGCACCCTGTGGTAACCTAGCGCTTGGCGCTTTTCTGGCCCGGGAGCATCTAACAACCGTGGTCTCTGTAAGAAATTTCGTGCGTTTTCTGGTGGCCGTCCAGCTTCTGCCTGCGCTTGAGAGTGGCGAGGAAACCCTGGTCGGCGGACAGGCCGTGCTTGAAGGCGTGATGATGCGTTCGCCACATGCCTGGGCAATCGCATGCCGCAAGCCGTCGGGCGAAGTGGTGACGATGCGCGAACCACTCGAGCGTCCCTCGGAAAAACACAAGTGGATGGCGTGGCCCATCGTTCGCGGAGTGATGACTCTTGGTTACGCCATGTCTCTCGGCTACCGAGCCCTGCGTTTCTCGGCCAATGTCGCCATTGAAGACGTGATGCAGGGCGCAACAGGTCAAATGGAGGCGGCGGCCTCGGCTGCCCCGTCGAAGCGAGGCGAAGCGGAACGATCCACTGCCGAGTCCGCAAAGTCGCAAGCCCGCGAAAAAGCCGCCGCCATCAGCGGTTGGCTGGCGGGAGTCAACGTCGTCATTTCGCTCGCCTTCTTCATTTTCATGTACAAATACCTGCCGCTGGTGGCGGCCACGGAACTCAAGAAGGTCGATCCCGCGCTCGGCGGCCAGATCATGTTCAATCTGATTGACGGGGCTGTGCGCTTGATCCTGTTCCTTCTGTTCATCTGGGGAGTGTCGCTATTCCCTGATATTCGCCGTGTCTACGAGTATCACGGCGCCGAACACAAGACCGTGTTCGCCTTCGAGAACGGCGACCCGCTCTCGACCGCGGCGGTGCAGAAGTATTCGACATTCCATCCCCGCTGCGGCACCAGCTTTCTGATGACAGTGATGCTGATCTCGATTGGGTTTTATATGCTGGTTCCGTTCACCACGTTCTGGGCGCGCTTCGCGGCGCGCATCGCGCTTCTGCCCGTGATCGCCGGCGTCTCTTACGAGATCATCCGCTTCGCCGCCAGGCATCGCGGTTCTCTGTTTGCCTTGATGACGGCGCCCGGGCTGTGGCTGCAGCGCATCACCACGAAGGCCCCGTCGGACGAGCAGGCGCAGTGCGCCATCGTCGCGCTCGACCACGCGATGGCTCTGGAAAAAGAACGGGGCGGCGAACTGGTGATTGCCTAGCGGCCCCGCCGCGAATATTTTCCTCTTCCCCTCCAATATCACTAAAATGCCGTAGAAACCGGACCGGCGCGAGACCGAGACGTAGCAACCTGCGTCTTTCCACAAGGAATCCCGATGTTTGAACGTTTAGACCAAATCGAAGCCCGCTACGAAGAGCTGACCAACGCTCTGGCTTCGCCGGATATTGTCAACGATTCGGCGAGATACCAGAAGACCGCCAAGGCGCACAGTGAAATCGCGCCCATGGTCGAGAAGTACCGCGAATACAAGGATCTGACGCGTGGCATAGCCGAGAGTAAAGCCATGCTCGCCGATGAGAAAGATCCCGAGATGCGCGCCTACGCTCAGGAAGAACTGGACAAGCTGCAACCCCGCGTCGCTGCCATCGAAGAAGAATTGAAGGTTCTGCTTCTGCCCAAGGATCCCAACGACGAAAAGAATGTCATCCTCGAAATTCGCGCCGGCACGGGCGGAGACGAAGCCACCCTTTTCGCCGCCGAAATCTTCCGCATGTACACACGCTATGCCGAGACCCAGCGATGGAAAGTTGAAGTTCTGTCGTCGTCGGAGTCGTCGGCCGGCGGACTGAAAGAAGTGATTGCCATCATCGAGGGCAGCCGAGTTTTTTCGCAACTCAAATACGAAAGTGGCGTGCACCGCGTGCAGCGCGTACCCGCGACCGAGCAGCAGGGGCGCGTACACACCTCCGCTGTGACCGTGGCTGTTCTTCCCGAAGCCGAAGACGTCGACATCAAGATCGAAGCCAAAGATTTGCGCATTGACACGTTCTGCTCTTCCGGTCCCGGCGGACAGTCGGTGAACACGACTTACTCGGCCGTCCGAATTACACACATTCCCACCAATACGGTCGTGAGTTGCCAGGACGAGAAATCCCAGATCAAGAACCGCGAGAAAGGCATGCGCGTGCTGCGCTCCCGCTTGTACGAAATTGAAATGGAAAAGCAACAGCAGGCGCTGGCCAAGGAGCGCAGGGCCATGGTGGGCTCTGGCGACCGCAGTGAGAAGATTCGTACCTATAACTTCCCGCAAAACCGCCTCACTGATCACCGCATCGGATTCACCATCCACCAACTCGAGGCTGTGATGGATGGCAAGCTTCAGCCGCTGATCGAAGCTCTCACTACGTTTTACCAGGCCGAAAAGCTAAAGCAGGAAGCCGCAAGCTTGGTTTAAAAGGGTTACACGGGTGCTCGGGCTCGCGTGAAAGGAAGGACTATGCCGGAACTCAACCAGACACTCACATCGGTTCTGACCAAGCGCTACGCTGTCAATGCAGCCAGGATTCGCGAACTCGCCGCGCCTCTAACTAACTCCCAGTTCTGGCAAAAGCCATTCTCCTACGGCAACAGCTTCGGTCACTTAGTTCTGCATCTGACGGGCAATCTGAACTACTACATCGGAGCCCAAATCGCGAAGACTGGCTACGTCCGCGATCGCCCGCGCGAATTCAACGATCCGAATCCTCCGTCGAAAGACGTGGCACTCAGCCATTTCGACGACGCTGTGGAGATGGTCCTGAAAACCATCAGCGCGCAATCGCCAGAGGACTGGTCGGCGGAATACTCAGGCGTCGGCTCCGATGCCCAGAACCGTCTCGACATTGTGGTCATTTGCGCTGCGCACCTTCAACACCATGTTGGCCAGATGATCTACCTGGGCTATGAGTTGCGCCGGCAGGCCAAAGACGGAGCAAGATGAAATCGAATTCTCGTAGTCGCTTTACATTACGTCTCTGTGACTCCGTGGTGAAATGACTTCGTGCAGCTAAAACAAACCCTGTTCTCCGCCGTCAGCCGCCTCAGTGCGGATCACGTTCCCTCGCCGCGTCTGAACGCCGAGTTACTTTTGATGTTCACCCTGAACTGCGACAGGGCCTACCTTTACGCGCATCCCGAACGCGAACTCACGCACGAGGAACAGAGTCGCTATGATGTGGCGCTCGCCGAGCGCTCACGTGGCGTTCCCACACAGTACATCACCGGCCACCAGGAATTCTGGGGCATGGATCTCATCGTCTCGCCCGCGGTCCTGATTCCCCGCCCCGAGACCGAGCATGTGATCGAAACCGTACTCGAACTCTCTCGTGCGGGTCAGGCGACCCCTCCGCAGATTCCCGGCGAGCTCTCGCCCGCTAACCCCCTGCGCATCGCTGACGTGGGAACTGGCTCGGGCTGCATCGCTCTCGCGCTGGCAAAAGAGTTGCCGCACGCCGAAATCCACGCAACTGATATTTCCGCCGCGGCGCTGGAAGTCGCTTGTATCAACGCTGCCCGCCATCAACTCGAATCTCGAATTCAATTTCACGAGACCGATCTGCTTGCGGGATTTGACAACGATGCCTTTGACTTCATCGTCTCCAACCCGCCCTACGTCGGCGAATCGGAGGAAGATCAGGTCCAGCTGGAAGTGCGCAAATTCGAGCCGCGCAGCGCTGTGTTTGCGGGTCCGACGGGAATGGATGTCATAAGGCGTCTGATTCCGCAGGCGCACGCCGCGCTGAAGCCTGGCGGCTGGCTCGCCATGGAAATCAGCGGGGCGATTTCAGAGAAAGTGCGGCAGTTGCTGCAGGATTGGAATGACGTTCGGATCCGGCCGGATCTGCAATCGACCCCGCGAGTCGTGCAAGCGCGGAAATAGCTAGTGTGGAACAACCGCCGGCGATATCTCTTCCACGTCGACAATGTTCGTAGGGTACTTGCCCGTATAACAAGCAGAGCAGTAGGAGATTTTCTCGCCTTCGCCGCAAGCTTTCTTCAGGCCTTCCAGCGAGAGGTAGGCCAGCGAATCGGCTCGAATGTACTCGCGAATTTCGTCGACCGACTTGTTAGCCGCGATCAACTGATTCTTCGAAGGCGTGTCCACACCGTAGTAGCAGGGCGAAATCGTGGGAGGACACGAGATGCGCATGTGGACTTCCTTCGCACCCGCGCTGCGAATCATGCGCACGATTTTTCGGCTGGTGGTGCCGCGCACAATGGAATCGTCAATCAGCACCACGCGCTTGCCTTCCAGAAGCGCCCGCACGGGATTCAGTTTCAGCTTCACGCCAAAGTCGCGCACGCTCTGGCTCGGTTCGATAAATGTGCGCCCCACGTAGTGATTGCGGATCAGGCCAAAGCGGAATGGAATGCCGCTCTCTGCCGCATACCCAACGGCTGCAGTTACGCCCGAATCCGGCACCGGAACCACCAGATCGGCTTCCACCGGCGCCTCGCGCGCCAACTGCCGGCCGAGTTCCTCACGGCTGGTCTGCACCGCGCGGCCAAACACTATGCTGTCGGGCCGCGAAAAATAAACGTGCTCGAAAATGCAACTCGACTGCGGCGCGTCCGTTGAATAAAAACGGGACGTGACGCCTTCCGGGCCCACCACGACTAACTCGCCGGGCTGTACATCGCGCTCGTAAGTGGCGCCGATCAGATCAAACGCGCAAGTTTCCGAAGCGAAGACAATCGTGTCGCGTTTCTGGCCTTCCAGTGCCGCGATGCGTCCCATCGCCAGCGGACGGAAGCCGCGCGGGTCACGCGCCGCGATAACCCGGTCCGGACTCATCAGCACCAGCGAAAAGGCGCCTTCCACGCGACGCAACGCATCCGCAATCGCCTCCGGCAGGGTGTGCTCGCGCGAAAGTGCGATCAGGTGGACGATCACTTCAGTATCACTGTTCGTCTGGAAAATGGATCCCTGACGCTCCAGCCGGGCCCGAAGGTCCACGGCGTTCACGAGATTGCCGTTGTGAGCGACGGCAATCGAACCCTTATTCGACTGCACCAGAATCGGTTGCGCATTCAGCAGCGCAGAATCGCCAGCGGTTGAGTAACGCGTGTGGCCGATAGCTAACGTGCCGCGCATCTTCGAGAGCACATCTTCGGTGAAGATGTCGGCGACCGTGCCCATCGCCTTGTGGACGCGGGAAGTCAGGCCATCGGAGGTAACAATGCCGGCCGACTCCTGCCCGCGATGTTGCAGGGCATGCAGGCCCAGGTAAGCGAGCTTCTCCGCTTCGGGGTGAGCGAAGATCGCCACCACGCCACACTCGTCGTGAAATTTATCCGTTCCTGGCATTCAGCTCTCAGCCGTCAGCATTCAGCCAACACTTCGTTCAATCTGCCGCTACAAGTTCGGGATCTGTCCGCAGCGCTGATTCCAAAGCATCCTCATACGTGGCGCTTAACCCGGAAACCGACGTAGACACAGCCACTTGTCCGTCTAACCAAATCTCCAACTGCTCCGGAATGGTTTCTCCCAGCACGTCGGCGGCGATTCCGTATTCCTCCGCCATCTGTTGGATTCGCTCAATGTTGCGCGGGTCGCAGGAAAGCACGATGCGGCTTGCATCTTCGCCAAAAAGTGCAAACTCTGCGGGAAGTCCGTTTAATGCAACATTCACCCGCGCGCCCACACCTTTCACAAATGTCTTCTCAGCCAGCGCGACTGCCAACCCGCCCTCGCTGCAGTCATGCGCGGAATCCACCAATCCCTGTCGAACCAGTTCGATCACGTTCTTCTGGAGCGCGGCTTCTTTCTCCAGATCGAGTTCAGGAGGATATCCCCACAATGCACCCAGAACTTCCTTTGCGTATTCCGAGGAGCCGAATTCACTCTCTACATCGGTAATATCGGCTGCTTCGCCGGCGCGCAATAGCACGATGGTGCGCCCGGCGGCGGCGAAATGCATCTTCGCCGTTTTTCGCACATCGTCGAGAATCCCGACAACGCCTAAAACCGGCGTGGGATAGATTCCCTCGCCCAGCGTCTCGTTGTAAAAGCTCACGTTGCCGCCGGTGATGGGAATCTCCAGCTCTTCGCAAGCTTTGGTGATGCCGTCGATAGTTTGCGAGAACTGCCACATGATGTGGGGCTTCTCGGGATTTCCAAAGTTGAGGCAGTTGGTTGCGCCGACCGGGGTTGCGCCCGAACACGCCACTTTGCGCGCAGCCTCGGCAACGGCGTGCATCGCCCCCAGCCGCGGATCGAGATAGCACCAGCGGCTGTTGCCATCCAGTGCCATCGCGAGGCCGCGCTGCGGTTGCCCGGGATGTGCATTCTTGATGCGAATCACGCCCGCATCACCCGCGCCCGGCGCCTCGACTGTGTTGGTCTGCACCATGTGGTCGTATTGCTGCCAGACCCAGCGCTTGCTGCAGATGTTCGGGCTGGCCAGAAGCTGCTTCAGGCTTTGGGTGAAGTCACTGGCGCGGTTGAGCTGAATGTTCTCCGGTATTTCGCGGAGCACGGGCGGTTCCCACCGCTCAAGCGGACGTTTGTACACCGGTGCATCGTCGGTAAGCGCCTGATTCGGAATCTCGGCGACAACTTCGCCGTGTTGCAGAACGCGCAATTTGTTGTCGGTGGTGACCTTCCCGACTTCGACCGCGTCGAGCCCCCACTTTTCGAAAACGCGATAGACTTCCTGTTCGCGACCTTTCTGCGCCACTAGCAGCATGCGTTCCTGCGACTCGCTGAGCATGATGTCGTAGGCAGTCATGCCCGTTTCTCGCTGCGGGACGCGGTCAAGCTCAATCTCGATGCCAACCCCGCCGCGCCCGCCCATTTCGCAGGTGGAACACGTAAGCCCGGCCGCGCCCATATCCTGAATGCCAACTATGGCTCCGGTGCGCATGGCTTCGAGGCAAGCTTCCAGCAACAACTTCTCCAAAAACGGATCGCCGACCTGCACGTTCGGCCGCTTCGCTTCCGAGGCCTCGCTGAATTCTTCGCTCGCCATCGTCGCGCCGTGGATGCCGTCGCGTCCCGTCTTGGCGCCAACGTAGATCACGGGATTGCCTTCCCCGGCGGCACGCGCGTAGAAAATCTCGTCTTTGCGAACCAGGCCCAGGGCGAAAGCGTTCACTAGCGGATTGCCGGAATAGCACGGCTCAAACTTGGTTTCGCCGCCCAGGTTCGGCACGCCGAAGCAGTTGCCGTAAGAGGCGACTCCGCTCACTACTCCCTCGAGAATCGAGTGATTGCGGTGAACGTCCTTCTGGGTTGCCCCAGCGGCAGCTGACCTTCGCTCGGCGGTTTCCGCATAGGTAGTGATAGGCCCGAACCGCAACGAATCCATCACGGCCACCGGCCTCGCTCCCATGGTGAAGATGTCGCGAAGAATCCCGCCTACACCCGTGGTTGCGCCTTGAAACGGCTCGATGAATGACGGATGATTGTGCGACTCGATCTTGAAGGCACAAGCCCAGCCGTCGCCGATGTCGATGATGCCTGCGTTCTCCCCCGGCCCTTGCAGGACACGTTTGCTGCGCGTAGGCAGGCGTTTCAAGTGAACCCGCGAAGACTTGTAGGAACAGTGTTCGCTCCACATCACGCTGAAGATGCCGAGTTCGGTGAGCGTGGGCTCGCGATGTCCAAGAAGCTGCTTGATCCTTTCGTATTCATCGAAAGTGAGGCCGTGCTGCCGGAGAGTCTCCGGAGGGAAGGCAGAAGTCATGGAGGCAGTCATGGGGAAACTCTATTGTCGCATTTAGCGGGGCGGCTGGGTAGGGCCAACTTGGCTATCTTTCTCCCGGATTCCCGGTCACAGCCGCCTTTTCCGGCCCAGGCGCAGCTGCCGTTTCCGGTAACATGGCGAAGCAAATGAAATCCATCATCCTAGGCACGGCAGGGCACATCGACCACGGTAAAACTGCGTTGGTGAAGGCGCTGACCGGAATCGACGCCGACCGGCTGCAGGAAGAGAAGCGGCGCGGCATCACCATTGACCTCGGCTTCGCGCACACGGATCTGTCTTCCCCGCAGGGGGAGATCTTGCGCTTGGGCTTTGTCGACGTTCCCGGGCACGAGCGCTTTGTCCGCAATATGCTCGCTGGGGTGGGCGGCATCGACCTGGTGCTGCTGGTGATTGCGGCTGACGAGGCGATCAAGCCCCAGACGCGTGAGCATTTCGACATCCTGCAACTGCTCGGGGTACGACGCGGCATCACCGTGCTGACCAAGTCCGATGCAGTGGATGCGGAAACGCTCGACGTGGTCCGACTGGAGGTGGAAGAGTTTCTGCGCGGGACATTCCTGGACCAAGCAAACCTGGACCAAGCAAGCCTGGACCAACCAAACCTGGACCAAGCAAACCTGGACCAACCAAACTTGGATAAACCAGCCACGATCGTCGCCGTGAGTTCTTTGACAGGTGCGGGACTGGACGAGTTGAAGCGGGCAATCGTTGCAGTCGCCGCCGAAGTGCAACCGCGGGACTCGCTCGCGCTCGCTCGCTTGCCAATCGATCGTGTATTCACCATGAAAGGCTTCGGCACGGTGGTGACCGGAACCCTGGTGGCGGGCACGATACACCGCGAGGACGAACTGGAGGTTTTCCCAACCGGGCAGCGCGTACGCGTGCGCGGAGTGCAGGTGCATGGGCGAACAGCGGAGGTGGCGATCGCCGGGCAACGAACCGCACTGAACCTGGCGGGGGCGAGCACGCAAGACTTGTCGCGCGGCGCGACCCTCGCGCCTCCGGGAACCTTTGAGGCCACGCGCCGGGCAGATGTCCGGTTGCGATTGCTGCCTTCGGCGCCGCGTCCTCTGAAAACCCGGGCCCGCGTGCATTTTCATTCATACACCAAGGAAATGGTGGTCGATATAACGCTGCTAGGGACAAAGGAAATTGCGCCGGGCGAAGAAGGACTTGCGCGCTTGAAGCTGCCGGAACCCGCATTGCTGCTGCCGGGAGACCGGTTTATTATCCGGCAATTCTCACCGGTGGTAACAATCGGGGGCGGAGTCGTACTGGATGCCGCGCCGATTCCGCGCGTGCCGAGCCCAATGGACTTCTTGGAAACGCTAGCCAGCGGCGGTGCGGCAGCGATTCTAAGAACACGAATCGCACGGCGGCATCACGAAGGAATCTCGATCTCCCGCATGGTTGCCGAAACCGGGTGGACGAAAGATGTGATCGAGGCGCAACTGGCTCCCACGATGCGGAGCGGCGACGTGCTCGCGGCGGGCGGGCGGTTTCTGCATTTACCTGCGCTCGAAGCTTTGAAAGCGCGCATTCTTAGCGCGGCTCTGGATTTTCACAAAAGGAATCCTCTGGTGGGAGGAATCAGCAAAGAAGAATTGCGGGCGCACGCGAACGCGACCTCAGACGTCTTCGAGGCGGTTGCCGCCATGCTGGTTCGGGAAAGAAAGCTCGAAGTGATCGGTGACTCCGCGCGGCTGCCCGGACATGGCGTGGTGATGAAGGACGAAGAGACCGAATCAAAGATGAAAATCGAGGCTGCGTTTGCATTGGCAGGCCTGAAGGTTCCCGCTCTAAGTCAGGTGATCGCGGGGCTCAAGGTGGACAAGGTGCGGGCACAAAAGATCGTAACCTTGTTGCTGCGCGACAAAGCGCTGATCAAAGTTTCCGACGAACTGGTTTTTCATCGTAGCGCGCTCGAAGAGTTGCGGCGGCAGATGGCAATTTACAAATTGAAGTCGGCAAAAATCGATGTTGCAAAGTTCAAAGAGTTGACCGAAGTAACACGCAAGTACGCTATCCCGCTACTGGAATACCTGGATCGTGAACGAGTCACGCGGCGAGTAGGAGACATGCGGGAGATTCTCTAGATCTTTTTTTCCGGTAATGAATGGGGAGCCCGTCCCTACAGGAGCGCTCTTTACTGACATCTGGGTGCGCGGCAGTGGAGGTGGGCGTCTGTGGCCAGCCATTCGACATTGATCGTTCTCTGAGCGTCAGCAAAGGCGAGCCGGAATCTTCTGAGGCCACTCAAGCTATTTGATTCTCTGCCGATTAACTCAAGATAGCCTTGCGAAGGCGAGGAGCCGGAATCCCGTTCCATTTTTCCACCGCCCGACCGCATCTCTTCGAGGCAAGCAGAACTCTTTTCGCGAGAGCGATGATTTACGGGTTTGCACGGCTTCTCGCGGTGTCTTTGCCCGCAAACCGCAACGGACTTTGGGTGTCCGTTGCCGCCAATATACGGTGTTAAGCCGTTAGGGTTTCCAGCCTGCCGATGCTTTCCATTCCTCAGAGAAGGTGAATGGGGTTCCTCGCGATAGATGAATCGCAGACCGGCGCGACGGATTCGCCACTACAGGAAACAAGCTGGGACGCCGATATATCCGTAGAGGTCTGTCCGATGAAAGTCAGGGTGTATATCGCGTTTCTAACTTGTGCATCGCTGTTTGCGGCTGCGCAGACTTATGGCGATTCCGCTGCTCGCTCGAACATCCTTGCCCTGGAATACGTCTGGGACCAGGCGCAGGAGAGCAGAGACGTCAGAGCCTTGAGTGCAATCTTCGACAATGCTCTCGTGTTCGTCGACTACGACGGCAGGATATTGACGAAGACAGAATATCTGGAGCGGGTAAAGTCAGACTCATCGCACATGGAGCAAATCGTAACGGAATCGATGAGCGTGCTGGTGCTCGGAAATACCGCAATTGTGGTTGGAACCTACCGGGCTAAAGGCATCGAAAACGGAAAGCCATACCTCCGGCGCAGGCGTTTCGTGGATACCTGGATGCTGATGGGTGAACGTTGGGTATGCGTTGCTGCTGAGGCGACACCCATCCCGCATTGAGATGAGCCGGGAAGGTTGCGCCCAGATTGTTGACCTTTGGCGCGTGAAAGGAGAAGCCGGAATGTGGAAGCCGTTTTCTGTTTTCCTGCTGCTTTTGCTGGTGTCCCGATTCGGCGCTCAGGATACGGCGCAGCCTGAGAGCGAGCAAGCCAGAATCCTGACGCTCGAAAACGCATGGAACCAGTCGGTGCAACAAAAAGATGCCTCGGCACTTCGGATGCTGCTTGCGCCCGATCTGATTTACGTCGATTACGACGGCACGCTGATGAATAAAGAGGAGTATCTGGCCAGCATACGGTCGCTCGCACTGCATCCCGTTCGCATTGTGAACGAATCTATGAACGTACATTTTTACGGGATGGTTGCGGTAGTCACGGGCGTATGTCGCGAAAGTGGCGTCAAGAATGGCAAGCCCTATGTGCTTCTCGAGCGTTTTACGGACACATGGGTCCGCCGGGGCGATAACTGGGTCGCCGTAGCCAGCCAATCTACATTGACTCAGCATTGACTCCCGTGAGCTGCGCGGCGAACCCCATCGTTCCTATCCGCCACTAATGTATTCTTCCCTCTGATGCTCCTGATCCGTCCTGCTACGATTGATGATGCGGAGTTGCTGCGGACGCTCATCCGCGAACTCGCGGAGTTTGAGCACGAGCTGCATTTTTGTGTGATCGAAGCGGTCGATCTCGTGCGAGATGGGTTTGGGGCGAGTCCCAGTTTTCGTGCGCTGATTGCAGACTGGGATGGGCAGCCTGCGGGGTACGCTTTATTTTTTGGCCACTACTCGACCTGGGTGGGGCGGAGATTGTTTCTGGAGGATCTGTTTGTGCGCCAGCCGTTTCGCGGCCGAGGGATTGGGAAAGCGCTGTTGGCGTCCGTCGCTCGCATTGCGGTGCAGGAAAATTGCAACGGAGTGCAGTGGGAGGTGCTGAACTGGAACGAGAAGGCGATCGAACTTTATAAATCTCTGGGGGCGGAGTTCCTCGATCGGTGGCGGCCGGTGTTGCTGAAGGACGATGCACTGCGGCGCCTGGCAGGGAAGGCATCTTGAGCGCGCAGGTTCGCATTATCGGGGCGGGGCTTGCCGGGTCGGAGGCGGCGTGGCAGTGCGCCCAGCGGGGCGTGGACGTGGAATTGTTTGAGATGCGTCCGGTGCGGTCGACGCCGGCTCACCAGACGGCGGATTTTGCCGAGCTGGTGTGCTCAAATTCGTTGAAGTCAGACAGCGAGAATACGGCTCCATGGCTGCTGAAAGAAGAAATGCGGCGGGCCGGGTCGCTGTTGTTGCAGATTGCGCGCGAGTGCGCAGTTCCGGCGGGGCATGCCCTCGCAGTGGATCGAGTAACGTTTTCTGCGAAGGTGACGCAGGCGATTTCGCGGGAGCCGCGGATCACGGTGCGCCGTGAAGAGGTGACTTCGATTAAAGAATCGGGTCAGCAGATCACCGTGATTGCCACCGGGCCTTTGACATCGGAGGCGCTGGCCGCGGAGATTGCGAGACTAAGTAAGGGCGTGCACGACGCCGCTCCGCAAAATCCTCATCTGTATTTTTACGATTCGATCAGTCCGATCGTGGAGGCGGACTCGATCGATATGTCCCGCGTATACATGGCGGCGCGGTATGACAAAGGATCCGCGGATTACATCAATTGTCCGATGACGCCGGAAGACTACGGCCGGTTCTACGACGCGCTCCTGGCCGCGCAGTCGGTGGAAGAGCGCGATTGGGAGAAACTGAATTACTTCGAAAGCTGCCTCCCGATTGAAGAAATTGCTCGGCGTGGCCGCGATACGCTGCGCTTTGGCCCCATGAAGCCGGTGGGCTTGAAGGATCCGCGCACCGGGCGGATGCCTTATGCCGTCGTGCAGTTGCGGCAGGAGAATCTGCGGGCGGATTCCTACAATCTCGTGGGCTTCCAGAATCATTTGAAGTTTGGCGAACAGGCGCGCGTCCTGCGCATGATCCCGGGACTGGAAAACGCGCGCTTCCTGCGTTACGGGCAGATTCACCGCAACACCTATATCAACGGCCCAGCTTTGTTGCGGGAGACGTTGCAGATGAAAGCGCATTCCGGGGTTCTGTTCGCGGGGCAGATTTGCGGCGTGGAAGGCTATGTGGAGTCGATCGCAACCGGGTTGATGGCCGGGCAGCACGCGGCAGCCCTGGCACTCGGAATTGAGTTGGCGCCGCCGCCGCGAGCTTCGGCGTTTGGATCGCTCACGCACTATGTGACTCAGGCAGACGCGAAAAATTTTCAACCCGCGAATATTACCTTTGATCTGTTGCCTGCGTTGGAAAAGAAGATTCGCGACCGGAAAGAGCGACATCGATTGCAGTGCGAGTTGGCCCTTAAGCATTTCGATGAGTGGCTGGAGGGCACCGCGGCGACAGCGGCGAAGGGCTGAATCGCAAGCGAGCATCCAGAATTTATTTGACCCGCCAGTCTGTTTGCAGTACCTTCCTCCACATTCGACCTACGCCGAGGTGCGCGCTTGACATTCTCCGCCGTGGACGCCATCTATCCCGCCGTTGAACATACGAAGAAGCAGCTCTTCCAGCCTTTCCGCCTGGGCCAATGGACCAGGCTGGCGTTGGTCGGCTTGCTGGCCGGCGAGCTTGGCTCCGGCGGCGGATGTAACAGTCACAACTTCAACTGGAATCAACACCCGGGAGCCACGCGCCACTTTATGGATTCGGGGTGGCCGGGAATCGATCCGGCCTTGATAGCCGGCCTGATCGCAGTGCTGATTGTCGCCGGCCTGGTGCTGGGAATCATCCTGATGTACATCAGCAGCGTAATGCGTTTCATTCTGTTTGACAGCGTGATGGCGAAAGAGTGCCACATTCGCCAGGGCTGGAGCCGCAGGCAAGGGCCCGGGTTGCGATACTTCCTCTGGAAGCTTGCCTACCTGGTTGTCATGCTGGGCGGCCTCACCGTTCTGGTCGGAATTCCAGCCGGGCTTGCCTTTGCCGCGGGATGGTTCAAGGAGCCAAAGGCACACATGGTGCCGCTGGTGCTGAGCGGGATATTCGTGTTTTTTGCGGTGCTGATTTTCGTTTTGGTTCTGGCGGTCGTCTTCGTGCTGACTAAGGATTTCGTCATCCCGCAAATGGCTTTAGAAAACATCGGGGTGATGGAGGGATGGCGGCGGCTCTGGTGGATGATCAAGTCTGAAAAGGGAGGCTATGCCGCCTACATCGGAATGAAGATTGTGATGGCCATTGGCGCGGGCATCATAGTTGCAATTGCCACCGTGATCTTAGGTTTGATCATCGCGATCCCCACGGCGTTGTTCAGCATCCTTGCCATCGTCACCGGGAAAACCGCCGGGCTCACTTGGAATGCGTACACGGTAACTCTGGCGGTCGTAGTGGGCTGCGTCTTGCTGGCGGGTTTTCTCTATGTGATCGCACTGATCTCGGTGCCTGTAATCGTGTTCTTTCCTGCGTATTCCATCTATTTCTTCGCGGCACGCTATCCCGCGTTGAGCACAGCGCTTTATCCACCGCCCGCTCAATCCGCGCCTCAGGGTGTGCCGGGCCCGGCTCCTCCGCGTCCTCCAGACCCTCCGCCGTTGCCGCCCACACCCGAGCCGATCGGTTAAGGCGTTTGTCATTCCGTGCGAAGCGAGGCATCGGCTGTTGGGCCGCCGTCCGGCACACAGCCGATTTCTCGCGTCATCCCGCGCGAAGGAACTCTCTTGCCTCTCCGGGTGTCTGATGTTGGAGACGCGCGCGTGCCAAACAAGAAACAGGAGCCGGGGAGCTTTCTATGTCGTTCTCAATGGCAGGCCGTGGTGCGCGCGGACCCGAGATCAACGTAACACCGCTGATCGACGTGCTGCTGACCCTG
>JBEKWP010000047.1:0-24683 GCA_049512915.1 Candidatus Sulfotelmatobacter sp.
AATTCTTTTTCTGCCCGGACGTTCAGCAGAACAATTTCTCCGCTTACATTTACCACCACCATGGCATCCGGAGCGGCTTCGAGCAGTCCGCGATACCGGCCTTCCATCTGCGCCAGATGCGTATCCGCAGCCTTGCGCACGCTGATGTCGCGGATGGCCGCGGTCACCAGAATCCCTTCCTGGCTTTCGAGCGGGCTCAGCATGATCTCGATGGGAAATTCGCTGCCATCCTTGCGCCGCCCGATGAGTTCGATGCCGGTGCCGATCTGCTGGGCCAGGGCTTCGGCGGCGCTGCGAGTACCGTCGGAGATGATCCGTTCCGCGAAGCCCTCAGGAATGATGCTCTTCACTTTCTGGCCCAAGAGTTCGTCTCGTCTGTAGCCAAACTGCTTTTCTGCCTGAACGTTCAGCAGAACGATCTCTCCGCCGACGTTTACTACCACCATGGCATCCGGAGCTGCTTCCAGCAGCCCGCGGTAAGACTCGAGTTGTACCTTCCGATCCAATCGGGATGCAGTATTCATTTCACCTGACTTTGTGCTGGACGCAGAGTTTTAAGGCTGCCACTTCGAGTAGGGGTTCTGGTGCCTCGCAGCGAGATACGGGGACAGTTGGCTACTGGAGATGTCATCAGTATGCTCCGAAAATGCTGGCGATCCGACAGGATAAGTTCTGAAACTTGCCGGGACAGTTCCACTTCGGGCGCCGGCCCAATTTGAAGCCGTGGCGAGACTCGAGCAAGCGAGAACATCTCCCTTTCTCGCGGGTCGGTTTCGCGCAGGTGCCATTTTTTTCCCGAGCGTTTCATGCGGTCGCCGACTTGGCCCGGTTCTTAGCGGAAATTAAGACTTTGCGGCCGATGGCCCCTTTCTCGAGAAAGTTCTTCAGCTTGAGGATGAGGGTCGGGGTGATGTCCTGCCCTTTGGCTACCAGGAGCATGCCAGTCTTGGTGCGCAGCTCTTCCTCGAGAACCATGTCGTAGGAGATCAACTCGTCAATATCGCAGGAGCGCACTTCCATCTTGCTTTTGCCGGCATCGAGTTCCACGAGAGCCTGAAAGATTCGCGGATCGAAATCCGCGTGCTGCCGGGCCAGACGGCTTGCCGCCTCGCTCTGGGAGAGGCCCTTGCTTACGAGTTCATCAAAAGCCAGGGTCGCCCGCAACATGTTGGCTCCGAGGCGCATGTCGGCCGTGGCCACCTTCGCAGTGTCGCCTCCGACCGGCACCGAGTCATTCTGGTGGGCAATCATCCAGGCAATCGGCTCCATGCGGGGAATTTTTGATAGCAGATCGCGAGCCACGCCGGGGTGAGCGTCAAATCGTTTTTGTTCATCCGGTGGAAGCGGCCGGCCAGCGTAGACGGCTTCAATGGTTTCCGGGTGAAGCGTGACGCATCCCAATTGAGACATCATCGCCGCAACCTCAAACCTCCAGGGGCTGGCCAGAGCCATCCGCGTGGCCACCTGATGGATATAGCGGCGGACGCGCAGAGCGCGGCCGAACGCTGCCGGGTTCACCAGGCTAAGCACCTCGGTGAGCACCTGGATGCTGCCTTGCAGCGTGTTTTCCAGCAGGTCTTTCTCCGCGGTCAGCAGCCGGTACTGCATCAATCCCGCGGTCAGGGCCTTGGCCAACGTGTCTTTGTTGCAGGGCTTGGTCAGAAAGCGGAAGATGCTCCCTTCATTGACTGCGGTAACCGCGCTGCGGACATCGGCATCGCCGGTCAGCATGATGCGAACGGTGTCGGGCGCAAGCACTTTCACTTTGGTCAGAAACTTGGCCCCATCCATTTCCGGCATTCGCATGTCGGAGACCACCACGGCATAGGGCCCGGTGGCTTCGAGCGCGGCCAGGGCCGCAGCTCCGCCGGGCGCAGTGTCGATTTGAAATTCGTTGCGGAACATGCGCTGATACCCCACCAGCACGGCGTCTTCGTCGTCCACCATAAGAATCTTTTCAGGCATTGAGTTCACTCCGAGAGGCCACTTCCCGACAAGCTTTTTCCCACGGCGCCAGTTGTTGCTGGAGTCCGAGTTGAGTTAAGAGAAGTTCATCCAGCACCGAGGTTTCATCGGAAAGGGGATGAACCTGCAACTGGTTATCGTAGTAATCGGCGGCATGCACGGCGATCAGCGCGGAAAATGACGCCGGTTGGGCCTGCGCCGGCTGGTGGTGCCAGGCAACCGCTTCAACAATGGAGTCGGTCAGACCCCATAGGCCAAGCAGGTATGCGCCCACTCCGTTGTGAGTACAACCGAAGGCGTCTCCTTCACACTGGGCCAGCAGAACTCCCGGTTCCTCGGTCCTTTTCAGAACCTGCTGATATTCCGCTCCAAAAGCGCAGGCCAGAACCAGCCGCCCCACATCGTGCAGCAAGCCGGCGGTGAAAGCGTCATCCATCACTGTGCCGGACGATCGTTCTACGCTCGCGATGGCTCTGGCGAAACTGGCCGTGGTCATGCTGTGGTCCCACAAGAAACCTAAGTCCTCGGTGGGATGGCCTCCGAGATCGGAAAACACTTGTACGCTGAGAACCAGCGCCTTCAGATTTTCGACGCCGATCAGGCTCACTGCCTGCTGGGGATTCGAAACGTGGCAGGACAGCCCGAAGAACGCCGAGTTGGCGAGCTGCAGCACTTTGGCGCACATGCCCATGTCGCGGGCGACGAGGTCGCCTATTTTTGCGATCGGAGTTTCGGGAGAACGCAGGGCCTCGGTGACCGCGACATAGAGAGCGGGAAGGCTGGGCACGGTTTTCAGCCGGCCGATGACCTCTTTCAAGTGAGTATCGTTCAGCATGTCGCGCAAGGCAAAAGCGCGCACCAGCCTTTGCTTCAGTTCGTCGAGATCGCAGGGCTTCGACAGATACTGGTGGCTGGGGCCCACGGAGCGCAAAATGGTCTCGCGATCCGACTGCCCGGAGAGAATGATGCGCACGGTGCGGGGAAATTTGGCCTTAACCAAGTCCAATAATTGGGCGCCATCCATCCCCGGCATACGCATGTCCGTGATGACCACGTCGAAGGGAGCTTGCGCCATCGTTTCCAGGGCTTCAGCGCCGCTGCCGGCAAGTTGAACTTCCCACTCAGCGCGCATGCCGCGCAGGCTGCGCTGGAGGCCTTGCAGAATCATGGGCTCGTCGTCGACAAACAGGATTCGTTTGTTCATGACGGAACTCCCATTCCCAGCGGAAGCCGGATGAAGAAGGTTGTTCCCTGCCCCAGTTCACTTTCAAACCAGAGCTGGCCCTGATGGCGTTTCACAATCGCGGCATGGGCCAGTGCCAATCCCTGCCCTGTACCCTTGCCCACTTCTTTCGTGGTGAAAAAAGGCTCGAAGACCCGGGAGCGTATTTCCGCCGGTATGCCGGCCCCGGTATCGGCCACTGCGACCCTGGCCCAATCGCCGTCCCGCTGCGTGCTGATGGTGATGGTGCCTTTCCCGGTGCCATTCTTCTCGATGGTATTCGTGATCGCGTGGGCAGAGTTGACGATCAGGTTCAGCATCACCTGGTTGAATTCTCCAACCAGGCAGGGGACGAGGGGCAAGTCGACGTCGAGCGCAGTGACCAGATCGGCGCAATACTTCCATTCGTGCCGGGCAACGGAAATGGTGGTTTCGATCGCCTGGTTAAGGTTGATGGCGCGCTTTTCTTCCGAGCCCGGATGAGAAAACTCTTTAAATCCCTTTACGATCTTGGCGATGCGCTTCACTCCCTCCAGGCACAGATCGATGGCTTTCGGAATATGTTCCGACACGTATTCCAGATCACACTTCTGGTGGAGTTCGCAGAAACGTTGCAGCTGTTCGGGTGAAACCGGGCCGGTGGTCCATTGCGATTGCACGGTTCCGCAGAACGCAAGAAATTCCGCGACCGGGCCCCAGGAATCCTTCAGGAACCGGATGTTATCCCCAACGAATTGCGTGGGAGTATTGATTTCATGGGCGATGCCGGCCGCCAGTTGACCGATGCCCTCGAGTTTTTGCGCCTGGCGAAGTTGTAATTCGAGGCCCATGCGTTCGGTAATGTCGGCTCCCGTGACGATGAACCCTATAGGCTCGCCATTCTCCGCAGGGATGCGCATCACCTGCAGCCCCAGGAGCCGGGTCTTGCTCTCACGCTCGTAGGGCAGATTGTCAGAACGGTAGATAGACTCCGTGGCTAGCCAGCGCGTGATCTCTGCTTTCATCTCCGGATGCAGCCATTTGATTCCGCAGTCTTCGATGGTGCGGCCGTCTGCGCTGATTTCGTCGATGCCGAAAGTATTGGTCGCGGTCAGGTTCCAGCGCGTGATGCGGCCCTGAGAATCCAATCCGATCAGAATCGAAGGGATGGAGCGCAGGAAGAGGTTGGTTTCTGCCTGCGCGCCCTGCAATGCGGCAAGAAGTTCACCCTTGACCCGGTTGGCGCGCTCTGCCTCGTCCCGGGCTTCCTGCATTTCAACCTCCGCCTTCACCCGCTGCGTTGCATAGCGAATGGCGCGGAGCAGCGCGGGGGTCTCGATTTGGCCCTTGACCAGAAAATCCTGGGCACCCTCGCGCAAAGCCTGATCGGCCATCAATTCGTCATCACACCCGGTCAGCACGACCAGCGGGATACGGGGCGCGGCTGCGTGGGCGCGCCGCACTGCTTCCAGTCCACGTGCGTCCGGCAAGCCGAGATCGAGCAGGATAATTTCCACCTTATTCGTTGCCAGGTGTTTCTCCGCCTCACTCATGGATCCGGCTTCGACCAAGGTGAATTTGCGCGGCGCCTGGTTGCTGAGCATCTCCCGCAGCAGACGAACATCCAGGGAATTGTCTTCCACCAGAAGGATCCGCATTGGCGTATCGTTCATTGATTCGCAAACCATTGGTGCCGTTGTGGTTGTTCCCTCGATGCGAGTAACGGAGAGTTTCTTAGGCGAAGACACCTGCCCAAATCACCTGCCTCTTCCATCGGAGGAATTGAGCGTCCACTTTAATGCTGGCGGTCGTCAGGGAGGATCAAGGAAAGATCAGGTGAAGCGAGGCTGGGTTCTGCGCAGGCTGCGCATGGTAAGCGTCTGGCCGTGCGAGATTCCGCGCCAGTTTCTTGCTGCGGTTGCCCTATGCTGAGACGGTCGGGGGCCCGTCGTGAAGCTATTGTGAAGAAGATTTGGACGAAACAACTGCGTGTGCTTCCTTGCTGGGAGGGATTTCGCTTCCCGGCGGATAAATGAAAATCTGCACCTTGCCCCACCCCGCATCCGAACTCGCGTCCGACTCTTTGCCCATTCCCAGAGTCTTGAGTTGACTATCGTCGAACCCGAAGTTTTCTACCAAATACTCGCGTACAACCATTGCCCGGGCCTGGGTCAGCACCAGATCTTTCTGGGTATCGCCTTCCATCCCGGTGGACGCAACGACGACCGCAAAACCGAACTGGTTTTTGGCCAGGAACTCGCCGCCGTCATTGAGACTTTTCTGGTTCTTCAGCTTAGCCGAATCCTGCTTATCGAAAAGCTGCTTCGTCGAATACGTAAACTGCTTTATCGGTGCGCCTTGCGGCAATCGTTCAATCTCGTTCTTGGCGAGTTCATCTGAATCTTCGTAGCCGCGGTTCTTGAAATACCCTTTCAAGAGGAAATTGTGCTTCATGGCTTCCATGTTTTCCTGGAAATCGGTAACCCCGGCCCTCGCCTGAAGCATGGTGGCATTCATGGTATTTGTGGTCTGTTCCAGGTTGGCGTAGAGTTGTTTGTCGTTCACCAGCGCACCCACCGTCCCCTGCCCGTTATTGATCTTGGCGCTGATTGCGTCGAGATTCGCCGTTGCCCCGGTGGCGTTTTTAATAGCTTGCTGGCTGCTATCCAGAATGCCGCTCATCTTATTGAGCAGTTCTGCCATTTCGAGTGGCGGCAGGCTCGCGATGGTGTCTCCATCCCGTACGCCGGCTGTGCCCGCGGATCCAAACGAAATCGCCAGAAACTGGTTGCCCAACAATCCCTCGGTTTCAATGGAGGCCACGGAGTCTTGCTTGATAATCTCGTGCGTCGAGTTGGCCATATCCATGATTACTGTGACCTTTTCGCCGGGCTTGTGAGGTAACACGATGCTGTGCACCGTGCCGCTGTGAACCCCGCCCACGCGCACATCGCCGCCGACGTCCAGGCCCTCGACATTGTCGAATTGCGCTTTCAATTGATAAGTGGAGCTGAAAAGATACTGCTTGCTGCCGATGATGAAGATACCAGCCACCAAAATTGCCAGGGTCGCAATGATGAAAGCTCCCAAACGCGCCGCTCTCGACATAATGTTCTCCTACGACTGCTTTATAAATTCCCTAACAAACTCAATCTCGCTTTTCTGAAGCTCTTCAAAGCTGCCTTCGATCACCACATCTCCACGATCGAGCAGGGCCAGACGGCTGGCGATCGTCTTCGCGCTGTGCAGGTCGTGGGTCACCACGATCGACGCCATGTTGTGTTCCTGCTGAAGCTTGAGTATCAAATCATCGATCTCCGCGGAACTGATGGGGTCGAGACCGGCGGTGGGCTCGTCGAGCAGCAGAATATCCGGCTCCAAAGCCAGCGCCCGCGCCAGCCCCACTCTTTTCTGCATGCCGCCGGAAATGTCTGAAGGCATCTTTGCGAGAGCGCCCTCCATCCCCACTTCCCCGAGCAGTGCTCGAACCCGGTCGCTCCGCTCAGAGTTCGACATCTCCTTTTTATGGTGAAGCAGCGGAAACGCCACGTTTTGTTCGACGGTCAGCGAGTCGTAAAGCGCGGAGTTCTGAAACAAAAAACCCATCTTCTTCCTGACTTCCCCCATCTGGTCGAGAGCCAGGCCGGCGATGTCCTGACCATGAATGCGAACCGACCCCGAGTCAGGCTTTTCGAGGCCAATGATCAGCCTGAGCAGTACGCTCTTGCCCGTGCCACTGCGCCCCAGCACCGCCAGCGTCTCGCCGCGGCCCACGGCCAGGCTGACTCCGTTCAGAACGTGTTGACTCCCGAAGGATTTGTGCACGTCCTCGACAGCCACAACCGGCGCGCTGCCGTCCTTCTCGGCCGTATCTCGCTTCATCGCGACTTGATCAATGGTTTCCATACTTGTTGGACGAAGTGCCTAAATCGCTTCCAATCAACGATCACGGGAAGAATATGAGAATAATTTTCACCAGGACAACATCGGCCATGATCACGAAGAGCGAGGACAACACCACCGAACTCGTCGCCGCACGACCCACGCCCGCGGCTCCTCCCTGGGTTCGCATTCCCTGAAAACACGCGATCAGACCAATGATCAGGCCAAACACCATCGTCTTAAACGTGGGCGGCAGGAAGTCGCTGAACCCGGCGCCCTTAAAACCGCTACTGACGAACTGATGAAACGAGAGCGGCTCAGCCACCGCCTGCGTAACCCAGCCCATGATCAGGCCGGAGGCGTCGGCAGCGAGGGTCAGCAAAGGCAGCATCAGGATGCAAGCCAGGATGCGGGTCGCGGCCAGCAGCCGGTAAGGATTTACCGCAGAGGACTCGATGGCGTCGATCTGCTCGGTCACTTTCATCGACGCCAGCTCGGCGCCAATGCCAGCGCCCACCCGGCCGCTCACTACCAGACCAGTAATGATCGGGCCAGTCTCATGGATAATGGAGAACACGATTGCGGCGGGAAGCAATGACTTGGCGCCAAATCGAGTGAGGCTGTAACGAGCTTCCATGGAGAGCACAATGCCGGTGGCGGCGCCCGCCAGGGCGACTAGCGGGAGGGACTTCGATCCGATCTCATCGAGTTGTCGGAACAGTTCGCGAAATTCGAATGGCGGTGTTACTGCAGCCCGAACCACTTGCCAGAAAAATATTCCGAGATCACCGAACCACTCCAGAAACTGGCTGATCGCGCCCTTGGCCGGGACAGCAGAAGGCACAGGCAGGGTCGACGGCCTCGGAAGAAGTGAAGCTGCATTCGCGGGCGCGTTGAGTGCGCGGTCGGTCATGGGTTTGTACCCGGAGTCGGCGCAGCGGGCCCATTCGGCAAGTGCATGCGATGAAGCAGGGAGTGGGGCCCGCCATAGATAAATTCCAGGGCGATGTTGCCGCCCACATATCCCAGGAAGGTGTAGTTGCCCATCCGGAGCGCATCCTCGGCGCCGTAGCGTCTTGGATACCAGGCGTAGACGGCAGTCATGGTGCCGGCATAGGGCGCCACCAGCGCAGGGAAAGAGAAGACGCTGTGGCCGTCCTGGCCGCGGCGTGCCGTCAAAGTCGAGATCACCGCGTGGCGCAGCCGCGGAAGCACGCCCTTGCATTCACAGCGGTAGTAGACCGTGTCTTCGTGGAAGGCTTGCGCAAGTCCATAGCGCGTCGTCGTAGTTACCGCTGCGATGCCGAAGTTGGATCCAAAGCGCTTGCTGTAACCCGCGGCACCTTGCTTCCACTCCGGCGGGGTGTCATATATCTGGTTCAGGCCGGCCGCTAAGGCGGCGCCAGCGATAGGGTATGGGCCGAAAACGTCGAAAAGGTAGTTGTGGAGCTTCGTTGCCTTGGTCGGCCGCGTGTAGGCCACGTCCGTTTGCACCGGGGGTGTGCCCGCTACCGTGTCACGGCTGGGGGGATCTCCCGAATCGGCCAATGACTGCGCCTTTGCCAGCGCCGGCAGGGCAACGACCGCCGCTGCCAGGAGCAAGAGCATAATGCAGCGCATCATCATGTCGAGATTCTCCTCGGTCAATCTAGAAAAACGGTCAACCTAAAGAACCAGCCTCCACGTTAAGCGCAGGCTGTTCTTCACACGGTGAGCGGGCAACTGCCATGGTCGCACTGGCAAGCGATTTCGACGTCCTTCGATCCCGCTTCCTTGCAGGCTTGACCGCAATACTTCTCCCCGTTTTGTGTCATGCATCGGCATGGCAGGTGCGCACACTTCTTCTGCTCATTAGTTGTCATCATCATTCTCCCTACTCAATTGTTCAATCAGGGTCTCACCGTATCAAGGCGGCGAGACAACCTTACCTTCGTTTCATGGTCCAGCCGATAAATGTTCCGGCTGTGACGCCGATCGCGAACGTCGTGGCAACAGTTAACAGAGGATGTCGCTGGAAGCGCTGAGTGGTGTCATTCAAGAATTCTTCAGCGGCATCACCGCCGTGCTTCGCGGCACGCCTCGCAACTCCTACACCGTCCTCGATGGCATCGGCTACCGCGGTGGTCGCGCGCGAAGCTTGGTTGGCTGAATCAGCGATGTATTCGGCCGTTCTTTCGGCTACGGTTTGTGACATGGTGCCTCCATTTGGTTTCTTGCCTGGTTCAAATACGACCGAGGACCAGGAGGATCACAACGATAAAAAGAACAAGCCCCAAGCCGCCGGTTGGCGCATAACCCCACTCCCGGCTGTGCGACCAGCGCGGCAGCGCCCCGATCAGTGCCAGAACCAGGATCACGATCAATACGGTTCCAATCATGTTTTTGCTCCTCTTCTCATACGGATCAGCTTTGGTTATAGGCGTTTCGCCGGTTTCTTAATGGTCAAAACTGCTCAGAGAAAAAGAAAATGGTCGAATGACGGATCCAATTCTTCGTGTAAGAAGCGGACCGATGACGGTGGGTGGACATCGAGATACCGGGTACCCCTTCGATCGCCGATCTCAGCCCGGAAACAAAGGCGCGAGCCCACACTGTGGACCCGCGCCAATATCAGAGTGAATCAGCTTCCTTACACCTCCGAGCAACGGATGCGAATACGTCGCCGTCTCCGCTACTTACGAGGCTCTTCCTTACTTGGTGGAGCTTTCCCTTGCGCAGGCTTAGGAGCAGGCTGCGCGTGAGCCACCGTTGCTGGCTTGGAAGCAGGCTGCGCATGGGCTGCCGCCGGCTTGGGGGCGGCCTTAGGCGCAGGCTGTGCATGAGCCGCAGTCGGCTTACTCGACTCCGCCGCCGGACGTGTCTCCTTAGGCTTTGCGGCTGCGTTCTCGTTCGAGCGGCTTGCAGCTGCCTTATTCGCGGTCGCCTTGTTCGCGGCGGCCTTGTTCTCAGCAGCATTGTTCTCACTTGCCCTGTTCTCGGTTGGCTTGTTCTCACTTGCCTTGTTCTCGGACGTGCGAGTCGCTGCTGTTTTGTTCGCAGCGGCCTCGTCATGGGTCGTGCGGGCCGCAGATGCCTTATTCTCAGCTGCCTTATTCTCGGTCGCCCTACTCTCAGCGGCTTTGTTTTCAGTTGCCTTGTTCTCAGCAGCTTTGTTCTCGGTCGTGCGGGCCGCAGCTGCTTTGTTCGCAGCGGCCTTGTTATCGGTCGAGCGGGTTGCGGCTGCCTTATTCTCAGCTGCCTTATTCTCAGCTGCCTTATTCTCAGCTGCCTGATTCTCAGCTGCCTTATTCTCAGCGGCTTTGTTTTCGGTAGCTTTGTTCTCGGTAGCCTTGTTCCCGGCGGCTCTGTTCGCAGCAGCCTTGTTCCCGGCGACAGGAGCCTTGTAGGGTGCTCCGGCTGCCTTAGCCTGTACCACGCCCTTGCCGCTAAACTCTCCCGGCTTGGAGGTTGCAGCGATTGCCGGACGTCCGTGGTTTACGGACGCCAGAAGCGCGTGATCAGAGCTGGCAGCTTGCACGTGCTGCTTTTGCAGCGCGGTTGCCGGCGTGTGTTGCGCGCGTGCCTCGGTTTCTTCTGCAGCCGTCGGGCGTGCGGCAATTCCGCCGCTGCCACCGTTGTAGCTGACATGGTTCACCGAGGTTTCGTTGATTACGGTCTTGCTATAAACGTTGGTGATGTTGGTGACGCCGCTTATATTGTTGACTGAACGGTTGTAGTAAAAGCCTCCGTTGTTCCAATATCCGCCACCATAGCCGACGCCGCCGTAGCCGAAGCCGTAGTTGACGCCGCCATAGAAGCCGACGGTCTGGCCCCAGTAGCCTTCATTCCAGGCGAAAGCGTTGCCGCCCCAACCCCAGTAACCGGGAGTCCAGAGCAAGCCCGCTTCAGGCGGCTCGACCCAGGTGCCGGGCACCCAGAAATAACCTTCATCGCCATTCCCCCAGTAGCCGGGCGTCCACATATAGCCGACCTCGGGGATTACGGGCTGAGTGTACACAGGCAGTGCGGGGGGAGCGATCGTGATCGACACACCGAACTGCGCGAACAAACTGGCCGGTACGGCCAGCATCAGAGCTGCTAACAACAGAAAACGGGAGGTACGCATTTTGAATCACCTTGCCAGATCATCCTTCGATTGCCCGGTTCAACCTTGCTGCTGCGGGCTGCGTGGATTGAGGGCGATGGGTCAGACGCAACAATGTCACGGATACGACTGCCGCGTCTGTGCAATACGACTCACTTTGGTGAGTGTCGCAAATAATGCCTGTCAACGCCCCGTTGAGATGACACCTACTCGTGCCAGAAATAAAGCGGCGCGAGCCCACCGAATGGAGGACTCGCGCCGATCTTGGTAAACAGGCTGGGTAACCGGATGACCCCTATAGTGTGACGTTCAGTTCAACATTCACGCCGGGATACATTGGATTGCACAGGTAATACACGCCGTCAATGTCGATGACATAAACGTTTTGCGTGTAGAGCCAATTGCCTGGCCAGGCGCCAACAAACCCGAACGAATAGCCGCCGTATTGGAAGCGGTGATTATTGTAGTCGCCCTGGTTCACATGAAATGTGTGTCCCTGTCCAAAGTTGGCCTTGTACTTGTCGTCGGGAATGCGGCCGGCACCGGCGCGCCGCGCCGGCTCTGCGCCCTTAGCCTGTTGTGCGCTCTTTTCTTCCGGCCTGGCGTTATTGTCCTGCTGCGCCTTCTTATCCTCCGGCCTGGCGTTATTGTCCTCTTGCTTTGCGGGTTTTTCTGGTTGAGCTTTCTTCTCCGCAGGTTTGTCCTTATCTTCCTGCTGATCGTGCTGCTCCTGCTGAGCATACGCGGGAACTGCTGCTGCGAGACTCAAAGACAGTACTGCTGTGCTGATAATTCCTGCTAGTTTCATGGGTTGTTGCCTCCGTTGTCGATTCGATCGTTTGTGCATCTTGTGCTATTGCAAACTTCCTGTGGTCGCGTTCACCGGGTTGCCGATGGCGTCGCCCGACACGAGAAGTTCGACTCTGCGGTTCTGTTGCCGGCCCGCGGAGTTGTCATTTGAAGCTACCGGCAAAGTGTTGCCGAAGCCTTTGGCGCTTACTGAATTTGCGGCTACGCCTTCCTGCACCAGGTAGTCGCGCACTGAGTCGGCTCGGTTCTCAGAAAGAGTTTGGTTCATGGCATCGCCGCCGACGTTGTCGGTGTATCCGCCGACTTCAATGTTGAGTCCGGGATAGGCGAGGAGAATACCGGCTACTTTTGCCAGCTTCTCTCGCGCCCCTGGCTTCAACGAGAATTTTCCGGTGTCGAACAGAACATCGGACATGCTGACGATGAGCCCCCGGGCGCTATCGCGAGTCTGAAGAATCGAATTCAATTGCTGGGACAATTTCGCACGCATGGCCGCTTTATCCGTGTCTGCCTGTTGCGCGTTCGCCTGGGCCTGCTGTGCCGCGAGGCGGGATTGTTCGGCATCCGCCTGCGCTGCGGAAACGGCGCTTGCCGATGCAGCCTGGTTATTTGCCATATCGGATTGAGCCTGCGCCGTGGCAGCCTGCGCGTCTGCCGCGGCCGTCCGGGCCCTTGCCGCATCGGACTCAGCCTGCGCCGCCGCAGCCTGGTCGTTCGCCGCATTCGCTTGAGCTTGCGCCGTGGCAGCTTGGGCTTGCCGTTTCTGCCGCATCGCGTCATCTGCCTGTGCCTGCGTTTGTGCCTGTTCGTCGGCCGAATTCTGGCGTTCGTTGGCCAGGCGCGCTTCGTCTTCCTTCTTCACGGCGATGGCGCGTGCATCTTCCGCCGTCTGCACCGCTTCGCGGGAGACCGCGATCAGCGGCTTCTTGTCGATATGTCTGTCGGTGGCATCTGTATCCGCCGTGTTCATCAACTGAACGGCATGCTGATAACTGTCCGGAGCGTACTGCTCCGCTCCCTCCGATTGAGCAATGCGCAGGGCGTTGCGCGCCTCGAAGAATTCCAGGGGCAAGTTGGCATTCAGGACCACCGGATCAAACTTGTAGCCGGTCGGGATGTAGCCGCCGCGCTCCATCAGTTCATACTTCGCATTCACCGCTTCACTGGTACCTTTGGTGTCTTCGCGAATGACATTCTCAAGCACGACTACATTGCTGGGCTGCCGCACGGCATAGTAAGGCTCTGCGGTAACGATCAGCGCGAAGGCCTGAAGGTCGGTGGTGACGTGCAGTCGGCTGCGATCGTCGTTGCCCACTAATACTTCACCCAGGTTGACGGCCCGGCCTTCAGGCGAAATCGCCCATAGGACGTAGGTCAGATACTCGTTGCCAAAAGTCGTCGGCCTTTGCAGGTTGCTAAAGTACGCATCGATTGAGATCGACCCCCGCTTGCTGTTCACATGCGCTACGCCGTTTGCTCCAGGCATTAGACTTGTGCCTGCAAAATCCAGCTTCGAACTTCCGCTGCGATGCTCGTAGTCGATGGCCCGCACGCTCCGGCTGGTGACTACCACGCGGAACGTGGGCGTCGGACTCATATGCTCGACCTCGACGGTGGTTTGAGAGTTGGTTTGGGCTACTGCTGGCAAACTCAGAGCCACCGCGACGGCTAACGACAATCTTGTTTTCACAAAGTCTCCTTGGGGCAGGAATCTGCCTAGCATCTAGCTTCATTCAGAGTTTCGGTTTTGCGACGTATTTTTGAGAGTGGCGTCGACGATCTCATCCCTTTCCGAGACGAATCCCAGAAAGGGAATGGAACAGCCCAAAGACATTGAGCAGCCAGAGAACGACGACGATTACCACCACACCATTGAGAATTGACTTGATGGACGACTGCATGGGGATGAAGCGATTCACCAGCCACAGGAGTACACCCACTACGATCAGTACTTCCACCAGTTGAATTAAAGGCATGATCTTTGACCTTTCTTTTTCTTGCGGGCCACGCCTCTCATCCGCTCGAGGGCTGCCGTTTGTTTTGAGGTTCGATAATTTCTAGGGTCGAATCGTGTCCGCCGCAGGTTCGCGAGCGGACACGCGGACTAAAAATGCCGATTGGCTGGATGTGGTCGCTGCAGCGACCTATGAATTGAGAGCTACGAATCAGCTTCCGCGGCTCCGTCTGCACACTCAGGAGATTAGAGAATGACAGGTGGTGACTTTAGTGTCTGAGCAAGATAGCTCACATGGCGAAAACACGGCCCGGCGTTACAAATCCTGCGCTCGCTGCCGGCGCTCGCAACTGCCATTGTCATCGAGCCAGGCTAGCAGGGAGTGGACGCTAGCCCGAGCCAGCGCAATCGCGCAATCCGCGGCCCCGTAATAGATGTTGAGCGTGTCGCCGTCGGCGTCCATCGTGTAACCACAGGGGAATACAACATCGTCTACGTCGCCGTGGACCTCATACGCCGCCTCCGGCCCGAAGATCCATGAATCTCCGCGCAGCAGGCATTTTGCCGGATTCTCCAGCTCAAACAGGGCCAAGCCCAGGCGATACAGACAGCCGGAAGGCGTTTGTCTTACGCCGTGATAGAGCACGAGCCATCCTCTGGGAGTCTCGATGGGCGGCGGCGACAAACCAATTTTATTTGCGTCCCACCACGCGCCACGGCGTGCTTCCAGCATCAGCCGGTGTCTTCCCCAATGGCGCAGATCGGGAGAATAGGAAATCCATATGTGAGCCCCGAGATTGGTCGCAGGCCGGTGAATCAGCGCCCAGTATCCATTGATTCGTCGCGGCAGAAGCGCCGAGTCCTTGTCGTCGGGCGGCATAATCACGCCGTAGCGTTCGAAGCTGCGAAAATCTTTGGTCAGAGCCAGAGACACTCCGGGACCGCCGCGCGAATAGGAGGTATAGGTAACGGCGTATCGCTGCAGTTCGGGCACGAAGGTGATGCGAGGGTCTTCAATGCCCCAGATCTCTTCTGGGAAGTCCTGCGCGCTGGGCATTAAAGTGGGTTCGCGATCAATTTGCCATCCATCGACACCGTTTCGGGAGCGCGCAGCACAAAAATGCGACAAGCCGCGCCGATCTTCGATGCGGCAAAGGAGCAGCGTAGAGCCATCCGCGAGCAGCGTCGCGCCCGGATTGAACACACTATTGATCGAGTATGGCCAATCCTTACTAGTCAGGATCGGGTTGCCAGGGTGGCGAAGAAGCAACGGCTCGTAGCGAGAACTGGGAACCACTACAGGGTTTTGTACGGGGACGTTCATGATGGGATTTCCTTTGCTTCGGACTCTTGCAGAGCGCGCATCTCCAGCAACGACGTCAGGAACGATAGCGTCGATTCCGCGCCCTGGTTCTCATTGGCGCGGTCGGGATGAAGGCCGTCACGGCAGCCCCCAGTAGTGCAATCATAAAGGGGGATTTGCAGATCGTTGTCGCCCAAAAACCAGTTGAATGCCGACCAGGCTTCGCCGCGCCAGCTAACATCCCCGGTCATACGGTAGGCTTGCAGAGACGCAGATACGGCGCCGGCAGCCTCAAGCGGCTGCTGGTCGAAACGCGCCTTATCACCACCCTGACGATAAAAACCTTGCGACCCAATCGGCACAAAATGGCCGTCCCTTTCCGCGCCACTGGCTTCCGAGCGCTGCGTTTCGGTGAGCCAGTTCAGCGCTTCGAGCCCCGCCGAAACCATGCGATCATCTGAGCAAGCGGAGCCGACCAGCAGCATGGCCTGGGGAAGTCTTGCGTTGCCGTAAGCCAGAACGTTCTCAAACCACTTCCAATCCGGGCGTCGGATCGACTCATACAGGTCAAGGAGCCGCCCGGCCAGCACCGATCTGATCTTCTGCGCGTCGCGGTCGCCGGGATAGGCATCGAGATATTCCTGAATTCCAAGCAAGGTGTAGGCGCAGGCGCGAGGACTGTAAAACTCTACAACGGCAGGCAGCGACAACTCGAAGAGACGACCGGCTGCACGCCGCAAGCCTTGATCACCCGACCGCCCTAGAACCGTGCCCAGCGCCCAGACCGCACGTCCGTGACAATCTTCAGAACCTACCGCTTCGTTCCATTGGCGATCATAGCCGAGGAAATTTCTGAATCTTCCGGTCGCCGGATTGAACCCGTGCTCCAGAAACGACAGATAGCGGGCAGAGAAATTCGCAATCGGCAAATCTATTTTCTCCCGCTCATTTTTCTTCCGTTGATCTTTGTCCGGTTGATCCTTTTCCGGTTGATGCTTGCCTACGCCCTCCAGCATCACCGTGAAGATAAGTCCGCGGGCATTGTCGTCGGTAGTGTGCCCCTCGCCCCGATTGGGGACGGTGAAGATTGCATGCTGTAGCACTCCGGTGTCATCGGTCAGCGCGTTGATATGATCCAGCTTCAATTCTGGCAGCCGGTTGAGATCTTTGGGCGCAGCGCGCGCCGAGAACTGAACCCGGGGATTCTCCATGCGATCGTTCCGCACTCGAGAGAAACTTTCCATATAGCCTTGCGCCACTCTTTTCCAGATCATCTCCCGCGCGAACAGGTAGGCCCGTTTCCGCATGGCGTGACGGAGTGCGGGAGTGTCCAGAAGTTCGATTGCCTTTTGCGCAATCGCGTCTGGATTCTGAAAAGGGACCAGCGCGCCCCGGCGGTCGTCTAACAGCTCCATCGCGTGCCAATACGGAGTTGAGATGATCGCTTTGCCCGCTCCCAGTGCATAGGCGAGCGTTCCCGAAACCACCTGCGCTTCATGCTGGTAAGGGGTGATGTAAATGTCTGCGGCGCCAATGAACTCGGCCATTTCTTCGGGACTGGCGAAGCGATTGTGAAACATCACCTGCGATTCCACTCCCACCGCTTTCGCCAGGGCCTGCAGGCTGGCTCGATATTTTTCACCCTCGCGGCGCAGAACGTGGGGATGAGTCGCGCCGGCGACGAGGTAAACCACATTCTTGTGCCTGGACAAGATCTGCGGCAGCGCCTGAATCACATTTTCGATTCCCTTGTTCGGCGAGAGCAGGCCGAATGTGAGCAGAACCGCTTTCCCTTCCACTCCGAACTTGTCTTTGTAAAAATTAGGATCCAGGAATGGGAGATCCGGAACCCCGTGTGGAACCATGTCGATCTTGCTGCCCGTCACCTTGAAAATTTCCTGTAGGAACTGGGACGAAAGCTGGCTCATGACGATGAGCCGATCCGAGAGTTCTGCGATTTCTTCCATCACCCTCAGTTGGTCGGGATCCGGCTCGCGCAGAACCGTATGCAGCGTGGTCACTAAAGGCATTTTCAGGCGGCGCAGCAGATGCAGAATATGGCTGCCCGCCTCGCCCCCGAAAATTCCATACTCGTGCTGCAGGCAGACCATGTCGATATTGTTGAAGTTCAGGAATTCAGCCGCCTCCTGATACGAGGACAGCTCGTCCTGAGCCAGCGACCATCGCACCCGCGCCGGATAGTCGTAACCTTCCAGCGTGTCGTTAACTGGGAGCGCCAGCAATCGAGCATTGCCATACTCCGCGGAGATGGCGCTGCACAGATCGGTGGTGAATGTGGCGATTCCACACTGGCGCGGAAGAAAATTCCCGATGACCGCGATGCGACTGGGCAGCGATAACTTCGGATGCGATCGCACGCGGGCAGTTGAGGTCTTCCCCTGCGCGGGCGGTCGGGAACCAACGACCTCCAGGGCACGATTTGGAATCACTATGTTCGGTATGGCCATTTTCCCTTCGCCTGGTGAGAACACTTGCCGCATGAGGCTTTCCCGGGGAGCCGCAAGAAGCACTTGAGGATTGATTGAAGTTTCCTCTCGTCAGTATCCAACTAAATTGAGGTCGAGGACTGGTCACTATTGACCATTTTTCTTATTGAGCAACGCTGCATTATGGCGCAATGAAGGCAAAACAGAAGGAACCCCTGGCGGTTCGCTGCCCGACGTGTGGCGTGAAGCCGGGCGAAAAGTGCGAGCTTAGTACTGGTCTGCCACGTACGAACCCGCATCGCGACCGGCGCTTAATCGCTTCCGACGAGTAGTTGCTCGTCGGACGAACGAAGCTTAGTCACCGTCCGGTGGGAGACAGAGTCAGCCTTTGGCCGATTCCGTTCTGTCGTTGGAAGCCTGCCGCGCCTCGGAGCTATCCAGATAGCAGCCCTGTTGCATGTGTCGCGAGTGCGCCGAAACCGTGACGTAGGGCACTCCCAGAAAATGGCTGGCGACGATTCCAGTCACTTCGAGGCTATTAAAGTGTTGCGGTTTCACCTTCGCTAGAATCCGCTGTAGAGCGCTTTGGATCTTCGCCGCTCCTGGAACGCCGAGGAACATCACCTTGACTTCCGCCGCCATGAAGAAGAAGTTCCACCCCGCCGCATGAATCTTGCGGTCAACAGAGATGCCATCCAAAGTCTTGACCAAGCTCCAGTTTCCCGAGCAGGGCTCACTCTCCACCTGAAATCGTTGCGCCATCCCCGGCCCCTGCTTCATCAGAATTGAGCCAACTTGAACAGTTGCTGACATAAGCCCTCGGAGGCAACACTGCTGAAGACGCCTGCCGCAATCGACGTAACGCTGCCGCTACCAACCTCTTAGCATCAAACATTTGTCTCGGACATACTGTGCAAAATCGCTCACTTTGCAGATTATTAACTTCTCATGATTTGTGCGGCTTCAACCTCTATTTCCCGGACTATACTTGACTTAACGATGAGTCCTGCAGAAGCAGCCAAAAAGAACGCCAAATTCGATTCTGATACTTTCCTCGCGACGATCGGCGACGGCAGGAAGATCCTGTCCGTTGAGAAAAAGCAAACGATATTTGCGCAAGGGGACCAGGCAGATGCCGTCTTCTATGTTCAAAAAGGCAAAGTTCGGCTCACTGTAGTATCGAAGATCGGCAAAGAAGCGACGATCGGCATCGTGAGTGAAGGCAACTTCTTCGGCGAAGGTTCGCTGGCCGGTCAGCTCTTGCGCATGGGCTCGGCAGCCGCGATGACCGACTGCGAGATCCTGCGGGTTGACAAGAAAACGATGATGGACGCGCTGCACCGCGAACCTGCGTTTTCTGAGATGTTTGTGGCGTATTTGCTGGCCCGGAATATCCGCTACGAAGAAGATTTGGTCGACCAGCTGTTCAACTCCAGCGAAAAGAGGCTGGCCCGTGTCCTTCTATTGCTCGCTCATTTCGGCAAGGAAGGCATTCCGGAAACTGTGGTTCCCAAAATCAGCCAGGAAACCTTGGCCGAGATGGTTGGCACCACCCGCTCTCGTGTCAGCTTCTTTATGAACCGATTCAGAAAGTTAGGCTTTATTGACTACGCCGGCGGCGCAGACGGTGCTTTGCAGGTTCACAGCTCTCTGCTCAATGTAATTCTGCACGATTGAGCGCTTCTAGATATGCAGTGGTCAAGTGTCCCGCCCCGTTCACGCTTGGGGCATCCCATTCAATTGGAAAAAAATGACGAGCCCGCCCCGGTTCGGTGGGCCCGTTTTGGCGATGGCCGCACGACAGGCATATTGCTCCCACCAGTCTATGGTCAGTCTCTCTCGAGATTTCATTCTCGCGGACCGCGACTGCTCCGGCGACGACCGGACCGGCACACAAGTCACAAGCGTAAGCGGACAGGTGAAGATATTGTTTTCTCAAAGGATTTCCCCTCGGCCAAAGACATCTGTTAAATCTTAGGCCCCTCACGATCGGGTTTCTGGTCACTTTCGCTCGTTTCCCCGGACCCGAAGGAACGATCTTTCCCCGGCCGCCCCGCCGACTGGTGAGCAATTGTGAGCAGATTCCAAGAAAGCCATCCCCTATAACTAACGGACATGGCAACCAACCCAACGCTCCTGTGCATTAACCGGGACCCCGCACAACTGCGTTCATTGCAGGAGAACGGATACCAACTGCTAACCGCAACCAATGGCCACGATGGTCTACGATTGTTTGCCTCTCAGCCTGTGGATGCAATCGTGCTCGATTACCACCTTGGACTGTTGGATGGCGCAGTGGTTGCAAACGAGATCAAGCGGGTCCGGCCCGCGATTCCCATCGTCATGCTGGCTGACAGTCTGGAATTGCCTTACGGCGCCTTGAACTCAGTCGATGCACTGGTCACCAAGTCCGACGGCGCCCACTTCCTGTGGGCAACGGTTCACTTTGTATTGAGCGTCAAGCGCGCCCAGGCTCGCGAAGCAAAGCACGAGTCCCCGAGCAAACTGCCACATGGCTCCAAGGACGCGCCATTTTCCGCAAGGGAGTGGAGAGATATTCGGGCAGGAACAATCCATTTCTGAGGTTGCTGCACGAACAGCAGCATCCGATGTCCCTGACGAAGCTCGATACTCGACTACCTTGAGATCGCATACGCGATCGATTCCCCATCTTGTCCTTGGCCCGGAGAGAGAGCTTGCGCGTCCCTTTTCCAGCACAAGTCAAAGACATATCCACGGAAGAGCCACACTCGACTCCAGCTCATTTTTCCGTAAATGCGTCTTCAGACCGCGGTTCGACTGCCGCTCAAAAGGTTGATCACGAGAACTACCAGCGCCACCACAAGCAGCAAATGGATAAAGCCGCCGGCCACGTGGAGGCTGAACCCGAGAAGCCATAAAACCAGAAGCACTACGAAAATCGTCCAAAGCATAAAGTTTCTCCTTTGATCGTGTTCCAATTGTCCATGCGTAAATTGATCACGCTTAAATCATGCGCGTTGCCTTTTCGTTCATTGTGCGTTTCCAAACGCCTTTCCGCACTCCAGACAAGATCGCCGGGATCGCGGTGTAATCAGATTGCAGAAGGGGCACATTCTTTGTGATCCGAAATCTTGAGTTGTTGGCTTAACGGTCCCGGTCAGCCGTGAGCAGGAATCGGCGATGCCCGCCAGCCTTTTGCGAAAACGATCGCGGAGCCGATCCATCGTCATAAGTTCACCACCGCTCTCATTTTCGCGACCTTCGCCACTCCACCATGACACGCCACTGGCCGGGATGCTGTGCAGGATTGCTCACTATCCAACGAAACTTCGAGGGGCGTCGGTGAAGCCCCACGAACTTCGCTGACGAACTTTGCTGACGAACTTCGGCTTTTGACCGGCAGACTGAAGTGAGCAATTCAGATCAGCTATTCCCGGGCGCGTGGGCGATCATCATGCGGAGGCGAGCAATCCTGCGGTCTCTTTCAGATCTCTGAACTAAGTCAGCCCATCTGAAGCCCTCCCCCCTCTTAGTTCACAGCTCCGAAAGGAACAATTCATGAAGAAGACAATTTCGCTGTTGTTGATGACCTTGCTGGGCATGATTGGAACTTATGCGTTTGCCGGCTCGGACCGGGAAGACACAGTAGAGCGCATGCAAAAGTCCGTCGACGTTCTGCAATCGATCATGTCAACCCCCGATAAAGGGATTCCGGAAGAAGTGCTGAACGGTGCAAAGTGCATCGTCATAGTGCCGAACTTGCTCAAAGGCGGCTTCATCTTTGGTGGAAAGCACGGACGTGGCGTGGCCTCTTGTCGCACCCCTGAAGGCTGGAGCGCTCCCGCATTCGTTTCAATCGGCGGTGGGAGCTGGGGATTGCAGATCGGCGTCGAAGGCGTGGATCTGGTCATGCTGGTCATGAACGACCGTGGTCTGCAGCATCTGCTTTCGACCAAGTTCGAGCTTACTGGTGAAGGATCCGTGGCAGCAGGCCCAGTCGGCCGTCACACTTCCGCCGGAACCGACATATTGCTGAACACCGAAGTGCTAACCTATTCCCGCTCGAAAGGCGTGTTCGCCGGCCTGACCTTGGAAGGTGCGGTAATCGAGCAGGATAATGACTCGACTCGCGCCATTTACGGCCAGCACATGAGGTTTCGCAACATTCTTTCGGGCCATGCGGCCACTCCCGCAAGCGGAGTGGCGTTTGTGAGGGCTGTATCGGAAGCCGGGCACCAGTCCCACGTTGCGGAAGCACGAGAAGACGATAAACAGTAGCTGCATCAGAATGCCAGAAGAGCAGTGATCTGTGGCTGACCGGAACCCCAGAAGGTTCCGGTCAGCCATCGAATTTGTGCCTTCGCTCAAATGTGCGGGAGAATCCAAATGTCGGCTTAGGTTGATGGCGAGCGGGCCGGCGATCTACGTAGCGTAAGCGGATACTCAGTTGCAGGTTCGCGTTCGAGTCACGCTGGCGGAAGCAGTGCTTCCGCCCGACGAGGAGTTTGCCGCAGACGAAGAGTGGTCCCAATTTCTCGACGAGACTCAGCAATCTCACCGGGCCGAAGCTCAGCAACAGCAGTAGTTATTTCGACGGCTCTTCGCTCAGCGAACCGGTTGACCGTGCCTGTACAAGGGTTGGTAATTTCCAGGAACAATCGAGATGTTTCGCAAGTTGGCGTTTGCAAGCGCTGCTTCGAAACTCTGTGAATGCGCGAAAAGCAAGATTCATCGTCCCGTGCGCGAGCCGAAGCCGTCGCTAGTCGTCTGGGGATTCGCCTGCCGATCCTCTTGGCTCCCATGGCGGGAGCCACCACACCATCCTTATCGATTGAAGTTGCCAATGCAAGCGCAAGTCATCGAATCTTGGTGAGCGCGGCAGGATTCGAACCTGCGACCCATGCCTTAAAAGGGCATTGCTCTACCAACTGAGCTACGCGCCCGCCCGCCTTTCAATCTAACATATTCCCCGCCATCGATTATGCCGCCTGCGGAAGCGCCGTCTTTGCCGCAGCCCAGCCCTTGCCACGCGATTTCAGGAGCGCCAACCGCCTTGCTGGAATAGAATAGCGCTTCGCCAAGTCTTGGCCTATGAGCACTCTGAGCGAACTCTGGAAAAACTGGGAAGGCCGCGTGGCGGATGGAAAGTTCCCGCTGCGCCAATGGCTGGGAGGCTCGGATCACGGCGCCGTATTTCTCACGGACCGAGCCGGCGCGGAACCGCGGAAGGCTGCCATCAAGCTGATCCCCGCAGATGCGCGCGAGGGCGACCAGGTTTCCCGTTGGGCCGACTCTGCGAAACTTTCCCATCCCCACCTGATTCGGCTCTTCGAATACGGACGCTGCCAGATCGACGACACGCGGCTGCTCTATGTCGTCACGGAATTCGCGGAAGAGAATCTGGCGGAGATTCTTCCGCTGCGGCCGCTGACTCCGGACGAAGCCTCCGCCATGCTGGGGCCTACAGCCGAAGCTCTGGCTTATCTTCACAAGTCCGGGTTTGTGCACGGTCGCATCAAGCCCTCGAACATCATGGCGGTCGGCGATCAGTTGAAGATTTCTGCGGACCGGCTTAGCAAGCCCGGGGAGCGTGGCGACGCACGCACGCCCAGCGTTTACGATGCGCCCGAAGCGGCAACCGCCGGACTGTCTCCGGCTGCCGACATCTGGTCGCTCGGCGCCACGCTGGTTGCCGTCCTCACCCAGAACGAGCCGAGCCTTAAGAACCTCGCCCGCCAGCCGGTGGTCGTTCCCGCAACCATTTCGCAAGCTATCGGTGAAATCGCGCGAAGGTGCCTGCAGATCGATCCGCAGCAGCGCTGTACAGCCAGCGATATTCTGATCCGGCTCCAACCTCAGGCTAGTCGACCCCCAGTTGCCGTTAGTACGCGAGTGGTCGAGACACGCCCATCGCCCAAGCGTTCCAAGCGGTGGCTTGTCGCGCCCCTCCTTGTCGCGGCCCTCGTCCTCGGGGTGTGGGTTGGCAGCAAGCTCATGTCCCATCAGCCGTCGGTGCCGGCGGCGGAAGTTGAGCCTGCTAAGCCTCCAGCAGATGTTCCCCCCGACCAATCGCCCGCGCCGTTTGCCGAGAAGGCGCCGCCCGCGCCCACGGGAACTGCGCGAGGCAGTGTGCTTCACCAGGTCATGCCTGACGTTTCGCGGAACGCGCAAAACACGGTCCAGGGACGTCTCAAAGTCGTGGTCGACGTATCCGTGGATGCGTCGGGCAACGTCTCAGAGGCAAAGTTCGTTTCTCCAGGACCAAGCAAGTATTTTGCGAATCGGGCGCTGGTAGCGGCACGAGGATGGAAATTCAACCCGCCGCAGGTCAACGGACAAGCCGCCCCGAGTGAGTGGGTACTCCGTTTTCAATTTCGAAGAACAGCTATCGATGTTTTTCCAGTAGAAAAACATCCGTGAGCGAAGCGGCTCAACCCTTCGCTTCTCCCCGTTTTACCTCTTCCGATTTTGCCTCTTCACCATCAATTTTCCTCATCTTCCAAACCATCTGCCGCAGCATGCCGAGCATGAATTCCGCGTCGCCGGTTTGCAAATGAAGCCGCCGCACCAGACGGCGCACCGCACCATGAAAAGAATCTGACGAGTTCAGCTTGGGATACGCGCTGGCGCGGAGCGCGGTGAGCAAGGTCTCGGTAATTCTTTCCACCTCGGCTGCCGACGCAGGACTTCCCTTCTCAGGCTCCGCCACTGCGGCCGGATCGCGAGCCAATTCGTACAAGCAAATCGCCACCGCCTGCCCCAAGTTCATCGAAGCATGCTCGTCGCGAGTCGGAATATGCATCAGCCAGTGACAGTGGCTCATGTCCTGGTTCGAAAGCCCGAATTTTTCTGAGCCGAACAGCAGCGCGCAAGCGCCGGTTGCAGCATGTCTGGTTAAAAGATGCCCGCGAATGACTGGCGCCCCAACCTCCAGGCGCTGGATGGAATGTTGCAGGTCGCGATGGCCAATGGCTGTGGTCCCGACTACGAGCGAACAGTCGGCAACCGCTTCCGCCACGGTTTCGTACTTCTCGGCCGTCGCCAGCACGGCGGCC
>JBEKWP010000048.1:0-24831 GCA_049512915.1 Candidatus Sulfotelmatobacter sp.
GGAGGATCAACCGTCTGGGTTTTCTCCACGACGCTTTTGCAGCTGCATACTGACGATCGTTTTCGTGGCCGCGTCTTCTCGGCCGATCTGGGATTCTCGATGTTGACCATCGCCGCCGGCGCTTACTTCTGCGGACGCCTTCTCGATGCCGGCATTGCCGCCCGTACAGTCGCGACTTGGACGGGACTGATCATGCTGATTCCTGCAGCGTTGTGGACACTGGCGATGCGGGTGGGAAAGGAGCAGCAAGACCAACCAGAATCAGGATAATTGCTGGTTACTCGACCAGTCGGTCGATCTTGGCGGCCATGATGAAGTCGCTCTCGGTTAGACCGTCGATCTTGTGGGTCCACATCGTAACTTCGGCTTTGCCCCAGGCCAGCAGAATGTCGGGATGATGGCCTTGCTCCTCGGCCAGGACGCCGACGCGATTCACGAACTCGAGCGCTTTCTTGAAATCCGCGAACGCGAACGCGCGCGTGACACATTTCTTGTCGGCAAGTTGTTCGGTCATGGAGAAAATCTCCAATGCACACGTCCCGCAGGGGCTAAAGCCCTGAATGAGGGGGCGTGCTGATCGCAGCGCTAGAAGCGCTGCGCCACCCAAAGTCCGATTTGCCTAGAACGGAATATCCTCATCCGTGATCGGCCCGGAGCCTGCAGTCGCGTGCTCCGGCTCCGGCGTACGCTGGTCGAAGTTGTTGCCGCCGCCCGCCGATGCGCCTCGCGAACCTTCCTTGAAGTCTCCGCCCCCGCCGCCTTCGCCGCGGCCGCCGAGCAGGATCAAGTCGCTGGCCACCACTTCGGTCATGTACTTCTTCTGTCCGCTGGTCTTGTCGTCCCAGGAGCGGGTTTGCAGGCGGCCTTCGATGTAGACTTTGCCGCCCTTCTTCAGATACTCGCCGGCAATCTCGGCCAGGCGCTGCCAGAGCACGACGTTGTGCCACTCAGTGCGGTCCTGCCAGTCGCCGGTTTTGTCTTTGAAGCGCTCGTTGGTGGCGATGGTCAACTTGGCCACGGGTGTGCCCTGCGGCGTGTACTTCACTTCTGGATCTTTTCCGAGATTACCGATCAGTTGGACGCGGTTCAGACTCTTTCCTGCCATGGGGAGCTCCTTTGCAGGGGTTCAGTATACCGGAAGGAATAGGTTGCGTGAGGCGCGCGAGATCTTATTCTCTTTGGAAATCCGTTCTGGGACAGGCCGCCGCGGAGGCTGAACGCGAGGGATCCAGTGCCGTCTCCTTCGGAGACTCGTTTTGCTTGTGTTCGCTGACCCCGGACTTACGTCCGGGGCCAATGAATGCCGTCCCTGTCGGGACTAAAACCCTTCTGCTTCGACGCAGATCACGCTATAATCGCGCCATGCCTCCTGCACCCGGCGCCACCAAAGCTGTCGGCATGGTTCCCGACGAGATGAAGTCTGAACCGCGATCCAAGGGACTGACCACGCCTCGGAAGAAGAAGCCGAAGGAACTTGCCGTCATCACCGAATGCTGCACGGGTTGCGCTGGGTCGCCGGCTTGCGTGGAATACTGTCCGGTGGAAGACTGCATGTTCTGGGTGGCGGACGAAGACAGCACGCCGTTCGGGCGCATCGCGGTCGATCCTATTCTCTGCATCGGCTGCAAGAAGTGTCTCAGCAAAGGTCCGGACGGGTGCTTCCTTGACGGATGTCCGTGGGACGCCATCGTGATGGTCGACACCGCCGAGGTGGAAAAAGAAGTCGGCGCGATGGCGATTTAGGAGCAGTGGCCAGTGGTCAGTGATTGGTGGCCAGTCATACCACCCTAGATCAGACTCTTTAACTGCAGATCACTTTCTTTTCGCTTTCTTCACAACTGCCTTCGAGTCGCCAGTTTCACCGGAGTGTTCCGGACTTCCTCCAGGCTCCGGGAAATCTGTGTCGGCGCCCTTGATGCGTGGGTCCTGGTCGCGGTGTCCGAGTGGTTCGGAGAGCGCGAGGTTCCCATCGTGGTCGTGATTTTCACCTTCGGTGGCGCCCTTGGCGCGGTCGGGATCGTTGTCGGAAATTTTAGTCATAAAGGATGCTCCTGCTCGCGATTGGAAGCTACTGCCCGGGCCGCCCGGTGGGCGCGACTCCCAGCTTGCGAAGGCGCTCGCGGGCTTGCAGGGCTTCGTTGGATTTGGGATAGCGCTGGATTACACGGCGCAGTTCGGCGATGCCGTCATCCTGCTTGCCGAGTTCGATCAGCGAAAAACCTTTTTTCAACTGAGCGGAAGCAGTCTTATTTCCGGCGGGAAAGTTCTGCACAACCTGGTCGTAGCTCTGCGCGGCCTGGGCGTAGTTTCCCTGACGGAATTGAATTTCGCCAAGGTAGAAGTAGCAGTTTCCGGCTAGATCCGTGTTGGGATAGAACTTGACGTAGTCGGAGAATTCCTGGGTGGCGAGTTCGTTCTTGTCGCCATTGTAATCGCGCAGCGCATTGTTATAGAGGACATCGGGCGGAGGAGCCTGCGCCGCAGCCTGCTGCTGCGCCTGTTGCTGGGCCTGCTGCGCAGCCAGGCTCTGCTGTGACGACTGCATGTCCTCGAGTTGCTTGCTTACTTTCGCCAGACGAGCCTTGAGTTCGTCGAGGGTATCGTTCAGCGACTGGATCTGGCCGGAGAGCTGGTCGACGTGGGTGGACGAGTCTCCCTGCTGTTTCTGTAGTGTGGTTTGCAGGGTAGTGATCGCGACAGTAACTTTGTTGATCGCGTCGGTATCCTGCTCGACCAGGTTTTTCATGACACCCATGCGCTCGTCGAAGCTGCGCTGCATGGCGGTCATCTGCTCCTGCAGTTGCTGGACTTGAGTTTGCAGTTGAATCATTTCTTTGCTGGCGCCCCAAACCGGAGTGACTGCCAGCCAAAGCGTGGAGAGCAAGGCGATCAGGATGGAACTGCGTCGTAGCGTCATAGGCGTAGGTTTCCTGGAATCTATTTTAGACGGGTTGGCGGCGCTATGGGTTGGGAAGATATTTCGGCAACGTCGTTGGGAGCAGGCAAAGTCAAACAAGCTAGGTTGAACAAGCCAAGTTAAACAAGCAAAGTCGAACAAGCAAAGTCAGGGACGGAGCAGCGCTCCGCCCCTGAGCAGGAAAATCTCCGGCTACTTCTGATAGACGAAGTGGCCGCGGCGGTTCTGCTGCCAACAGGATTCGTTGTCTTCCAGGCAGAACGGTTTCTCCTTGCCGTAGCTGATGGTCTTGATGCGGCTGGCGCTGACGCCGGCCGCTACCAGAGCGCTTTTCACTGTCGAGGCCCGCTGGTCGCCGAGGGCGAGATTGTATTCGGTTGAGCCGCGGTCGTCGCAGTGTCCCTCAATCGTGAAGTTGATGTTGGGATGCTGGCCGAGGAACTGCGCGTCGCCTTGTGCGGAAGACTGCTGATCGCCACGAATGTTGGACTTGTCGTAATCGAAATAGATGTCCTTGACATTCTGCCCGAACAGATCCTCGTCGGTGGGCGATGGAGTGGCTGCGGGCGGTGGCGGCGGCGGCTGGGTGACGGTGAGGCGCGTAGTTGCCTCCTGCGTTCCGCCAGCGCCTTTGGCCACGAGGTGATACGTGATGGAATCGGTGGGGCTGACCGGCTGCGATCCAGTGGCTTGAACGGCTCCGATGCCATCGATGGAAACGTCGGTGGCGTTGGAGGTCTGCCAGGTCAGAGTTGAAGACTGGCCAGCTTGAATCGTATCCGGACTCACCGAGATGGAAGCGGTGGGCGATGCCGGCGGCGGTGGCGGTGGGGGCGGCGGTGGCGCGGTCTTCTTCTTGCAAGCACCGAGCATGAGAATGGTGGCCAGAGTGATGACGGTTGCGATTACCTTCCAGCTTTGATGTTTCATATTCTTCCTCTTCACGGTTAGATCCTCCTGCGGATCGGAAAATTGATTTCAAATTGCGACGAAGCGTTTTATTTCCAACTCCAGTTGGGCTGCGTATTGCGTCCGGTAAAAGTCAGCTGATGGAGCTTGGTGCCATCGGCGAGCATCATCCAGATTTCTTCCTTCCCGGAACGGCTGGATTGAAACACGATGTGGCGGCCGTCCGGCGCCCAGGAAGGAGAGTCGTTGCGTCCGCCATCGTGCGTCAGCTGCACCCACTGCTTGCTGGCGATATCCATCAAATAGATGTCGGATGAGCCGGGCTCACCGGGGCCGTACTTGCGCGTCCACGCCAGAGTGAGGAACTGGCCATTGGGCGACCAATTGGGCGACACCGCGTAGCCCTGGTCGGTCATGCGTTGTTGATTGGTGCCGTCGGCTTCGATGGTGTAGACCTGCGGGAGCCCGGTGCTGCCGCTGACGAAAGCGATTTGCGATCCCGTCTTGCGATTCCAGGCGGGAGAAACGTCCGGACCTGTGTTGGTGGTCATGCGATGGAGGTTGGCGCCGGAGGCGTCGCAGACATAAATCTGGGAATTGCCGCCGCGAGAGGAAGAGAGCGCGAGGCGGGCGCCGTCGGGCGACCATGCGGGCGAAAGGTTGGTGCCGCCGAAACGAGGGAAACTAACCAGGCGGTTGACGTCGAGGGAAAATATCAGAATGTCCCAGCCGGTCTTGGTTAAAGAGCTGAAGGCGATGCGCGAACCGTCTGGCGAGATGCGGGGCGAGAGCGAGACGGAGCCCAGGTGAGTGAGCTGCTGCTGATTGGAGCCGTCGTAATCCATCACCCAGATTTCCTTGTGGCCGCTACGATCGCTGACGAAATAAATTTTGCTTTCGGCGATGCCGGGGATGCCACCGCCCAGACGAAAGATAATCTCGTCGGCGAATTTGTGAGCAATCACGCGGGCTGCGTCCGCGGTAGCGACGTCGGTGTACTGCTTGCCGAGAATCTGGGGCGAGGCCGTGTTCTTAACGTCGTACAGCCACCCCTGCACCGTGACTTTGCCCGCGGCGACGCCCAAGTTGCCGAAGGCCAGCATGGCAGCGTTGGGCGGAGGCACGCTCCACAGATTGAACGTGACCTCGGCGGGTTGCGCCGGCACTTGCAGGGGATAAAAGCTCTTGGAGACGAGCTCGACGACTCCGGAATTGTCCAGATCATTCCAGAAAGTGTCGTTGAAAGTCTTGAGCAGGGCTTCGTTCTGAGGGTCGGTGTTGGCTGCCTTGAAATCGGGAACTGCAAGGCGGGCTTTTTCGACGCCGAGGCCGGAGCCGGTGCGCACCCAGTCCTGAGCCACGGAACTGGAAACCAGGAGCGAGCAGAGCAGAACCAGGAAGCTCAGGGCGCTAAGAATCGGCGCTCCGGATGAAGTAAAGTGCGGGGGCTGTCTGTGTCTGTCGTCCATCCGTTTGGAGCCGCTACGCGAACCCGGGCAAAAGGATACTGCACACGACAATATCGTACTCCGATATGTTCTCATTGGCAATATAAGTTGATCATAGTCCCGAATCCGGAACCTCGAGAATAATCAAATGGATGCTCTATAAGGCTTTTCTATTCTCTACATCGGAATTTTTAGCCAAGGCTTTAAGATGCTCTCACTGGCCGGCAGGCGTACAAGTTTATTTCTTGCTGTAATCGAACCAATATTCCACTGAAATCTTGCTGCCGCCGTAGTCCGGGGGCAGCGGGCCGAAGGTGTCGATCCGCTGCAGTGCGCGGACCGCCGATTGGTCGAGCGAGGGCACGCCGCTGGGTTGCTCAACCTGCACGTTGTAGGGATGGCCGTCGCGGGCGATGTCGAAGGTGATGTAGCAGCGTTCGGCGCCCGTGATGCTGCGGTCCACCTCGTACTTCAGCCAGTTTTCGGAGACCTTTCGTTGGATGATTTCGACGTACCAGCCGTATCTTGATCCAAAATCTCCGGTGCCGCCGTTCACGCCGAAACCGCCTTTAGCACCGCCGGCAGCAAAGCTGCCGTAAGGCCCGCTGACCGGGCCGCCTTCGCCGAAAGCGACCTGGTTGGTCTCCTGCTCGGGGGAAGGTTCGGGCTTGGCTTTGGTCGGCGTGGGAGGTTTTTTCGGCTTGATTTTGGAGTTCTTGCCCTGAATCTCGATGGCGTCGGGTTCCTTCTCTTCAACCTTGGGTTGAGACTTGGTGAGGCCCTTGGATTCATTGGCCAGAACGTTCTGAGTCTGTGCAGCCGTGGACGGCAAGGCAACAGCGCTGACTAACCCGACCTGGATCGCTGAACCACCGCCAGGCGAGCCCCAACCTTCGCCCGAGGATCCTTTGAAAACCAGCGGGTAGAGCAGAATGACGCCAGTCACCGCGATGTGAAAGCCCGCGGACCAACTGAGAGCGCGTGCCCAGTTATCGTGTTCGAAGAATATCTCAGCGTTTCGCGCCATTTTCTTCCAGGGGCTGGGTGACGATGCTGACGTTAGTGATGCCCGATTGCTTGACCGCGTCCATGACCGTGGCAAAGGCGCCGAAGGGGACATCCTCATCGGCACGGACGAAGATGAACTGGTTGCGGGGATCGCGAATTTTCTGGCGCAGCCTGGCGGCGATCTCGTTGATGTTGACGGTCTCGTTGCCGAGGAACACGCGCTGATCCTTATTGATGGTGATGACGACCCGTTCCTCGGTGATCTCTTTGACGGTGCGGGTTTTAGGCACGTTTACTTCAATGCCGGACTGGAGAACCGGTGCCGTGACCATGAAGATGATCAGCAACACGAGAACGACATCCACCAGCGGGGTGATGTTGATGTCGGCCAGAGCCGTCTGGGTGCGGCCGTTGGAGGAAGTGAAGGCCATTAACGCCTCACTTCTGCTGCGGCTTGCGGCTGAATGCTCTCGATGGCGTTAAGCACTTCGAGGCCAAAGTCGTCGCCGCTGGCGGCGAAATTGCGGATCGAGCTGCCGATCAGGTTGTAAGCGATAACGGCAGGGATGGCTGTAGCCAGTCCTGCAGCAGTAGTAATGAGAGCTTCGGATATGCCCGGGGCAACGGCGCGCAGCGTGGCGCCGCCGGCTGTGCCCAGGCCATGAAAGGCATCGATGATGCCCCAGACCGTGCCAAACAAGCCGATGAACGGAGTGACGGCTGCCGTGATGGCGAGCCATGGCACGTTGCGCTCGAGGCGCGTGATTTCTTCCGAGGCTCCGATCTGCATGCCCCGCTGTACCGCAGTCAGGCTGCGCAGCGCGGCTCCATGCGCCGCCAACTGGCGCTTGTATTCCTGGAATCCTCCTTCGAAAACGCCCACCAGAGGGCTGGGACGGAACTGGTCCGCGACCGTCGCAATATCCTGCAGGCGCTGTGCCTTGCGAAAAGCGCGCAGGAATCGTCCACTCTGCCAGCGTGCGCGGCGCAGCAAGTTCCATTTCGTGAGAATGATGGCCCAGGAGATAAAACTGAAGGCCAGCAAGGTGAGAAGAACAAACTTGGCGACCGGACCGCTACTGGAAACGAGTTCGACAATTTCGCCGCCGACGAAAAGTGCAATGTGGGGAAGGTGCATCGTAGTTTTAGGATACCTTGTCGCGATTATAGATGATCAAGGCGAGCTTCTTTGCAGGACGTATCCTAAGAATAACGTGCGTGCGGATCCCGGAGCGCCCCCTTTTTAATTTTATTTTCCTGCCATACCCCAGCCTCGCGGATGACATCTAAGGGGAGCGTTTAATCAGTAAGGATCCCGAAGGAGGGGAAATCATGGCGAAGCACGGACTGCTCGGAAATTATCGCTTCACGGATGCCACAGAAGACATTCGAGGCTCCAAGTTATATGGACTCAACGATGAAAAACTTGGCAAGATCGACGATGTGATTTTTGATCACTTCACCGGACTCATTCACTACGTGGTGGTCGACACCGGCGGATGGCTGACCACGAAGAAGTTTATTGTCCCCGTGGACCGGCTTCGCGTGTCGGCCGAGCACAAAGATGACTTTAGCATCCCGCTTACGAAGCAGCAGGTGGAGAACTTCCCGCCTTATGAGGAAGTGGACCTGGAATCCGATGCGCAGTGGACGGACTATGAAGGGCGCTACCGAGCGAAGTGGGAAGCGGATCCGGTGATGCACCGCGCGGGCACCGACCGTAACGTTACTCCTGCAACACGGCAGATGCCTGGGAATTCGGCTGCGAACCGTGCGGCGGACTTTGCGGCGGCCGACGACACCGATACGGGGGCACTTACCGAGGGCGGCTTCGCGGCCAGCACTGACTCTGTCGTAATCAGCCAAAGCGCGAATGGAATCGGGCCACGTTGGGACGTATTCCAGGACAGGTTGCGGGAACGTCGCAAGCAGGTGATCACCACAGGTTCCACGGAGGAAAGCGCGGATAAGCACCGCAAGGCCGGCTAGTCATGAGGTCTTTTACAGAGCCACGGCTTCGGCCGTGGCTTTTCTGTTTGGCGACGGGAATGGACTCTTCGACCGACCACTCATGGAACAGACCGTTAAGCCCTCCCAGCACAAACTGGCCACTGACAACTGGCCACTGGCCACTGCTTTTCATGCTATGCTGCGCAAAACTTCGACATCGTCGACCGGATCGTCGACTGAGGACGGCCTGTGCTGGTTGAATTGCGGCTGGAGAACTATGCGGTCATCGACAACGCGGCGGTGGAGTTCGCCTCCGGGCTGAACCTGCTGACGGGAGAAACCGGCGCTGGCAAATCCATACTGATCGATGCACTGGCGTTGCTGCTCGGGGAAAAGGCTTCGAGTGAAGTGATTCGTACCGGGGCGGAGCGCGCGCTGGTGTCGGCGGTTTTCACGTGCGAAGGCAGCGTTGGAGATGCTATCGAAAAAGTGTTGGAGCACAACGGTCTGGACGAGTCCGATGACGGCTCGCTGATCGTGCGTCGTGAGATTGCAGCCGGAGGCAAAGGCCGTGTGTTCGTAAACAATCAGCCGGCCACCGTTGCAGTGCTGCGGCAACTGGCGCCGCATCTGGCGACGATTCATGCGCAAAACGAATCGATCCTGTCGTTTGATGCTCCGGCGCGCCTGGCATTACTGGATGGATTTGCGGGAAGCCAGCTCGAGCACGTCACGGCCGCATTCGAAGCGTGGAAGGGAATTCGCGCGCGCATCGACGATCTGGAGCGCGGTGAGCAGGACCGCCTGCGGTTAGTGGATCTGTGGATGTTTCAGAAGCGCGAGATCGAAGAGGCAAGACTTCAGGCGGGTGAAGACGAGCAGTTGGAAACCGAGAAGCGCGTTCTGGCGAACGCCGAGAAGATTTACAACGCCGCCATGCAGGCTTTCGATCTGCTCTATGAGGGAGACGGTTCCACATCCGCGTCGATGCGCGCCGCGCAGAAGCAGATTGAAGACTTGGCGCGATATGAGCCCAGGTTTCAAGAGGCGCTCGCCGCACTCGAAACCGCGCGTATCAGCGTGGAAGATGTAGGAGCCACGGTAAGGGACTATGCCGGCGGAATCCACGCTTCCCCCGAACATTTGGCGGAGGTCGAAGACCGGCTCGCGGCGCTCGACCGGCTGAAGCGCAAGTATGGTCCAGCGCTAGAGGATGTTATCGCCTTCGGAGCGGACGTCGCGCGCAAGCTTTCCGAGATCGAAAACAAAGACGAGATCCTGCGCGAATTACGCTCCGAACTGGCCAAAACCGGCGCGGAGTATTTGCGGGCAGCGCGGGCGCTATCGAAATCCCGGCAGGACGCTGCGCGCAAGCTGGAGAAACTGGTTGAGACCGAGATCAATGATCTGGCCATGAAGTCGACGTTCCGCATTCAGATGACGACCGGCGAAGAAGAAGGGAACTGGGCAACAACGGGAATTGATGAGGTCGCTTATATGATTGCGACAAATCCGGGCGAGCCCATGCGGCAGTTGGAGCACATTGCATCGGGTGGCGAATTGTCGCGTGTGATGCTGGCGCTGAAGGTGAGCGTGGAAGCAGGGCTCCATCCAACTCCTGGCAAGAAGCGTCAAGGTTCAGCCAACCAACGCACCATGGTATTCGACGAAATCGATACCGGCATCGGCGGGCGCGCCGCCGAAGCGGTAGGAAAGAAGCTGAAAGCGCTGGCACGCTCGAATCAAGTTCTATGCGTCACTCACCTGCCGCAGATCGCCACATTTGCCGATCAGCATTACGTAATCGAGAAGAAAGACCGCAACGGCCGCACCCGCACCGGCATCCGCGCCGTCGTGGGTGAAGAGCGCACCGAGGAAGTGGCCCGCATGCTGAGCGGGGCCAAGCTCACCGATACTTCGCGGAAGCACGCCGAGCAGATGATCAAGGCCAACGGGTAGAGCGAAATCGACTCTTGACGAAAAAAGTATGGTTAGCTAACATATGTTAGCTAACCATACGAAATGGAAACCATCACTATCCACAAAGCGAAGACGCAACTCTCCCGGCTCATCGAGAAGGCCTGTAAGGGCGAGGAGATCGTGATTGCGCGAGGGAAAAAACCGGTGGTGCGGTTGGTCGCCATTGAAGACAAGCGCGGCGATCGCAAGCCCGGGGCTCTTAAAGGCAAGATAAAGATAGGCCCGGAATTCTTCGAACCGCTGCCTCCTGAAGAACTCGAAGGCTGGGAATAGCAACGTCGTGCGCCTTCTGCTGGACACTCACGCCCTGCTTTGGTGGTTCGTGAAAAGTCCGTCCCTGCCTTTGTCAGCTCAGAGTCTACTCATGAACCGGGACCACACGGTGCTTGTGAGCGCCGCCTCGATGTGGGAAATTGCAACCAAAGTCCGACTGGGCAAGTTAGATGTTGAGGTTGACGTTGTCGAGAACTTCGGGGCGTATCTGGCTATGGAAAGATTCGAGTCTGTCTCGGTAACAGCTGCCCATGCGATCCGCGCCGGCTTGCTCCCAGGTCCGCACAAGGATCCTTTCGACCGGATGTTGATTGCCCAGGCTCAGGCGGAGAACGTACCGATTCTGAGCAATGATCGGGCATTGGATGGATACGGCGTGCGGAGGCTCTGGTAGCCCGGACTCGGTTGATGCTAGTCAACCACAAATTCTCGCACTTCACTGCTAATCCCCGCCGTTTCTGCCGCTTACGTTGACCAGAAGGGTACTTTCCGGTAGTTTATTACTATCGCCTCCATGGGGTTCGTGTACCCTGATCGTACCGGTTGCAAGCCCGGATTTTGACATCTTCAGGGGCCTTGGGTTGATCAGTAAGAAGTTCACAAGAACGGGAGTTTGAGAGTGCCAAACAGCCAGGGAAAGACGTTGTTGTTGCTCAAGCCGCGGGGGTTCTGCGCCGGGGTGGTGCGAGCCATCGATGTCGTCCGCATCGCGCTCGAGGCCTTCGGTCCGCCTATTTACGTGCGCAAGGAAATCGTCCACAACAGCTTTGTGGTGGATGAACTGCGCGGCAAGGGCGCGATCTTCGTCGACAGCGAAGATGAAGTCCCCAACGGCGAGCGCGTCATCTACAGCGCGCACGGAGTTTCGCCTGAGGTGCGCGAGCACAGCGCCCGGCGCGGGTTGCGCGTCATCGATGCAACGTGCCCGCTGGTCACCAAGGTGCACGTCGAAGCGGTGAAGTTTGCCAAAGAAGGCTACTCGCTCATCCTGATCGGCCACCACGATCACGACGAGGTAATCGGAACGCTGGGCGAAGCTCCGCTGGTGACGCAGGTGGTGGGAAATCCCGAGCAGGTGAAATCGCTGAGCGTGCCCGATCCTGATCACGTCGCGTATCTGACGCAGACCACGCTTAGCCTGGACGAGACCAAAGATATTATCGCGGCGCTGAAGAAAAAGTTTCCCAACATCAAAGGCCCGGCGGCGCAGGATATTTGCTACGCCACGGAAAACCGGCAGGTGGCGGTGAAGGAAGTGGCCTCGGAATCCGATCTGCTGCTGGTCGTCGGCTCTGAGAACAGCTCCAATTCGAATCGTCTGGTCGAGGTGGCGCGCAACCTGGGCACGAACGCGCATCTCATCGACAGCTACAAAGATATTGAGGCTGAGTGGTTGCTCGACGTGAAGACGATCGCGCTCACGGCCGGAGCTTCAGCGCCAGAGTGCCTGGTGGAGGAAACGATGAAGTTTCTGGCCACCAAAGGTTTCGACAATGTGCAGGAACTCGAAGTCATGCCGGAGAACGTCCGCTTCGGGCTGCCGCCGGAGATTGTCGAAGCTATCGCCGCCGCTCCGGCAAGCGCCACCGCGGATTAACGGAGTCGCTCATTGATGGAGATGGAAACTAACTCCCCCGATCCCCATACTACTTCCGCACCCCAACTTCGCTTCGGCAAGATCGACGGGCTGGCGAGTCGCGTCGGTGCTGCCATGGAAGCCGCCCGCAAGCTTCTTTTTTCCGCTCAACACGAAGACGGCTACTGGTGCGGAGAGCTGGAAGCCGACACTACGCTCGAGTCAGACTACCTTGTGCTGCACACGCTGCTGGGAACGGTCGATCCCGTGCGCTTCCAGAAAGCTGCCAACTGGATCATTCAACATCAGAATGAAGACGGCGGCTGGAGCATTTACCCCACGGGGCCGTCGAACATCAGCGTTTCAGTCAAGGCGTATTTCGCACTGAAGCTGGCCGGATACCAGGCGGATCATCCGGTGCTCCAGCGCGCCCGCAGGAAAATTCTGGAACTCGGCGGCGTCACCGAGGTCAACACATTCACCAAGATCTATCTCTGTTTCTTCGGGCAGTATGACTACGACGCAGTGCCGGCGATTCCGCCCGAGATCGTTCTGTTTCCCAACTGGTTCTGGTTTAACATCTACGAGATTTCGTCGTGGTCGCGGGCCATCCTGGTGCCGCTCTCCATCTGTTATGCCAAAAAGCCGTTCAAGAAAATTCCACGGGAGATGGGCATCGAAGAGCTGTTTGTCGGCGGCATGCAAAAGTCTCGCATGCACCTGCGCTGGTCGAAAAAGCTCGTATCCTGGCGGAATTTCTTTCTCTGCCTTGACCGCATGACGCACTGGTTTGAGCGAGTGCACATCCGGCCCCTGCGCTCGATCGCGCTGAAGACCGCGGAGAAGTGGATGCTCGAGCGTTTCGAGATGAGCGATGGGCTTGCCGGAATCTATCCCTCGATCATGAACTCCGCCATTGCCATGCGTTGCCTGGGTTACTCAGTCGATGATCCCCAGGTGATCCGCGCGCTGGATGAATTTGAGAAGTTGGGCATCGAAGAAGGGGACACCTTCCGCATGCAGCCCTGCATGTCTCCGGTATGGGATACGGCTTATGCCATGTTCGCCCTCGCCGAAGCGGGAGTGCCGGCCAGTGATTCGCGCATGGTGAAGTGCGCTGACTGGATCCTGCAGAAGCAGGTGCGGAATCCGGGCGACTGGCAGATGAAGAACAAGACAGGCAAGCCCGGCGGCTGGTACTTCGAGTTCAACAACGAGTTCTATCCCGATGTCGATGACACCGCCATGGTCTGCCTGGCCCTCAGCCGCGTCGAGCATCCTAACGGACGTTACCAACGGGAGTCGGTGCAACGCGCAATCGATTGGGTCTTGTCGATGCAGTGCAAGAACGGTGGCTGGGCCTCGTTCGACAAGGACAACGACCGCATGGTGTTTGAGCATGTGCCCTTCGCCGATCACAACGCCATGCTCGATCCCGCGACGGTTGACATTACAGGCCGCACGCTTGAGATGATGGCGGCCTACGGCTATGACAAGAACCATCCTGCCGTGAAAAAGGCGATCCAGTTCCTCCGCGACGAGCAAGAGCCGGACGGAAGCTGGTTCGGGCGCTGGGGCGTGAATTACATTTACGGCACGTTCCTGGTGCTGCGCGGCCTGGAAGCGGTTGGCATGGACAGCCATGAGCCTTGCATCCAGCAGGCGGCCGAGTGGTTGCGCATGATGCAGAACCCGGATGGCGGTTGGGGTGAGTCCTGCGGTTCTTACGACGACGTGGCGCTGCGAGGCGTGGGCCCAAGCACTCCTTCGCAAACGGCGTGGGCAATTCTGGGCTTACTCGCGGTCGGCGACACCCGCAGCGATTCCGTGGCTCGCGCTATTGCCTACCTGCTGCGCACGCAGAAGGAAGATGGATCGTGGGATGAGCCACATTACACGGGCACGGGCTTTCCCCGCGTGTTCTATCTGAACTATCACCTCTACCGCCAGTATTTCCCATTGCTCGCGCTGACAACGTATGCCAAGGTGATGGAGAAGGCCGAAAACTAGTTCTCAGTTCCCAGTTCTCAGTACCGCTCCCCAAGCGATGAGGCTCTGGCTGAGAACTGAGAACTGAGAACCGCTCTGAAAGCTTTCGTCACAGGCGCGACCGGGTTTCTAGGCTCCCACGTCGCTCGTGCTCTTGCGGAGCAGGGAGCCGATTTGCGGCTGCTGGTGCGCCCGACCAGCAATCTGAAGAATCTGGAAGGCCTGAACTCTGGGACGACGAAGGTCGAAACCGCGACCGGCGACCTGCGCGATGCAGCGTCCCTGGAAAAGGCAATGGCCGGGTGCGAAGTAGTTTTTCACGTTGCTGCCGACTACCGGCTCTGGGTGCAGGATCCGGCGGAGATGTACCTCTCGAATGTGGAGGGAACGCGGGCGATTCTGGCCGCGGCGCAGAAAAACGGCGTGCGCAGCGTGGTGTACACCTCGAGCGTCGCCACCATGGGCTTCACCGGAAACGGGCATCCGGCGGACGAGGATTCTCCGGTCTCGCTGGCGGATATGATTGGTCATTACAAACGCTCGAAGTTCATGGCCGAGCAGGTGGCGATGGAAGCGGGCCGCAGCGGGATGCGAGTGGTGACGGTGAATCCGACAACACCCGTAGGCGAGCAGGACGTCAAGCCAACTCCGACCGGGCGGATCGTGGTCGATTTTCTCAAAAGGAAGTTTCCCGCCTACGTGGACACGGGACTGAATCTGGTAGATGTAGGCGAATGTGCGCGCGGACACATTGCAGCGCTGGAAAAAGGCAAGAGCGCCGAGCGCTACATTCTGGGCGGTGAGAACCTGACGCTGAAGCAGATTCTCGACAAGCTCGGCCTGATCGCGGGCCTGCCCTCGCCCAAAGTGAAGCTGCCGTATTTTGTTGCCTACGCAGCCGGTGCAGTGGATGAAACGGTATCAGGCCGCCTGCTGGGCCGCGAGCCGCGCGCCACGGTCGACACGGTGCGCATGGGAAGGAAAAAGATGTGGGCCAGTTCCGACAAGGCCGCGCGCGAATTGGGATGGAAGACCATCCCGGCGGATGCCGCCTTGCGCCGTGCCGTCGAGTGGTTCCGGGCGAACGGATATGCCTAAAGTCGCCATCGTAGCTGCGCTCGAACGCGAAGTCCGCCGGCTCACCAGAAGCTTGAGCCGCGTGGAACATCGGTACGCTGGCCGCAAATTTATTTTCTTTGAGCGGGACGAGATGGTGATCGTATGCGGCGGAATCGGCGTCGAAGCTGCCCGTCGCGCCGCCGAAGCGGCGATCGCGTTGTACAAACCTACGCTGCTGCAGTCGGTGGGATTTGCCGGCGCGCTCGATGCAGGTCTGCGACCAGGCGATCTCTTCATGCCGGCGTTTGTAATCGATGCTCGCGACGGAAGCCGGATCGAAATCGAGTGCGCGCCCGGACCGGGACGAGGAATAAGACAGGAAAGAAGTTCGCTAGTGACCTTCACAGCCGGCGCGGGAGCGCAACAGAAGGCGAGCCTGGCGAAGGCCTACGGAGCCCAGGCCGTGGATATGGAAGCGGCCGGGGTGGCAGCGGCAGCCAGAGCCCATGGCCTGGGGTTCGGAGCGATGAAAGTCATTTCCGACGAACTGAATTTTGAAATGCCCGAGACTGCCCGCTTCATCGATGCCAACGGCTACTTCAAGACTGCGAACTTCGCAGCTTTTGTAGCTCTCCGGCCGTGGCTGTGGCACAGCACTGCCACGCTGGCAACCAACAGTCGAAAGGCAGCAAGAGCGCTGTGCGAGCATCTCGAGCGCTACCGGCAGGAATTGAGCCGGCCGTCGAACCCAGTCGCAGCTCCTGTAGCCACGGCGCAGCCCGAGCGGCAACCAGCAGCGGCCGGCGGGTTGCACCTGGGAGGTCGCGAATGAGAATCCGCAGGAAACGACTGCCGCTGTTTCTCATGATCTTGTGCATGGCAATGCCTCTGGCAGCGCAGTCGGCCGCCACTGAGGTTTTCGCACAAAGCTTCCGCCAGGGGTCAACCCGCGTGGTGGAAGACAGCTTCGACATCAAGCTCACCCCGCAGGATCCGCTTTTCCGCCAGCGCATCAAAGACCTGGCCGGCAACGACCGCTATGCCTTCTCAATTATTCCCCAGGGACCAGAGGGCGATACCAAGATCACGTCCTGGCAGGGAACCATGGCAGACCTGCTGCACCCCGTTTACACCAACGTCCTGCTGGTATCGCCGAATCCGTCGGATGATCCGAAGAATGAAGCGAAGAACGCGATATGCCGGCTGTGGCCTTCGACTTTTGCGTTGGTTCCCGTGGGCGCCACGCGAATCATGAAGGTGGATAATTTCTATCTTGTGTTGCAGGTGAAGGCCTATCACTTCACGCCGCCTGAATCCCCGTATCTGGATTCCATGACGGTGCACGTCGAGTTCAGGAATACCGACCCGAGACAGACAGGCGGCCCCGGGAAATAACACACCCGACCGCTGAAGCCTATCGCAGCCGGAATTCATCCAAGGAGTTCAACCAGGGAGTTCAGCCAGGGGGTTCGTCGAAGCAAAGATGGGAATTGCAGGACAAGTCGCGATGGAAGACCAAAGCCAGTCGATTCCTGCGACTATGCTGGCGGCGGTTTACCGCGGAGTCAACGACGTCCGCCTCGAGACCGTTCCCGTGCCCCAGATCGGCGCCGGAGAACTGCTCGTGCGCGTACACACCTGCGGAGTCTGCGGCACCGATCTGAAAAAGATTGCCTCCGGCTCCCACTCGGCGCCTCGCATCTTCGGCCACGAAACCTCTGGCGTGGTAGCGGCGGTAGGCGCAGGCGTGAGCAAGTTCGCGCCCGGCGACCGGGTTGTAGTCTTTCATCACATTCCCTGCCGCCAGTGTTACTACTGCCGGCATAAGATCTTCGCCCAGTGTCTGACCTACAAGAAAGTTGGCTGCACTGCTGGATTCGAGCCTTCCGGCGGAGGCTTCGCGGAATACGTTCGCGTCATGGATTGGATCGTCGACCAGGGAACGGTGAAGATCCCTCAAGGCGTCTCTTTTGAGCAAGCATGTTTTGTAGAGCCTGTGAACACTTGCATGAAGGGAATCGAAGCCCTGCGCCTGGAGCCAGGCGAGACCGTGATGACCATCGGGCAGGGCCCCATCGGCATCATCCTGAGCGTGCTGGCACGAAAGGCAGGGGCCGCGGTTATTACTTCCGATTTGTATCCCGAGAGGCTTAGAATAGCTAAAAGCCTTGGCTTCGAGCTTACAATTGATGCGTCCCAGCAGGATGTGATTCGGGCCACGCGGGAGCAGACGGATGGCCGCGGCGCCGATGCTGTGATTTTGGCCGTGGGCAGCAATGGCCTTATCCGTCCCGCGATGGATGCGGCCCGTCCCGGTGGCAGGGTGCTGTTGTTTGCGCAGACGCAGCGCGGCGAGGTGGTTGTGGATCCGGCCGCGATTTGCGTGGATGAGAAGTCGCTGGTCGGTTCTTATAGCGCTTCTGTTGATTTGCAGGATGAGTCAGTTCGTTTTGTGATGAACCGAGAAATGGATTTGGAACGGCTGATCAGCCATCGGTTTCCGCTGCAGGAGAGCGCGCAGGCGTTAGAACTTGCGGCACATCCTCAGCCGTCTTCGATGAAGATCGTGATACAGCCGGGTACCGCCTGGAACCGCGAATCCCGGGAAGGAAGCAAGCAGTGAATGGAAAAATGACAGCTGCCGTCCTGTACGGCAAAGAAGATTTGAAGATCGAACGGGTGCCCATCCCTCGCGTCGAAAAGGGCGAGGTCCTGGTCAAAGTACAGGTCGCTCTCACCTGCGGCACCGATCTCAAGGTGTACCAGCGCGGCTACCATGCCCGCATGATTGTGCCTCCCGCCTTGTTCGGACACGAACTGGCCGGAGTGATTGAGGAAGTCGGCGAGGGCGTGCACAGCTTCAAGAAGGGCATGCGCGTAGTCGCGTTGAATTCCGCTCCCTGCCAGATGTGCTTCTATTGCTCCAAGCACCAGGAAAATCTCTGCGAAGACCTGCTCTTCAACAACGGAGCCTACGCGGAATACATCCGCGTGCCCCGCCGCATTGTTGAGGCCAATATGCTGGTCATCCCGGCCAACGTGAGTTTCGAAGACGCGGCCATGACCGAACCTCTGGCCTGCGTGCTGCGCGGCCTGCACGAAACCGGGGTGGAAATCGGTGATACGGTAACTATCATCGGCGGCGGCCCCATTGGATTGATGTTTGTCCAGGTGGCGCGGGCCATCGGTTGTAACGTGATCTCGGTGGTAAAACGCGACGAACAGGTCATCGCGGCCAAGCACATGGGCGCGCACGAAATTGTTCAGACCACCAAGGTGCCGAATGTGATCGAGGCGGTTCGCACACTGACTCCGCAGAAACGCGGTTGCGATGTAGTGATCGAAGCAGTGGGCCGTCCCGACGCCTGGGAGTGGACGGTCGAGATGGTTCGCAAAGGCGGCACCGTCAATTTCTTCGGCGGATGTGCCAGTGGGTCCAAAGTGCAGCTCGATACCAACCGCCTGCACTATTCCGAGATCACGCTGAAAGCCACGTTCCATCACACGCCGGAGACGGTGCGCCGAGCCTTCGGCCTGATCGCGGCCAAGAAAATTCGCCCCACCGATTACATTACCGGCGAGGCTCCTCTGTCGAGCCTGCAAAAGGTGCTCCGGCACATGCTGAACCGCGGCGGCGACATCAAAACCGCCATCATTCCCGGCCACTGATGGTTTTTGGGTGGCGCAGCGCTTCAGCGCTGCGATAAAAGCGCCAATTCTCAGCCGGCTTTAGCCGCTGAGGCTAGCTGAACCGACTGAATGACTCCTGCAACTACCGCCGATTCCGGCATCGCCATCACACCCGCTTCCGCGGGCTGGAGCCGCCTGCCCGCCGAATATGCGATCCCGCAATCTGCACCATCCCTCGCCGAAGCGCAGGAATACTGCCGCCGCCTCGCCCGCACCCACTACGAAAACTTCTCCGTCGCCACTTGGTTTCTCCCGAGGAACCTGCGTCAGGATTTCCTCAACGTCTACGCCTATTGCCGCATCTCCGACGATCTGGGCGACGAGGTAGGAGACGCAACCGCTGCCCTGGCCCTGCTCGATGAATGGCAGACCGAGCTCGATGCTTGCTATGGAGGCAGCCCGCGCCATCCAGTTTTTGTAGCCTTGGCCGAAACCGTCAGGAAGTTCGACATTCCAAAACACGAATTCTCCGACCTCCTCATCGCCTTCCGCCAGGACCAGACCGTCACCCGCTTCGAAACCTTCGACGATGTGCTCGCCTACTGCCGTTACTCTGCGAATCCGGTCGGGCATCTTGTCCTCTACCTCTGCGGCTATCACGATGCCGAGCGCCAGCAACTTTCCGACTACACCTGCACCGCGCTGCAGTTGGCCAACTTCTGGCAGGACGTCAGCGTAGACTACGCCAAGGGCAGAATTTATTTACCTCTGGAAGACTTGCGCCGTTACGCAGTGAGCGAAGAAGATATCCAGCACAATCGCAACACCCCAGCCTTCCGCGAGATGATGAAATGTGAAGTCGAGCGCGCCCGCCAATGGTTCGATCGCGGGCTGCCGCTGGTAAGTAAAGTAGACGGCGAATTGGCGGTCGACATCGAACTCTTCAGCCGGGGCGGCCAGGAAATTCTCCATGCCATCGAGCGCCAGAACTTCGCCGTGCTCGGCCACCGTCCAGCGATTTCGAAAACCCGCAAGCTCGCCTTGGTGGCTCGGGCCGTGTTAGGGAAGTTCTTCGGGAAATCGGCGGGTCAGCCACTATGAGTGCGGGAGCGCAACAGGTAATGATTCCGTGGACCCCTGCCCCAGCGCAGCTCACCATAGCCTATTCCGTGTGCCGCGGCATCACGCGCACCAACGCCAAGAATTTTTACTACGCATTTCTGGTGCTGCCCAAGCGCAAAAGGCAGGCGCTATGCGCCGTCTACGCGTTCATGCGCCGCTGCGATGACATTGCTGACGACCCCAACCTCAGTCTCGAGGAGCGTCGCTACAAACTCGATACCTGGCTCGACGCCCTGCACCGCGTGCAGCAAGGCGAGCCCACCGACGATCCCATTCTGCTGGCTCTGACCGACGCGCAGCGCAGATACACCATCCGGGCGGGCCTGCTCGACGAACTCGCGTTGGGAACGGCGATGGATGTCGCGGATCACCACACCGAAAGCCAGAACCCGCCGGCTGCGAATGCCGCGGTTCCAGGCCTGACCATCCAGTATCAAACCTTCGACGATCTCAAACTCTATTGCTACCGGGTTGCGTCGGTTGTGGGCCTGGTCTGCATCCACGTCTTCGGCTATCGCGACCCCGCCGCCGAGCCGCTCGCCGAACAATGCGGTCTAGCCTTTCAACTCACTAACATCATTCGCGACGTCAAAGAAGACGCCGCCATGGGCCGCGTGTATTTGCCGGAAGAAGATCTTGCCAGGTTCGGACTCTCCGCCGCGGAACTGCTTTCGGCGCCCGATGCGGCGCGCTTCCGCCCGTTGCTCGCGCTCGAAGCCGACCGCGCCCGCCAACTCTACCAGGCAGGCGATCAACTGATTCCCTATATTTCCGAAGACAGCCAGCCTGCCCTGTGGGTGCTGGTCAACATCTACCGGCGGCTGCTCGAGAAAATCGCCGAACGCCAGTACGACGTCTTCAGCGGCAAGATAAGCCTGACAGTCAGCGAAAAACTCCGCGTTCTGGGAAGAGGCTTCCTGCAACGCCTCACCTGATGCCGCAATCAATTAAACTTGTCATTCCGAACCGGGCGGAACGCTCGGTGAGGAACCTGCTTTTCGCTCTGGAATCGCAATGTCGCAGCAACACATGACCCCTACCGCCCAGCCCACCGTTGCCGTAGCCGGCGGCGGCCTCGCCGGTCTCGCCGCTGCCTGCGCCCTCGCCGACTCCGGATTCCGAGTCACCCTCTTCGAACGCCGTCCCTACCTCGGCGGACGCGCTTCCTCCTACGAACATCCCGGCACCGGCGAGGTCGTCGATAACTGCCAGCACGTTCTCTTCCGCGTCTGCACTAACCTGGTCGAGTTCTACCGCCGCATCGGCGTCGAAGACAAAATTCGCTGGTTCGACGAAATGACTTTCATCGAGCCCGGCGGCCGCACCAGCGTGATGCACGCCTCACCGCTGCCTGCGCCTCTGCACACCGCTCCATCGTTTCTGCGCTTTCCATTTCTGTCAGCCAAAGACAAACTGACGATTTCGCGCGCCATCGCCGCTCTAACCCTCACGTCGCAACCCGACACCGGCCGCTCGTTTCTCGACTGGTGTAACCAGCACCGCCAAACTGCGAATGCAATCGAACGTTTCTGGAAGCCAATTTTGGTCAGCGCTCTCAGCGAAGATCTCGACCTGATTTCGATTTCCGCCGCCGCCCAGGTCGTGCGTGAGTCCATGAAGTCTCCCGCCGCTCGCCACATGGGCGTTCCCAGCATTCCCCTGACCGACCTCTACAATCGCGCGGGAGACTACATTCGCGCCCGCGGCGGCCAAATCCGCTTCCGCACGTCACTCGAAGCTTTTTCTCCCGATTCATCGCAGGTGCGCATTCAGTTGGGCGATAAAAGCGAAACCGAGGCCGAAATAACTTTCGACTATCTGGTCCTCGCCCTGCCCTTCGACGCCCTCGAGCGCGTACTTCCCCAAAGCCTGGAGGCCGCGCCCCTGCGCGTCCAGATCACTCACTTCGAATCTTCTCCCATCACCGGCATACATCTCTGGTTCGATCGCCAGATCACCGACCTCGACCACGCCGTCCTCCTCGACCGCACAATTCAATGGATGTTCCACAAATCGCGGCTGCTGGAGTGCGCTCGGGAAGGGCACGACTTCAGTCGTGCCATAAAGACGTCTACTGAGAACCGGGCTTCAGCTCCTGAGGGCAGCTACGTCGAACTCGTGGTCAGCGCCTCGAAGAGCCTCATCGACAAGTCGCGCCCCGAGATCGTCGATCTAGCTCTGAAGGAAGTCCGCGAATTTTTCCCGGCGGCTCGCGCGGCGAATCTGGTCAAGTCCACCGTCATCAAAGAAGTTCACGCGACCTACTCGCCCCGCCCCGGCATTGACGCCTACCGTCCCCACCAGTCGACCGCGTGGCCCCGCGTTTTCCTCGCCGGAGATTGGACTAAGACCGGGTGGCCCGCCACCATGGAAGGCGCCGTCCGCAGCGGATATTTGGCGGCGGAAGCGCTGGCACGCTCTGCCGGAGTGGAGCACTCCACCTTCATGGTTCCTGATCTCCGCGCCGCTGGGCTAATGCGCCTGTTCGCAAAGTGAGCGGCTGCCCGGTACAAATCCCGTTGAGTAGGTACAAAAAAAGCCCCACTCTTCGCCGGAACTGAGCGGAGAATGAGGCAGCCAGGGTGAAGCGAGTTACATCCCGCTCTGAAAAACCAAAGCTTCCTTGTCACGACCGAAGTCGATCTCGTTGAGCGTATTACTTGACGAGTCAGTTTGGATCGCGTCTGCCGTTACCCGGCTGTCGTTCGTCTTCAAAGTTCCAGGCACCGTCGCCACCGCCTTCCCATGGCGCAGGAAGGTCACTTGCACGTCGGGGCCGGCTCCTTGCCACTCCACTTTGTAGCTCCCGGCTTCAAGTCGTTTGCCCCCGACCTGCACGTTACTGGGGATATCCACGGAATGCTGATTCTTGTCTCGTGCGAAGGCGCTCAGCGGCGCCAGCACGGCAAGAATCGAAAGAAATGCCACGTAATTTGGAAGTTTCATTTAACAATCTCCTCAAAATAGAATTATTGGAAAGGTTTATCGTTGTTAAGGTTACGAGACGGTTAGTTCAGAAACTAAGGTTCCACATAATAAGAGATGCGGAGGCCCAGCCGGAAGATGCAGTGATTGAGGACGCAGGCCGCGGAAAAAGGGCAAAGTTTTGTAAAGACACGTGTTTGTGCGAAACCCCGCCGCGAAAACGTTCATCCGCGCGAATCCGGTTCCCCCAGCAGCTTCCAGGCCTCGCGGTATTTCTCAAACCGCTCCTCACCATCCTTCCTGCACCCAAATGGATAAAGATTGATCGTCAACCGCCCTCCCAGCGCCCGCACCGGAATCAGATACCAGATCCTCCGCCCCCGCATGCGCCGGCCCTGCACCACCACCGCGAGAAAATCGATCTGTCTCGATGTGTAAGGCATGTGCTTCCGCGTAGTCCTCCAGCAAGCCCGCACCGCAAATCCTCGATGATGCGACGCCCCGCTGGCTTTCACCTGCACCCTCCACAACCGCCGCGGAGCATCCAGAATCACGTCATAACGCTCGTTGTTCCCAAACGGCCGAGACACCCCAAACCTCCGCCGCGCCGCATCCAACATGAACTGCATCTCCGCCACTTCGCCGATATGCTTGCTATTGTTCCGCGCAGTCGTTCGCTCCGAACCCGCAACGCGTCTAGCTTTCCGACTCTTCCCCATATTCGCTCGCTCCCCAATCCCTGCGTCATCCCGAAGTCCCGGCGCACTTCAGCCGGGCGAGAGCCTGCCCTGAGCGCAGCCGAAGGGGATCTCCCCCACGACGTCGCATCCCGATGCAGCCCCTCCCCACCAACAAAAATGGCGCAAGGCCAAAAGCCCTGCGCCACTTTCCTTACCCTCTATTCTCAGAAGATCAAACCGAAGCGGGCAAACCCGCCATGTTTCGCAACTTTATATTTCAATAGGAATGAACCACTTACGGAGAAATCATCAACTTAAAGGTCTTGAAAAGAAAAGAAAAGGCACAAGCCGGAAGGCCTGCGCCATCTATTTTTGCCCTCTATTCTTAGAATATCAAATGGAAGGGGGTAATTGAGTCATCTCCGGCAACTTTATATTTCCATCCGAATGAATGCCTTACGCAGAAATCGTCAACTTTAGGGCCTTGACAAGTTTTCGAGCGAAACAGGAAACAGTCAACTTCTGCCGGGCGTCAACTGTTGTAACCAGGCGTTTGCACTCCTTGACCGGGCGGGCGGGACCCTCAGCCCGCCAGCAGCGCCACTCCCGCCGCCACAAGCCCAGCCGCAATCCACCGCCGCCGGTCCACCTTCTCATGCAGGAAGATCTTCGCCGCGACGGCGTTGCCGATGAAGGTGAGGGAAGCGGCGGCGGGAGCGACGAGGCTCACGTCTCCCCAGGAGAGAGCGAACAACAGGCTGAAGAAGGCCACAGCCATGGCGGTAACACCAAAGAGAAAATTGGGATTCCCCAGCGTCCGCCCCAGCACGACGCCCAGTCCGGCTCGCCGCCACAGCGCGCCGACGTCGCCGACCTGCTTCATCGCGCGCGCGAGCAACACGTCGCCGATGACCGAGGCGAAAACGATGGCGAGGATCGCGCTCCAGGTGTAGAGGGCTTTCATGTGATTGTCATCCTGAGCAAGCGTTCTTTGCGCCGCGAAGGACCCGGGCGAGCCGCGCGATGTGTCGCGCTTTTTGCGACACAATAATCGCGCGTTTGGCTCGCTTCCTTACCGAATTTCCTCGCGGCTCTCATTGATCGACTCCAGTGACGACCGTCCCAACGCTCTCAGGAGCTTCCACCTCACCGGGTTCGTGCCCATGCTTCGTGAGTTCCGGCCCTCCGGCGATAAATCCCACACCCCCCGTGATCAAAGCAATCCCCAGCCAGCGCAGCGGGCTGACGTGCTCGTGCAGCGCGAACCTGGCGACCAGTGCCAGCAACACGTAGCCAAGCGAAGTTGCCGGCAGAACATAAGTGAGATCGGCCCAGGAGAGCGCAGTCATGTAAGTGGCAAAAAAT
>JBEKWP010000049.1:0-25476 GCA_049512915.1 Candidatus Sulfotelmatobacter sp.
AACCAATAAGATGGTCAGCGGATATCAGGTGGAGATTGACGAGCAGTTCAAGAAATAAAGTGGTGGTAAGAAGTAAAGCTCTCGCTCAGCGCGTCTTCGTCACGCGCCCGCGCCCAAAGTTGTGCTCACACTGCTTCATGTCGACTCTTCGTCCGCGGAAGCGGACGCCCTCAGCTTCCAGGCGAAGCCGTTGCTCGATGGCCGAATCTCCGCGTAGCTTGATTTCTCCGCCCGCGCCTAACACCCGTTGCCAGGGCAATCCGTAGCTGCGATGCAGGATCTTTGCCACCTGCCGCGCTGCTCGCGGCAGTCCGGCCGCTCTCGCGACGGCTCCGTAGGTAGACACTTTCCCTTTGGGAATCCGTCGTATGACCGCCTCGATGCGCAGGCGCACCTTAGCTGACTGATCTGGAGAAGACATGGCTCCACGTTTCCGCAACTTCTCGCTTCCCTGCTTCACAGCGCTATCCACCCTATGCGAATCAGCCACAGCGATCCGATTGAAACGAGCAACCATAATAGGATGCCTTGCAACAACGGGCGATGCCCTACCTCCTTGATGGTTGCCACCGAGATTCCACTACCGATCAGGAACAAGGTTGCGGTCAATCCCACTTTTGCAGCTTTCACCGCGATCCCGTAGGCGTGCGCTCCGCCCGGGAGATACGTGTTGCATACCGCGGCCAGGCAAAATAGGCCGATGAACCACGGCCACTGAATCTTTGCCTTGGTGCGGCGGATTACGGCCGTAGCCAGCGACAAGGGGACGATCCACAAGGCGCGCGCCAGCTTCACCGTGGTTGCGATGGCCAGCGCCTCTACGCCATATTTGGCGGCCGCGCCGACCACCGAACTGGTGTCATGAATGGCCAGGGCCGCCCACAGTCCAAACTGCGATTGCGTCAGCTTGAGGGCCGCGCCGATGGAAGGAAAAATCAACAGAGCTACGGAATTCAGAACGAAAACAGTTGCCAGCGATATGGACATTTCTTCGTCGCTGGCATGCGTGATCGGACCCACGGCGGCGATGGCGCTTCCGCCGCAGATCGCCGTACCCGTGGAAATAAGAAACGCCGGCACTCGTTGCACATTTAACAGCGCACCCAGGCCCATGCCCGCGAGTAGAGCGAAACTGATGCCGAGCATGGTGTAGAGGAAGCCGCTGCGCCCGGCGCGCACGACCTGGTGCAGGTTCATGCCAAAACCGAGTCCTACGACTGAGGCCTGCAGCAGGAATCTGGAGAATTTCCTGGCCTGGTTGCCGTAGGGATGGGGCAACGCCAGCCCGAACCCAAGTCCGATGCCCAGCGCTACGGGCGGCGACACGAAGCCACTGGCACTGACCAACAGGCAAAGAAGAAAGACGACGCGAGGCAGCATTCGGAAGGAAGCCGGAGTGGCGGCGGTCGCGTTGTCGATCATGCGATGTGGATCATACTCCCTGGTCCGCGCCGCCGATCATATTCCGCCGATCATATTCCGCTGATCACGGTCCGGACTAGGCCGCCTTGCGGAAGGATTCGATGGCTTCCGCTTCAGAGTTATAGACGTCGAAAACCGTGAGCAGCTTCGTGACCTGCAGCACATCGCCCACACGCTTGGTCAAATTCGTCAATTTAATCGTTCCACCCGCGTTTTGCGCAGTGATGCGGAGGGCCACGAGGGTTCCCAGGCCGCCGGAATCGATATAACTCACTTCGCCCAGATTGAGCACGATGCGATTGTTCTCGGTCACGGCTTGCTTAACGGTTTCTCGAAGAAGCGAAGATTCCTCGCCAAACACAATCCGGCCGGTGCAGTCGACCACGAGAACTCCATCTTTGGTTCGTGTTGTTACCTTGAGCTGCATAAGAACTCCTTTGCGGTCCCGCACGAACTCGAGTAGAAACGGGCCACTCCCGGATTCCAGATTACCCGGACCCGGTCAGGAGACCAGCGTAGCGCTTGCGAAGCAGTTTTAGCAAGCCTGCCCAAGCGCGGCCGGCGTGGCGAACTCATCCCCCTCTGATCACGTATAATCGTGTCTTCCGGCTCATGAGCTATACAGTCCTGGCGCGCAAATATCGGCCGCAGAAATTCTCCGAGGTCATCGGACAAGAGCACGTCACCCGCACCCTGCAGAACGCTCTCGAACAGGGGCGCACAGCCCACGGCTACATTTTCAGCGGGCATCGCGGGATTGGAAAGACGACCGTCGCGCGGATTCTGGCTGCGGCGTTGAACTGCCGATCATCCGACAAACCGGTCGCGGAGCCCTGCGGTGTTTGTGAATCCTGCACCGAGATTCGCGCCGGGAACGCGGTCGATGTGATCGAGATCGATGCCGCCACCAATCGCGGGATCGACGAAATCCGTGAATTGCGGGAGGCGGCGCGCTACCGTCCGGCACGCGACCGCTTCAAGATTTACATTCTCGACGAAGCTCACCAGATTACGGACGCGGCGTTCAATGCGCTGCTCAAGACTCTTGAGGAGCCTCCCGATCACATTGTTTTCATGCTGGCGACCACGCAGCCAGAGGACATTCCGCAAACCATCCGGTCGCGCTGCCAGCACTTCAGTTTCCGCGCCGTGAAGTTCGACGACATTGTCGGCCAGCTGCGCGATCTTGTCGGCCGCGAAAAGATTGAAGCCGATGACGATGCGCTTGCCCTGCTCGCCGAGGCTGGCGACGGCTCGATGCGCGATGCTCTGTCGATCCTTGACCAGGCGATTGCTTCCTCCAGCGGAAAGATAACGGCCGATTCCGTGCGCAATCTGGTCGGCGCTGCGCCGGCACACATTCTCGAGCAAGTGATGCAGGCGGTCGCTCGCGGGGCCAGCGACGAAGTGCTGCGGGAAGTCGACCACCTCATCAGCGAAGGCCATAGCCCCACGCACTTTGCGCGGCAGATGGTGCGCTTCCTGCGCAACGCGACCGTGGCCAAGATTGCGGGTAAGGACTCTTCCCTGCTGCAGATATCGAGTGAAGAACGGGAGCGCGTCGCACGGGTCGCGGAATTGTTCGGTGAAGAAGATCTGACGCGCCATCTGCAGATCATGCTGCGAACCCACGGTGAGCTGGGATACAAGCAGGAACAGCGCTTTCACCTGGAACTCGGCCTGCTCAAGATGGCACATGCGCAGCGCATTCTCCCGATCGAGCAATTACTCAGTGACGTGGCTGCTTCTTCTGCCAGCGGATCTGGAGGCGGGGCTTCTGCAAGACAGATCGCCGTCGTGTCCGGGAGTGCCGCTCCGCAGAAGAATCGTTTCCCGCAAGAGCGCGAGGATGTGGCTTCGGCCGCGGGTTCCAGGCACGTTTCACCATTCGACGCCGATTCCGCACGCAAAGGCGGTCCGCGGCAAGAGTCGGCTTCCAATGCCTCTCCTGGCAACGGACCGCGCGTGGTAGCGAGCGGAGGCCAACCCGCGCGAGTAGTCATGGGTGCGGCCGCACCGGCAGATCTTCGCGAGGATCCCGACCTCCAGCCTGGCTCGCAGGTTGAACCGGGTGAAGCGAAGTTGCAAGTTGCGCCACCGCTCTCGCAGGCCCCCACCGCGGTTGTGCCAGCACCTGCCATCGAGAGATTGCGGAGTGCTGTGCTGCAAGCGCTGGGGGATGGGAATCAGCGCATCCTGGTCTCGATGCTCGAAGCGGGCGAATGGACGGTCGAAGGCAACGAAGTCGTGATCAAGGTACCGGAGTCGCAAACCGTGGTCGACATGTCGCTGGGCGCCGAAGCGCGACGCCTGGCCATCGCTTCGGCCAGTGGAGTTTTGGGGCGGGCCGTCAAGCTGAGGATTGTACCCGGGGCGACTCTGGCGAGCGCAGGCGGAAAAAGTAATGGCAACGCAGTCAAGACCAGCGCGACGAACTCAGAGGTTAGCGGCCGGGGCCGCGCTGAGCAGGACGCCGTGGTCCGCCGGCTGCAAGAGAAATTCGGCGCCGAGATTCGTACCGTGATCGACTATAAGGAGAAGCGGTAGAGATCAAAGTTTCAGAGTTTCAAGGTTGAAGGTTTCGAAACCTTGAGCCTTTGGAACCTTGAAACGCGAGGTTTTATGGGTGGATTTAATCTGCAAGAACTGATGTCGAAGGCTAAATCGCAGTATGACTCCCTGCAGAAAAAGATGCAGGAGACAGTGGTTGAAGCCTCGTCGGGCGGAGGCACGGTCACGGCGAAAATGGATGGCCGCAAGCAATTGCTCAGCCTGCGTATCGATCCTGAAGCTGTGAAATCGGGCGACGTGGAGATGCTGCAGGACCTGATCCTCGCTGCAGTGAACGAAGCCGCGCGAAAGGTCGACGGTGCGATGCAGTCGACAGTCGGCGGAATGCTGGGCGGGTTAGGGATCGGCGGGCTGTAGTCGCGAAATCATTACTGAGTAGTTCGCTGAATCAATCACACAATTCTTTATGTCCAAATTTGCTGAGCCGATGTCGCGGCTGATTGACGAGTTGAAGAAACTGCCGGGCGTGGGCTCGAAGAGCGCGCAGCGGCTGGCTTTCTACATTCTGCGCGCGAGCGACGAGGACGCCGAAGCTTTGGCGGCTGCGGTGCGCGATGTTAAAGCCAGCCTGCGGCTGTGTTCGGTGTGCAACAACATTACCGACGTCGATCCTTGCGTCTACTGCACCAGCGCGACGCGCAACCAGCGACTGGTGTGCGTGGTGGAAGAGCCTACTAACATTGCTGCCATCGAGAAGACCAAGCACTTCAACGGCGTCTACCACGTGCTGCATGGATCGCTTTCTCCGCTGCACGGTGTGGGCCCGGAGCAGTTGCGCATCGCTAATCTCATCACCCGCGTCGACGCGGGAAATGTGGATGAGGTGATTGTCGCTACGAATCCCACTGTGGAAGGCGAGGCCACGGCCACTTATCTCTCTCAGCAGCTGAAGCGCGCGGGCGTGAAGGTGACGCGCATCGCTATGGGCATCCCGGTTGGCAGCGACATTGAATACACGGATGAGATCACGATGCTGAAGGCTATGGAAGGGCGGCGGGAGTTGTAAGAAGGTCTCAGGTTTCAGGTCTTAGGTTTCAGATGTTGGGTCTTCGGGCGTCAGATCTGTTCAAGGAAAACGTTGAGTTCTTCTTCGGCGGAAGCCAGGCCTTCCGGCAAAGTGCCGCGGTTGTATTCTGCCATGCGGTTCTTCCATTTGAGGAAGTCGGTGATGCTTTGTGGTTCGACGCGGACTTCGACACGGCGCAGGCTGGCGAGTAAGAGGTTCATTTCGCAGCGGAAGCCGGTGGCGCTGCGCAAATTCCTGGCAGAGGGATGCGCCACTTCGATCTTGCCGCGATTGTGTTCGAGCAAACCCCAGCCTTCAGGCAGTTCTTCGCGGCGCATAAGTCCGGCGGGGACTAAATAGAAGCGCTCGCAGCCGACTCCCTGCTCCGGTTTGAGGCGGAAGGGTTTGGCACGATCGGCTAGAAAATCGGAGCGCGTGAGCTTGCACTCGACCAGTACGGAATGGCATGCGCGCTTCCAGCCGATGGCGTCGGGCATCTCGCCACTGACGCAGGCCTGCTCGGAGAGCACCACTCCACAGCGGTAGCTGCGCAGCCAGCGCACGCCTTTTTCGACCAGTTGAGCGTGAGTCATATACCGCCTCGCAATGGCGCACGAAAACAAGAACATTTGTATCCGGAGAAGCAGATGTGCGGAAGTGACTGGGAAGCTACTGGCTGCGCGGTAATATGGTTATAGATAATGGCGAGTCCTGACCACTCTGCGATGCTGGCGGTGGCAATAGCGGAAGCCCGCAAGGGGCTGGCCGAAGGCGGGATTCCGATCGGCGCCGCGATTTTTGATGAGAGCGGCAAACTGATCGGCTCCGGCCATAACCGGCGGGTGCAGAATGGCGATCCTTCGCTGCACGGCGAGACCGACGCCTTCCGCAATACGGGACGGCAGCGCAGTTATCGCAAGCTCATCATGGTCACGACCCTGGCACCGTGTTGGTATTGCAGCGGGCTGGTACGACAATTTGGCTTCCGCACGCTGATCGTCGGGGAGAGCCGCAACTTTCAGGGCGGCCTCGAGTGGCTGCGGTCGATCGGAGTGAAGGTGATCGATCTCGATTCTGAGGAATGCGCTTCCTTATTAAGCGCCTACATTCGTGCCAATCCTGAAATCTGGAACGAAGACATCGGCCAAGACTAATTGCCTCGCGCTCGCCGTTTTACCCCGACACGCGACTAGAAAATGACACCCAGCGACATCTGGATCTGCCGGGGGCTGCCGATGGTTTTGTTGACGGCGCCCAGCGAGTTGGGACAGTTGTAAAAAGCGGCAGTTGGATTTTGAGTGGCGCAGCCTGTCGGCAGCGGAGTGGTCCCCACCACGGGGAATTGGTCGTAGTACTGGTTCTGCGAGACGTCATCGATGGGGACGTCAAAGCTGGCCGTATTGGTGACGTTGAAGACGTCGAAGCTGTACTTCAATGAGAGGCGATCGGTCAGGGCAGTCATTTTTGCCAACGAAATGTTGACAGCCCTCTGCCAGGATTGGCGGAAGATGTTGCGCTGGCCGCTGGTGAAGTTGGTCTCGAAAGTATCGTTGTTGGGGATCGCCCCTCCGAGAGCACCCTGGGCGAGCAAAGGCAGGGTGAAGCAAGCCGGGTTGAGCGCGGTCTGGTTGGTGTTGAAGTATGCGTTCGCGCCGGAATAGCCGGTGACCGCGCTCTTCGCAGTACAGCCGGGAGCAAGAGGAACGATGGGATTGGTGATGCCATCGTAGACACTGTAGAAGATGCTGCCCACGGCACCGGTGTAGTCGATGACGCTGTAGGGTTGTCCGCTCTGGAGAACGGCGCTCCCGTGAATCGCCCATCCGTCGGCCAACTTGCCCTTCAGCGTGGACCCGCCGAAGAATTTGGGCAACTCGTAGTTGTAGCTGAAGTTGAAAACGTGAGTACGGTCGAAATCCGACGAGCCGTATGCCGAGCGCAGGTTGAGCGGATTGTTGCCGTTGAAGAATAAACCCAGGCCGCTTTGCTCATCCAGAGCGTGCGAATAAGTGTAAGAAAAGCCAACTTGAAGCCCGTGGCTCATGCGTTTCTCGATGTGCGTTTGCAAGGCGTTGTAAGCCGAAACGCCAGCCGCGGTGTAGCTCTCCGATTCTGCAGAATAGCCAAGGTAGGGAACGCGCAGATCAACGTTGCCACCTTCGTAGTTGGCAAGGAAACATCCATTCGTCACCACCAGGCAGGGGGCGCCGGTCGTCAAGTTTAGGGGATAGCAGCTTCCAGAGGCGTCAGGGTTGCAGCCGGCTGGGCCTTCCACCGTGTAACCGTAGGTGTATTTCTGGGGGTTCTGAGAATTCGGGTGAAGGATGTTGCTTGGCGTCGCAATGCCGGGCTGGTTGAAGGGAATGGGAATGACGCCGTGGCGGCCGAAGTTGCCGACGTAGCCGACTTCGATGGCCAGATCATTTCGCGGCTGCCATTGAAAATCGAGGGTGTCGTTGATGGTGTAAGGCAGCTTGTTGGCGCGGTTATACGTGGCAAAGGAAAAGAGTTGCTGCCCTTGCAAGATTCCTGCCTGTATTCCCACTCCGGGGGTTCCGGTATTCGGAACGTAATTGTTGATGTCCATTGGGTTGCCGGTGGGAGCAGGACCGAGACTGGGACCCCACGGGCTGGAAAGATTGTAGCTAGGAACTCCAGCAACACCGGAGGGGCAGGTAGGAACATAGCCCAGGTAATAGGAAATGGAACCGCTGGCGGCGGGGTCGTTTCCGCAGGACTGAGCATTTACATAAGGCGGAGTTTGGTTAAAGCCGAATGGTCCACCGTTGATCACGCCCTCGGCAAAGCCTGGGGAGAGATAGGAGAAGAGTTCGCCGCGGTCGTAGTAGATCCCTGTCCCTGCACGGACCACAACCTTATCGTTAAATTTTTTCGGGCTCCAGGCGACACCCAAGCGCGGAGCAAATCCCCATTGCCTTCCGGTGAGCGTGGTCTTGCTGACTCCGTGGGTTGGGAACAGCTTGTTGTTGCCGGCGATGATGATGCCATTGGAAGTCAGAGAATCGGTTGCGTCGTCATAGGAATAAAGCGAGGGATCGAAATTATAGATGCGACCGTATTTTTCGGTGAAACCGCCGTCCCAGTCCCAACGCAGGCCGGCCGTCAGGCTGAGATTGGAGCGGAACTGAAATTTGTCCTGGATATAAACGCCTGATTGTCCGGCGCGCATGTAACGGTTGGCGTTGCCCTGAAGGAATTTTGTCGTCGTGAAATCATCGTTCGTGGTGACCAGGCCTTGCAGGAACTGCCCAAAGTCGGCGGAAGAAATAATGCCCTGGTTGGTTCGCTCGTCGCGTGTGTTGAGTTGGGTATAGGCATAACTGCCGCCGAAAGTGAGGGTGTGCTTGCCTCGCGTCCAGATGGCATTGGCGGAAGGCATGATTCGATTCTGGAATACCCCGGTGAAGGCCCCCTGGGAAGCTGCCCCCTGGCCGATCTGCAGAAAGTCGTTGGGCACGGGAGAAAACCCAGTAAGAATATTCACAATGCTGATTCCGGGAAAATAACTGGAACCGAAGGTGTTGATATTTAACTGTTGCGGCGTGAACGGCTGATCGATGGTGCTGTAAACCTTCTCGCGAAGAATGCCGAGAACTTCGACGACGCTCAAGTTAGGCCGCAGACTCTGCGTATTGCTGACGGAAGCGACCTGGCTGCCGGCATCGAGATGCTGGGTGAAGCCGGCGACATTTGAGTAGGCATAAGGAGCGACGGTTGGGTCGTGCTGATAATAGTATTTGGCTGACACGGTATCTCTGCTGCTCTTGTTCCAGTCGAGATTCGCCACTGCCTGGTCGGCCGTGAAGATGGCGGTTCCCGGGATGGTGGCATTCTCTGGAAAGTCGGGTGTGGGGTTGATCCCAAAATTGGACCACGGAACAAGGTACTGGCCGTTTGGTAGCTGGTACGACAGCAGATTAAGCGCCACCGAATTGATCTGCGCGGCCGTCATGTCGGAATAGCCGTTGGGCTCCAGGAAGTCGACGTTAGCGATGTTGACCAGGCAATTAGTAAATGCCGGGCCCTGGCGGCTGGAAGTGCCACAATACGTGGGATTGAAATCGATGGGCACCATCAGCCGCGACAGGCCGATTTCCTGATCGGTATCGTGCAGGCGCTGGTAGCTGACGAATCCGAAAAGCTTGTCCTTGATCAGCGCCCCACCCAGTGTGCCGCCCACGGTTTCGCGATGCAACTGCGGCACCTGTTCGTGAGCCAGAATGATATTGGGATCCTGGTTGTTGAAGAACGGCGCCGCGTTCAGCCAGTCGGTTCCCCGGTGCCAGTAGGCCTGGCCGTGAACTGTGTTGGTCCCGGACGCCGTACTCATGTCGATGTGTGCGCCGCTAGTCGAGCCTTGTTGCGCGTCGTACATGGAAGTGTTGACGCGGACCTCCTGAATGGTCTCGGGAGCGGGCGTCGGCAGCGCCTGACCAACGGACAGATAGACCGATGCGGTGCCCTGGACAGGAGCGGCGTTTGTGCTGGCGACTCCTCCCACGCCGGTGTTATTCACTACGCGGGCCGACGCTACCTGGCTGGTGCTTTTGCCGTTGAACAAATTGCTGGCATCGACGCCATTGAGCAGGAAGCTATTGCTGGTGTCGCGCTGGCCGTTGGCCCAGATCGGCTGGTTGCCCAGACCGCTGTTGGCGCCGGTGCCACCGGAAAGCTCAGCATTCACTCCCGGAGAAAGAATGGCTAGCCCAGTGAAGCTGCCGGTCGGTAGCGGCACGGCGTCGATCTGGTCCTTCTCCAGAATGTAGCCGTTGGTAGTGTCGACTGCGTTCATCAAAGGCTCGGCCTGCACCTCAACCAGCGTGCCCACCTTGCCTACAGGCAGCGTGACGTTGACGGTGGCAGTGCGGTCGGCCTGCACCGTGACGGAAGGAATCTTTTCGCTTTCAAAACCTTCGTGAGTGAAGGTGAGCGTGTAGGTACCGATGGGCAGGTTGACGAAATCGTAGCTGCCATTCGCGTTGGTTTTTTGGGTGCGCGTGAGACTTGTCTGATCACCAACGATAGTCACGACAGTTTCTGGCAGAACGCTGGCGGTTTTGTCGGTGACGGTCCCGGTTATGCCGCCGAGGGTTTGCTGCGCCTGAGCGCCGGGTGTAACCAGAAGCGGCATCCACAGGGACGAGACTGCCAGAAGAGCGGCAAATCCAATTCTCTTTCCTTTAAACATTCAGTGACCTCGCGCAAGTCTGTAAGCACGCCCGTGCGGGACTGGCCGACGGACCACCAGGTTTTGTTGTAACGATGTCGGTGACTGAATTGGATAGTTCGCCGTCCGCACCCAAAATGACTGACCGAATTTACACGAGTTCCCTGCGGAAGGAAAGCGCTCGGTTAGTCAAACTTTCTTTGACCTGGATTAGATATTTTTATCGCGACAATGAATTCTGTAAGACCGACAAGCCATCTCTCTTCCCATTAGCCGCCAGCCGGCAGAGCATCCTTCCTCCGACCGCGAATCACGAACCAGAGCAGCCCGGCAACCAGATAGGCAAGGTAGATGAAAGGCAGCTTGCCATACGGCCCTTCTGGGACGGGATAGAAATTCCCGACCAGAGCGAGCAACATAGCGAGGCCCGCCAGCCAGGGAACGACTTGCGCACCTTGGCGAAAGACACCGTGGTCGCGCAAATAGCGCGGCAGTGCGAGGCAAACCAACGCATAGGCCACGATGAAGCCATAAGTCGCCAGTGATCCCAGCCAGCCATAAACGTCCAGGCCGCTGGCGCCGCGGGCGGCCAGCACCGCGACGGGGAGCAGCGCTGCAATTCCAGTGATGACAACCGCGCGGCTTGGCGTTTGATTCCTGGTATGCGTCTTGCGGAGAGAGCTGTGGGCGAGCCCTTTGTGCGCCATCAGCAGCAGCACGCGCGCCGCTGCCGTAATGCATGCCAGAGTTCCGGCAAAGAGGCTTACCAGCGCGCCGATATCTATTAACAGTCCCAGCACGGGGACGCCTGCGACACGGGCCAGAAGATACATGGGAGCCTGGCTGGCGCCCAGTTCCTGGCCGGCCGCATGGAAGCCCAGTACTTCGGCGTAGGCGCAGACTGTAAAGAAGGCTCCGGCCAGAATCGCGCTTTGGATGACGGCGCGTGGAATCGTCTTCAGCGGGTCGCGTGCCTCTGAGCCCAGAGTGGTCGCACTCTCGAAACCGACAAAACTGAACAGAGCCAGCACCAGCCCCAGGCGAAGTCCACCGCCGGTCATGCCGCGCAGATGCAGTTCTTCCGAATCCCAGTGCCAGCCATGTCGCACCAGCAACAGCCCCACCACGATCACGATCACCGTAACGGAGGCTGCTTCGATCCACAGCATAAGGCGCGCGGAGATTTTTACGTCACGGTAGGCAATCCAGACCGAAACGCCGGTGACCAACGTGGCCAGCAAGACCGCTGAATAAACATGACCGGTAGCATCGCGCAACAGCAGGTTCGCATAGTGATAGAAACCGCCGATGACACTGGAGCCTGTGGCGACGTAGGCGAGCAAGAGACTCCAGGCGACGGTTGCGCTGAGCCATGGAGGCAGGGTCAACGAAGCATAGGTGTAGAGAGATCCGGGCGAGGCCGAATGGCGGGCGTAGCGGCCGATGCACAACGCGACAAGCAGCACCGCGACTGTGGCCAGCACATATGCGAGCCAGGTGCCGTTGCCGGCGAGCGCGCACACCAGCGGGATGGTAGCTGCAGGCGTGGTCGTCGGAGCCATGGTGGAAACTGATTGGGCGAGCGTTTCCATGGGGGAGAGAATCCCGCGACGCAATCCGTAGTCGGCGCTCGAGGAAAACTCTGGCACGGTCGGCTCCATTAGGCGTGATCCTTTTTGGGCTAATGCTTCTCAATTCAGATTGGGGTGGGATTGTACAACACGAGCCGGGGGTCTGGAGAACGCAGGATGCGAAGTGTTGTATGATTTCGCGACGTTTGCCTGCCATGAAACTCGATAAAGCGTTACTGCAAAGCCTTCCCAAAGTTCTTTTACACGAGCATTTGGATGGCGTGCTGCGGCCGCAAACCGTGATTGCGCTGGCCAGAGATGCCAAGTACACCGGCCTTCCAACCAGCGATCCTGATGAGCTTTCCCGGTGGTTCTTCCGCGGCGCGAATCAAGGGAGTCTCGCAAAATACCTTGAGGGTTTTGCGCACACGATTGCAGTGATGCAGACCGAGGAAGCGCTGCAGCGCGTCGCCTACGAACAGGCCGAAGATCTGAGTCGAGATGGAGTTGTTTATTTTGAAACCCGCTTTGCGCCGGTTTTTCACACTCAGAGAGGCTTAACCCATCAGCAGATTGTGGCTGCGGTGTTGAGAGGACTGGAACGGGGGCGAAGGGATTTCGGCATCTCTTCCGGTTTGATAATTTGCGCTATGCGCAACATGAATACCTCGCTCGAAATGGCGGAATTGGCAGTCGACTTCCGGGCGCGCGGGGTTGTGGGCTTTGATCTGGCGGGGGAAGAAGGCGGTTATCCGGCGAAGAAGCACGTAGACGCTTTTCATTACATCCAGCGCGAGAACTTCAATATCACGATTCACGCCGGCGAAGGTTACGGAAAAGAATCGATCTGGCAAGCCATTCAGTATTGCGGCGCACACCGCATTGGGCACGGGACGCGGCTGATCGACGATATCGCGATTGTGGATGGGAGGGCAGTGAAGTTGGGTGATTTGGCGCAATATGTATTGGACAAGCGCATCCCACTCGAGATTTGCCTGCTCAGCAACGTGCACACTGGAGCCACGCCGAGTTTGGCCGAACACCCCTTCCGGATTCTTTATCAGGAAAAATTCCGCGTAACGCTGAACACCGACAACCGGCTGATGAGCAGCACAACCATGACGCAGGAATTCGAAGCCGCTGCCGAAGCTTTTGGTTTGACCGTCGATGATTTTGAGAAGATCACGATCAATGCGATGAAGAGCGCCTTCTTGCCGTATCGACAGCGCTGCGATTTCATCTATTCTGCTATCAAGCCTGGCTATGCGAGGGTCCGCGCGTCGACCGGGAAAACAGGATCCATCTTACATGGATAATCCTTTCATGGCCCGGGCTATTCAGCTCTCGATTGACAACGTTCGCTCGGGACGCGGCGGACCCTTCGGTGCTGTGGTTGTGAAAGACGGCAGCATTATTGCCGAGGGTGCGAATCAGGTCACTTCCACGAATGATCCTACGGCGCATGCGGAAATGGTCGCTATCCGCGAAGCCTGCAGGAAGCTCGCTGCTTTCGACCTCGAAGCTTGCGAGATCTACAGTTCCTGCGAGCCCTGCCCGATGTGTCTTGGAGCAATCTACTGGGCTCGCCTGTCTCGCGTTTATTTTGCCAACGCCGACGCAGATGCGTCGCGCGTGGGATTTGACGATTCGCTGATCTACCGTGAACTCGCACTGCCCTACTCGCAGCGCAAGATTCCAATGATTCAGATGATGCGCGAAGAGGCATTAGCGGCGTTTCGTGCGTGGGAAAACAAGTCCAACAAGATCGAATATTGAGTCGGTTCGAGTTTCGCGAACCTCAGCCCAGGGAGAACCATTGATCGATCGCTACTTCAAACTCGCCGAGAATCAGACTTCTGTAAAGCAGGAGATGCTCGGTGGCCTCACCACCTTCGTCACCATGGCTTACATCATCGTGGTGAACCCGCAGATTCTGGCCCAGGCAGGAATGCCTGTCGAGGGCGTGGTCTTCGCGACCTGCGTCTCGGCGGCCGTGGCCACGCTTGTCATGGGACTCTATGCCAACTATCCGATCGCGCTGGCGCCGGGGATGTCTCTGAACGCGTACTTCACTTATTCCGTTTGCATCGCCATGCATATCCCGTGGCGTACCGCGCTGGCGGTGGTTTTTTGTTCAGGCGTCCTTTTTCTTGTGCTCACGGTCACGCGGGTTCGCGAACAGATTGTCAACGGCATGCCCGACTGCCTGAAGCACTCGACGGCGGCGGGGATTGGAATGTTCATCGCGTTTGTGGGACTGCGCAACGCAAAGCTGGTAGTGGCGAATCCGGCGACGTTTGTTGGGCTCGGCAGCTTTGCCGACAAAGAAGTGCAGACCGCCTGCTTCGGGCTGGCGCTGACTCTGATCTTGATGTCGCGAAAGCTTCATGGCGCCATCCTGATCGGAATTTTTGGCACCACGCTGCTCGGAATTCTTCGCGGGATCTCAAACTGGCCGGCGGCAATTTTTTCGATGCCGCACCCCTCTTCTACTTTCTTGCAGCTTGATTTTCGCGGCGCCAGCCATCTTGGCTTGCTCGAAATCCTGTTCGCATTCCTGTTCGTCGATCTTTTCGACAACGTCGGCACACTCGTGGGAGTATGCGAACAAGGCGGCTTCGTGAAAGATGGCAAGATCCCCCGCGTGGGGCGCGTGCTGGTTGCCGACGCCGTCGGCACCATCTTTGGCGCGCTGACCGGAACTTCGACGGTCACGAGTTACATCGAAAGCGCAGCCGGGGTCGCTGCCGGGGCTCGTACCGGTCTGAGCAATATTGCGGTTGCCGCTCTTTTCCTGCTCGCCACCTTCTGCTCGCCGCTGGCTACCGCGATTCCAGCCTACGCAACGGCTCCCGCGCTGATTCTGGTCGGCGTTCTGATGACGCAATCCATTGCGCAAATCGCCTGGCACGATTTCAGCGAGGCAGTCCCGGCATTCATCACCATGCTGGCCACACCTCTCACCTTCAGCATCGCGACCGGCCTGAGCTTAGGTCTAATCTCTTTCACAGTCGTGAAAATTGCGGCGGGCAAGGTTCGCGAGGTGAACGCGCTGATTTGGATCCTCACCATCCTATTTATTCTGCGTTACGTCTATTTGGCCGCTGCCTAGGAAACTGCCTTGACTTCGGGTTGCTGGGCTAATCGAGGATACCCCGGCCTCTCGCGAAAGCTGCGAGAGGCCAGGCTTCCAACTTTCTCTAGGCGGCCGCTTGCTTGCTTCGCTGGAAAAACGCAAGCAGGTCGGCATTAATCTGGTCCGCATTGGTTGTGGGCATCCCGTGCGGGAAACCTGGATACACTTTCAGGATTGAGTTCTTCACAATCTTCGCGGACATCGGCCCCGCCGCGGCGATCGGCACGATCTGATCGTCTTCGCCGTGAAGGATGAGGGTTGGCACGTCGAACTTCTTGAGGTCCTCCGTAAAATCCGTCTCGGAGAAAGCCTTGATGCAGTCGTAGTGCGCCTTCATTCCTCCCAGCATGCCCTGCAACCACCAGTGCTCCCGAATACCTTCGGAAATCTTTGCCCCGGGCCGGTTGTAGCCGTAAAACGGAAGAGTAATGTCCCGGTAAAACTGAGGCCGATTGGCCGCAAGCTGGGTCCGGAGGCCGTCAAAGACGGAGATGGGCGTTCCCAGTGGATTCTTATCCGTCTTCACCATCAGAGGTGGCACCGCGCTGATCAGCACCGCCATACCGACACGTTTCGAGCCATGCCGCCCGATGTAGCGGGCGACTTCGCCGCCGCCGGTGGAGTGGCCCACATGAATTGCGTCTTTCAGGTCAAGCTTTTCAGTCAGCAGTGCGAGATCGTCGGCGTAGGTGTCCATATCGTTGCCATCCCACATTTGGCCGGAACGGCCGTGCCCACGCCGGTCGTGCGCGATTACCCGGTATCCCCGCTCGCCGAAGAACAACATCTGGCCGTCCCAGTCGTCCGCGGTGAGCGGCCATCCGTGACTGAATACTATGGGCTGACCCGTGCCCCAGTCTTTGTAATAAATCTGCGTGCCATCTCTTGTCGTGATCGTTGGCATAAATGTTCTCCTTAATAGTAGTTGGGATTCTCTGACTGTTTCACTCCGCGGCCTTAGCCGCCAACGTTTCGACCACCGCGATGTTTTGTAACAGCTCCGGTGGCAAGTTGTGCCTTTCCTGCAAATAGCCCGGGCTGTTGTAACTGACCCAGACGCGGGCTTGGGCGTCTTCCCAGACCAAAATCTTGAGCGGAAGATCGATGGCGATACTGGGAGCGGCCAGCATCAAGGGCGTGCCAGCTTTGGGGCTTCCAAAGATCAGCAGCTTGGTGGGAGGCATTTTCATTCCCACCTTTTCCGCTTCTCCGCTATGGTCGACCAGAGCGAACAGAGTCACTCCCTTCGCTTGCAGAATCCCTTTGAGTTTTTCTACCGTCTGCTCTACCGAGTGAGTGCTGGGTATGTCGATGATCCCAGTTGCTTTATTCAGAGTCATATTTGCTCGAGGTCTGCAAACTGCGAATAACTCGAATTGCGTGGCGAGGCCAGGCAGAAGCAGGCCCGCCTCGTGCCAGTCATTTTCGGCCAAAGAAGCTGTGGAGGCAACCCCAGATTCTCCTCTTGCAACTAAATAATTAGTTACTTTTTAAAGTTTGCCTCGTCTAAGGATTTAGGGAGGGAGCACGTGCCGAGAAGACAATCCATGACCCTTACAGAAGCCGAGCTTCGGATCATGAACGTGTTGTGGCTGAAGGGTTCCGGCACGGTCCAGTTGGTCATGGATTACCTATCCCAGAAAACCCCTCTGGCCTACAACTCGGTCTTGACCACCATACGAGTCCTGGAGCGCAAGGGCTACGTCAAGCATTCCAAAGATGGGCGCGCGCATGTATACGCTCCGCTAGTCGGGCAGAAAGAGGCAACGCGGTCGGAGATCCGCAACCTGGTGGGCCGTTTCTTCAAGAACTCCCATGAGCAGCTCGTCTTGAACATCCTTGAGGATCGAGGCATCGAGGCGGAAGAACTTGACCGCCTGCGCGAGATGCTGGAACGGAGTGGCGCGAAATGATGTCGGCTCAGTTTCAGACAATCGCTCAGATTGCGATCGGCCGTATTCTGAATTCATTACCCGAGGGATTGCTCGTCGCTCTTTTTGCCTGGGTCACATTGCGTCTTCTGCCGCGACAGAACTCCGGAACTCGATTTGCGGTTTGGTTCGTGGCCCTGCTGACGGTGGCTGCGCTCCCGCTGATCAGCAGTATCGTTGCCCCACGGTTTCTTCTGTCGGCGGCCGGCGTGCGGCCCCTGATCACTTTACCCGGTCCGTGGGGAATTCTCCTGTTTCTCGCATGGGTGCTTGCAGTCTGCGCCGCGATGCTGCGTCTAGCCGCTGGACTCTGGCGGCTGCGAGGGCTTCGCAGGGGTTGCATCGCCATCGACCCGGCCCAGCTTGAGCCTGCGATCCGAAAAACGGTCGGCGATTTTTCTTCATTGAGACGGGTAACACTTGCCACATCAGAGAACGTAAGCGTGCCTTCAGCCTTCGGCTTTTTCAAGCCGATGATTGTCATTCCAGCCTGGGCGCTGCGAGAACTTCCGGCCGAGGAATTGAACATCATTCTGCTCCACGAATTTGCCCATCTCAGGCGCTGGGACGACTGGACCAATTTGCTGCAGAAGGTCGTGCGGGCGGTTTTCCTCTTCCATCCTGCGGTGTGGTGGATCGACAACCGGCTTGCGCTGGAACGCGAAATGGCCTGTGACGATGCTGTGCTGGCTGAGACCGCCAATCCCCGTGGTTATGCGAAATGCCTGATCGGCCTCCTGGAGAAGAGCTTCGCTCGCCGGGGCTGGACGATGGCGCAGGCAGCTGTGCACCGCGCACGCGAGGCCTCCTTGCGCGTGGCGCAGATTCTCGATGCCGGCCGGCCGCATGCCAAACACGTTTGGAAGCCAGCGCTGGCGATCGTGGGCGCCTTTTCTTTTGTGTGCCTCATGCTGGTGCCGCGTGTACCTGAGTTCGTGGCATTCGATCGAGCGGCGCCGCCGATTCTCGATGACAACCTCCGCGCCGCCACTCTGAGTCAGTCTGAATTTCCTGCGGCAGCGGCGATTCCGGCCGCATGGCGGATGAGCCAGCCTCAGTCGATTCGAACACAACCGCGGCCAACTGCCGGGCCAAGCCACGCCGTTGAACATCAAACAATCGGGCGTCAAACAATTGAGCGTCGAGCAATCGATCGTCCACGCATAGTCCCGCAGTTGGTCGCGGCACACTGGAGCGCCGACACCGATCCCAGCTTGATTAACATCGTAATGGCGGATGCGAACGAGAGCATCGTGCCAGAGGAAGCTTTGTTGATAGTCCGGACGACTCACCAGGTCGCTCCGAACTCGTGGGTGTGGAGCGTTAGCGTGTGGCGCATCACACTGATCCAACGTCCCGCGGACAGAGAGCCCGTCGCGAATAAGACGTAGACAAAAAATTTTTGGCAGTAACAACTAAACAATTAGTTCCAAAGGAGAAGTGAAATGAAAAGCTGGAAGACAATCCTGACCCGGCCCTTGCTCGTAGGCGTGGTCGCTATGCTAACCGTTGCGTCGCTCGCGACTTACGAGTTCGCCTCGGCCAAACCTGCGAGAGCGTCCGCAGCGGCCCCCGCTGCGGTACCACTCGATGACAACAGTGTCGGCGCCATACTGTCGCTCGATCACGCTATGGAAACGTTGGCAGCCCGGGTTACACCTGCAGTCGTAAACGTGACCGTGACGTCGAAGGCGAGCCCGCAACAAGCCGGCGACGATTCTTCGCAAGACATGCAGCAGTTCTTCGCGCCATTCGGTGGCAACCCGTTCGGCGGCACACCCTTCGGGCATCAGTTCAACATGCCGAATAATCCCCGGCCGAAAGTGGAGCATGGCCTGGGCAGCGGCGTAATCATCTCCCCGGATGGCTACATCGTCACCAACAATCACGTGGTCGACGGAGCTACCGACATCCGCGTCACCATGAGCAACCGCAATGTATTTTCGGCAAAGCTCATCGGTACCGACCCGCTTACCGACCTGGCGGTGATTAAAATAAACGGAACGAACCTGCCCAGCGTGCCCTGGGGCGATTCGGCCAAACTTCGTCCCGGTCAAACCGTGCTGGCGTTCGGCAACCCCTACGGATTGCAGTTCACGGTAACGCGCGGCATCGTCAGCGCGCTCAACCGCCCCAATCTCGATGCCAGCGATCGCCGCAAGCCAGGAGAGTTCATCCAGACTGATGCCGCCATCAATCCTGGCAACTCCGGTGGCGCGCTGGTCGATGCACGCGGCGAACTGATCGGGATCAACACTTTCCTGATTTCCTCCAACGGTTCATTCTCCGGTATGGGTTTTGCGATTCCCACGCAGATCGTCGAGCCCACGGTCGAGACCTTGATCCGCGATGGCAAAGTCAGCCACGGCCTTATCGGGATTGGCATTTCGGATGTGACTCCGGATAACGCCAAGTTCTTCCAGATGAGCAGCGCCAACGGAGCCGTCGTAACCGAGGTCGAACCGAACTCTGCTGGAGGCAAGGCTGGCCTGCGCATCGGCGATGTCATCACCAAATTAAACGGGCAATCCGTAACGGATGCCGGAGAGTTGCAGATGGAAGTTGGGCAAAAGCGGCCCGGTGACACCATCCAACTTGATGTGATGCGCGAAGGCAAGGCGATGAGCATTCCAGTCACGCTCGAAGCGATGGGCGCAACCAACGGCGGCGCTACGGTAGCCGGCGACCACGAAAAAGGCCGCTGGGGATTGAGTCTGGGCGAACTAAGTCCAGATACTCGCGATCAACTGCAAATCCCGAGTGCTGTTCATGGCGCGGTCGTCCAGGATGTGCAGCCTGGCAGTCCGGCAGACAACGCAGGATTGCAGCGAGGAGACGTAATTGTCGAGGTCAACCGGCATTCCGAACAGTCTGCGGCCGATGTGGCGAAGGCCCTGTCAGACGTCCCTAAGGGACAGGATGCGCTAGTGTTGGTCTGGTCAAGCGGGGGCAATACGTTCCGCGTGTTGCACGCCACGCAAGGCTAGGTTGCGCGGTTGTACTCCGCTCCGGCGTTTTGCCGGGGCGGAGTACAGCGTGCGATTTCCGCTTCCAGATCACAGGAAAACATTTCGGTTGACACTACTCCCTATCGTTTTATAATGATTCTCATCCGATAATCACATTCCTCATCCACATCCATGCGTCTCCCCCATGAACAGTTCCGTGAGCTGGCCGCGAAGCACGGCTTAGCGGTCACGCACCAGCGCCAGGTAGTCTATGAGGCCGTCGTCGCTTCCCACGGACACTATTCCCCGGAAGACATTTACGCCGCGGTCCGGCGCCGCATTCCATCCATTTCTCTCGCCACGGTCTACAACAATCTACGGCTTTTCATCGAGTGCGGGTTGCTGCGCGAGGTCAGTCCTCACGCAACCACGTTGCGGGTGGACGGCAATCTAAAACCTCATCACCACCTGGTTTGCTCGCGCTGCAAATCGGTGCAGGATATCGAAGGAGAGTTTATCGATTTCAAACGGCTATCCCGGCATCTGCCGGATGGCTTTGATCTGACGCAGCCGTTGGTTGAGGTTTTTGGCCTCTGCCGCCGCTGCAGCGCCAAGAAATAATTTTTGTTCACGTAGTACTCAATTGAAGATACGAAGGAAGAAAGCATATGGAAAATACGCTGGCGACTTCATCTGGAAGTGTTTCTCCCGAAACTAAAAACAAAAGCACCTTGCCCGAAGCCAAGTGCCCGTTTAACCACGGTGCTACCGTGCCCACGAACCGCGACTGGTGGCCGAACCAGGTGAACGTGAACGTTCTGCACCAGCATTCCCCGAAGTCCGATCCCATGGGCAAAGCGTTCGACTACGCGAAAGAATTCAAGAGCCTCGACCTGAAGGCCGTGATCCAGGACCTGCACGCCTTGATGACAGACTCGCAGGAGTGGTGGCCGGCCGATTTTGGCCACTATGGCCCGCTGTTCATTCGCATGGCGTGGCACAGCGCGGGCACATACCGCATTGGCGACGGCCGCGGCGGCGCCGGAGCCGGACAACAGCGCTTCGCGCCGCTCAATAGCTGGCCGGACAATGTGAACCTCGACAAGGCTCGCCGTCTGCTCTGGCCGATCAAGCAGAAGTATGGCCGGAAAATCTCCTGGGCCGACCTGATGATTCTCGCCGGCAACGTCGCCCTCGATTCGATGGGATTCAAAACGTTCGGGTTTGGCGGCGGCCGCGAAGATGTGTGGGAGCCCGAAGAGTTGAACTGGGGGCCTGAGGGTACATGGCTTGCCGACGAGCGTTACACCGGCGATCGTGATCTTCGGAATCCGCTCGGCGCGGTGCAAATGGGTCTGATCTATGTGAATCCGGAAGGTCCGAATGGAAAGCCGGATCCGCTTGCCGCAGCACGCGATATCCGGGAGACGTTTGCGCGCATGGCGATGAATGACGAGGAAACAGTCGCCCTCATTGCCGGCGGTCACACCTTCGGCAAAACCCACGGCGCCGGTGTTCCCGCTCAATATGTAGGCAACGAACCCGAAGGAGCCAACATCGAGGATCAAGGCTTTGGATGGAAGAATAAACTTGGCAAAGGCCATGGTGCCGACACGATCGGTAGCGGCCTGGAAGTTATTTGGACCACGACGCCTACGAAGTGGAGCAACAACTTCTTCACCAACCTCTTCAGCTATGAATGGGAGCTGACGAAGAGCCCGGCCGGAGCGCATCAGTGGACGCCGAAAAATGGCGCAGGCAAGGCTACGGTGCCGGATGCGCACGATCCGTCGAAGCGTCACGCGCCTTCCATGCTGACCACCGACCTCGCCCTGCGGTTCGACCCCGCCTACGAAAAGGTTTCACGCCGCTTCTACGAGCATCCGGATCAGTTGGCCGATGCCTTTGCGCGGGCGTGGTTCAAGCTGACGCACCGCGACATGGGTCCGATCTCGCGCTACCTCGGAACTCTCGTTCCGAAGGAGGAGTTGCTATGGCAAGATCGTGTTCCCGCCGTCGCTCATAAATTGATCGGGGAAAAAGAGATTGCCGCGCTGAAGACGAAGATCCTCAAATCCGGACTATCGATTTCCCAACTGGTCACGACTGCCTGGGCATCGGCGGCGTCGTTCCGCGGCTCCGACAAGCGCGGTGGTGCGAACGGCGCGCGCATTCGCCTTACCCCGCAAAAGGATTGGGAAGTGAACCAGCCGGCCGAACTGGCAAAGGTTCTCAAGAAGCTGGAGGCAATCTACCAGGATTTCAACGGCTCGCGCTCCAACGACAACAAGTCCAATGGTAAAGGGAAGAAGGTTTCGCTTGCAGACCTGATTGTGTTAGGCGGTTGCGCAGCCGTCGAGGAAGCCGCGAAAAGGGCCGGGCACAAAGTGAACGTCCCCTTCTCTCCCGGACGCACAGATGCTTCGCAGAAGCAGACCGATGTGCACTCATTCGCCGTAATGGAGCCGGTCGCGGACGGCTTCCGTAACTATCTCCGCAGCGGACAGGTTCTGTCGGCCGAGGAACTGCTCGTGGATCGGGCGCAGTTGCTGACCCTCACTGCCCCCGAGATGACGGTTCTCGTCGGCGGCCTGCGAGCCCTGAATGCTAACTTCGGGCAAGCCAAACACGGCGTCTTCACCAAGCGACCCGAGATGTTGACGAATGATTTCTTCGTCAACCTGCTCGACATGAATACGAAGTGGGAGCCGTCGTCTGCATCCGAGGGCGTGTATGAGGGGCGCGATCGCGCGACAAACAAAATCAAGTGGACCGGCACGCGCGTCGACCTGGTGTTCGGTTCGAACTCGCAGCTCCGGGCGCTCGCAGAAGTCTACGCATCCGACGACGCGAAGGGGGCGTTTGTAAAGGACTTCGCAGCTGCGTGGAACAAGGTGATGAACCTGGATCGCTACGACCTTGCCTGAGCGTGGCTGTTTGCTGCGAGTCAGATCGGTCCGAACGGAAGGCTGTTGCTGTCACGGAGGGATTCATATCGCTTGCCTTGACGGGCGATCAGGATGGCGTTCTCAACAGAAGCGAACCCTAAGCTCGGCTTAGGCCTTAGATTCGATTGCGAGAAAGGATGCTTCCGGTCCCAAACGTTCGTCTAGAAAAGCCTTCACTTCAGCCCATGTCGGCATTGAGGGCTGCGCTCCATGACGGGTTACTGAAATTGCGGCGACGGCAGAGGCAAAAACAGCACTCTGCGCAACTGTAGAGCCGCGCATCAATCCCACTGCAAGTCCTGCGTTGAATGCATCCCCGGCTCCAGTCGTATCCACAGCATTCACGGAAAAGGCAGGGATGCGCTCTTTGGCTAGACTTCCTTGGGCGATGAGGCAACCGTGCGATCCCAGCTTCAATAAGACGTTTTTGACACCGCGATCCAGTAGGCTCTCCGCCGCCGCAAAGTAGCTCTTGTCATTGCTGTCGAGCTTGGTTTTAGACAGTTCCTCGGTTTCAGCCTCGTTGGGAGTAATCCAGGACACTTTGCGAAGCAGGTTCCCAGGCAGCTCGCGCGCCGGTGCGGGGTCGAGCATGAGCGGGATGTTGTGTCGCTCGGCGAAGTGCGCCAGGTATTCAACCGTCTCCAAGGGAATCTCCAGCTGCGTCAGAAGGAATCCAGCGTATTCCAGAATCGTCGCCGCTTTTTCGAGCTGTTTCGGTGTGAGGTGGCCATTGGCGCCCGGCACTACCACGATGTTGTTCTCGCCACGTCGCCCGGTAGTGATCAACGCGACGCCGGATGCCCCTTCCATCGTGTTCACGTAGGTTGTGTCCACACCTGCATCTTCCAGACCGCTTCGCAATTGAGTTCCAAAAGCGTCGTTGCCGACGTTGCCAACCATCGCCAGCGGATATCCCAGTTTCGCTACTGCGACTGCCTGATTCGCCCCTTTCCCGCCGTAAAAGGTGTTATAGCTATTACCGATGATCGTCTCCCCCACCTGGGGAATATGATCAGCACCCACTACTAAGTCGAGATTGATACTGCCGACGACGACGATAGGCTTTTGCATGGCGATCTGATTTTCCTATCCGGTCACCGTAGGTGCGATTGCGATCGATCCCAGTCCAACCAGATATTGTGGAGTGAGTTTCGTGGTGTTCGCCCATGATCGCCAGCAGAGCATGGTGACGACCATGAACAAGAACGCAATTGAGTAAGCTTCTGGTTGATTCATGGCACCCCCGGTTAATCGCCTTTTCGTCGCGCGGCGCAGCTTGCCGCAAACTGGACGGCGCGAACGATGGGGAGATCGCGCCGTCCCTCGATGTTTAGAATACGAACCTCATGTTCAACTGCACGTGGCGGCCGGGACGCGACGCGCTTACGTAACCAAAATGACTTGCTGAATTGGTCTGGCGGTCGTCAAGCACACAAGGGGCATAGCCCAGGAACGGGCAGTAGCTGTTGTTCATGGCGCTCCATTGCGTGTGATTGAAGGCGTTGAACGAATCCAGGCGGAACTGCAACTCGCGGCCCTCGCCGAACAACCGGAGCGCCTTTTGCAGCCCCAAATCCCAGTCGTTGATTCCGGGCTGAACCAGCTCATTCCGCCCTTCTTTGTGATGCCTTGACTAACGTAGAACGGATCCGTGCTGGCAGCGGGTTCGGTGTAGCAGTTGGTGTTGAAAGAGTTGCTTATGCTCCTGCTCCCGCGCGAAAGATTGGCGTTGCAGGTTTGCAGGGGAACATCGCCCATGCCGTCATATGAACTCGTGTAACCGTTGAAGACAGTCGTCGGCGACCCCGATTCGAAGGTCGCAATCGAATTGATCTGCCAGCCTCCAACCGCCTCACGCAGCACGTGATTTCCCAGCGTCCTTCCCGGCAACTCATAGGTCACGGCAGCCACGAAGCGGTTGGTATGGTTCGCGTCGGAGGGACCATAACTCCAATTCGGGTGCCACTGCCCGCCGATGATTTCTTTCGCAACGCCGGCGTTGTTCGACTCGCCGCTTTCCCCGAAGTATTCGTCCATTTGTTTCGACCAGGTGTAGGCAATTTCAGTGGTCATGCCATGCCAGCCTCGGGTTTTCAACTCGGCATTCATGGCGTTGTAGTTGTTACTCTGGTCGGGACGCACTGAGTTCACCGAGCCCCAGCGGCCTGGCGCCACCGCGTTCTGTGGCCGAGCCGCGTCGCAGGTTAGACATTCACCGTCTCCATCAAGCTGAACATTAATGTCTGGGTAAAAGCCTTGCGGGAAGAGATTCAAGTCGTATTGAATCGCCATATGCGTGCCTTCGGAACCCACATAACCGATGTTCGCCACCACGGCTTTCCCAAGTTCGCGTTGCACGTCCAGACTCCAGCGCTGGATGTAAGTCGTTTTCCAGGTTTTCTGGTCCACGGTCGAGGTGGTGCTCTGATTGTTCGGAGTCCACATCAAACCGCCGTCAGTGCCCAGTTGATACGGCCATGTGCCCCGAGCAACTGAAATCGGCGTGGGGAATGTTTGGGAGAGGTTGTAGCCAGTGCCTCCCGGCCCGTCCGAAATGTTGGAGGAATAGTATTGAGTGCCGCCATAGGCGGGCGAGTTCCATGTCACCTGATCGAGAAATTTGAAACGGCCCGTCTCGTAGAAAATACCGTAGCCGGCGCGAATCACTGTCTTGTCTCCGAGTCGGTAAGCCAGCCCGATCCGCGGCGCAAAATCTTTCTTGTCGGCGGAGAACGGGTGAGCGCTGGTCCCC
>JBEKWP010000050.1:0-23288 GCA_049512915.1 Candidatus Sulfotelmatobacter sp.
GACCACAATCGAAAATCCAGATTCCTCGTAACTCTATGATTGCGTTGGTTGCGGGGGGTGGATTTGAACCACCGACCTTTGGGTTATGAGCCCAACGAGCTACCAGACTGCTCCACCCCGCATTTCGATCATAAACAATGCCTTCGGCATCGTCAAACCGCCGGACCCAGAGCCGCCGCTGGCCCGACGGATTCTGCTGCCCAGACTTCAGCTCCGTCGATCTCAAGGTTGGCGCATCCGTCCCCCGCTTCCCCGCATCGAACAAAGGCCCAGGTTCCATTCATCGGGATTCTAGTAAACTGGGGATCTCAGGATAGTCGCGCCGCAAGGAGACACTATTTATGGCCAAGAAGGATCTCAATCCGAAAGCACCCACCAGCGAGCGAGGGACCGTAAGTGCCCAGCCTCGCCTTCACCAACGAGCCGATGCAATTCAAGAGTACGGCACGGTTTCGCATATGTTGCCTCTCGATCTCGAGGAGCCAGTTCGCCTGGAGATGACCGAACAACTGAACCTCTTGCTGGCAGATACCATGACCCTGCGCGATCTCTATAAGAAATCGCACTGGCAGGTTGCCGGACCAACCTTTTATCAGCTTCATCTCTTGTTCGATAAGCATTACGCGGAGCAATCAGAAATCGTCGACACCATCGCTGAACGGATACAGCTTCTCGGCGGCGTTTCGATTGCTATGGCTGCCGATGTGGCCGAGACCACGCGCATTGAGCGTCCACCGCGGGGAAGGGAAGAAGTGCCGGTGCAGATTTCCCGCCTGCTCGACGCCCACCAGATGATCATCGGCCATTGCCGCACCCTGGCCCGCCGCGCCTCCGACATCGGAGACGACGGCACCAACGATCTTGTCGTCAGCGACGTGCTGCGGACCAATGAACTCCAAGCCTGGTTCCTCAGCGAGCACCTGGTCGACGCGCCTTTAGTGCACGCAGAGCGGCCTCGCTTACGCAGCGCCAGCTAACATCCGTCACAAATAAATCGAGCAGGCTCTCACCGGAGAGCCTGCTCGTTAGTTGTTTCTGAATTCCCGCGTCGCTTCGCTAAGTCCGACTGCCCGCGTTCAGCTTGTCATGATCGTAGTACTCGTAGGCCGACATCGGTTTTTCGCCGCCCTTTTTCCAGGTACGCGAATCCTCGGGCAATTTGCCCAGCACGCGCGCCATTTCCCTGACGTGCATCGCCACCGTGCCGCAGCACGCGCCGATGAAGTTGATCCCAATATCGCGCGCCTGGGCCGCGTATTCGCCCATCTCCTTCCGCGTAAGTTGCAACGGATCTAACGCGTAAGGAAATTCCGGCAAGCTGGTGAAATCAGGTTTCGCCTTTGGAGTGCGGTAGGCGACCGGCTGGCACGCCAGATAGCCCGATACGGCTTCGCGCATCTCCTCCATCGGCCCCAGAATGTGCTCCGGTGGCCGCAGGCAGTTCATGCCAACGATGTCGGCGCCGGCGTCGAACAGCGCTTTCGCCGCGTCGGCCGCGCTCTTGCCGTCGGTGGTCTCATCTTTGTTCTCGAAACAAATCGTGACCATGGTGGGCAAGCCGCTCTTCTTTCCGCGCTCCACCGCGATCAGCGCCTCTCCCAGAAACGAGAAAGTTTCACCAATAATGAAATCCACGCCCTCCTCAACCTGCACTGCCAGTTGCTCGTCGAACGTTCGCCGCACCCGGTCAGCAGCCGAGGCGCTGCCCGGTTCATACATCCAGGTCAGACTCAGGTTCCCCGCAACCAGGCACTGATCTCCCGCAACCTCGCGAGCAATTCGCACGGCCGCGCGATTCAAATCCTGCAGTCGATCCTCAAGTCCTACCGTCGCCAGCTTGTCCCGGCTGGCATAGAAGGTCAGCGCCTGCAGCACTTCCGATCCCGCTTCGCGAAACTCCACATGCAATTCGCGCAACGCTTCGGGATGTGTCAACACAACCTCCGGAGTAAACGGACCTGCGCGCACCCACCCGCGCTTCTCCAGTTCCAGCAAATATCCGCCGTCGCCCAGCACCGGCCCTTCTTTCAACCTTTCCAGAATCCCTTTCTTTTTCATGTTCCTTCCTTTCTCGATTCTCGATGCACAGTTCGCGTCTGAGCTCGCGCTCACGACCTCGCACTCACGCGGCTGCCCTGAATTGTCCCTTCTTCCAATCGCGCAGGGCTTGCCGCGCTGCGTTGCGTCCCGGCGCGCCGGTTACGCCGCCGCCCGGATGCGCTCCCGCTCCGCACAGATAGAGTCCGCGAATCGGCGTGCGGTACTGCGCCCAGCCCGGCACAGGACGCATAAAGAAAAGTTGCTCCAGCCGCAAATCCCCGTGAAAAATATTCCCCTCGGTCAATCCGTAAGTTCGTTCCAAATCCAGCGGAGTAAGCACCTGCCGTGCCACAATCGCGCCCGGCACATTCGGCGCATATTCTGCAATCTTCTTCACCACGCGATCGCCGAGCAGCTCCCGCTTTTCATCCCAGCTTCCCTCGCGCAATTGGTAAGGCACATACTGCACGAAGCAAGTCAGGATGTGCTTGCCCGGCGGCGCCAGCGACGAATCGGCATTCGAGGAAACTACGCAATCCACCCACAGCTCTTCCGGAATCTCGCCAAATTTCGCAATGTCATAACAGCGCTCCGCGAATTCCAGCGATGGCACCAGCGTATAGAACGTACGCTCCAAAGGCGTTGCCTGTGGCGACGTCCCAGTAAACCGCGGCTCTTCCGCCAACACGAAGTTCACCTTCGCGCAGGGCCCATCCATCTTGATGCCGCGCACTGCAAACAAAAAATCCTCCGGCAGCTCGCGCGCCGCAACCATCTTCAAGAAAGTCCGCTTCGGGTCGGCATTCGATAGAATCATCCGCCCACGAACTTCGCTTCCATCTTCCAGCACAACGCTGCAGGCGCGCCCGTTACGAACTTCAATTTGTTCTACCGATGCGGACGTTCGAATCTCCACTCCCAGCTTCTTCCCGGCCGCAGCCAGTGCCTGCGTGATCGCGCCCATCCCTCCCATAACGTGTCCGTAAAACCCCTGCAGTTCGTGCTCCCCGCCACTCAATAAATGAAACAGCAGCCCGATCGCCGTTCCCGGCTGGTACGGGCCGCCATGTTTGCCGTACACGTTGTTCGCCAGGAACATCGTCTTCATCTTGTCGGATTCATAGTTATGGTCGAGAAACTCTCCCAGACTTCCAGTAAGGAACGAAATCAGTTGCGCAATCTCCGCGCTCGAAATCCCGCGAAACCGTTTGCCTACGCGAAATAAATCGCTCCAGCCGCCAACCGTGGTGGTATCGATCTCCGGAGGCGGCTCCATGAAAAACGGCTGCAGGTACCGCGCCAGCTTCTTCAGTTGATCGTCAACTTCAACGAACCGCGCCGCATCTTTCTCCGATATTTTTCCAAACTCTGCTTTCGCCCGTTCCCGATCCACCCACCACGGCACCACGTGCCCATCAGGGAAGGGAACTTGAATCGCCGGGTCGCAGGGAATCATGCGCAAGCCGTGATCGGCCAGCCCCAATTCCGCAATCACTTCCGGCCGCAGCATGCTGGCAATATAAGAAGTAGTCGAAACCCGGCAGCCCGGAGCGATCTCCTCGGTCACGCAACATCCGCCGACGATTTCACGGCGCTCCAGCACCAGCGTGGAAAGTCCGGCGCGCGCGAGATACGCCGCCGCGGTCAAGCCGTTGTGGCCGCCGCCCACGACAACCGCGTCATAAATAAAGTTGGAAGCCGTCTTCACCAACGCGGACCCGCACGTCTAACAAGTCTGACTCAAAGTCACGCCACACACCGGCGCGGAACCATACATTACTGCACTACCCACTAAAAATGAAGTTGAAAGTTGGAACTGTCTGCTATATGCTTTCGTGACTTGGAGTCACTCATGAGCGGAATCGCCAGTAATCCCGTCGCACCTCCGCGCTACTTGCGGCAGTACGCGCCCCGCCCCCGGTCCGAGGCCAAGCGCTCTCGCATCATCGACGCTGCCATGCAACACTTCGCCGAGAACGGGTACCACGCCGCTCGCGTCGGTGATATCGCGGCCGCGCTCGGCATCGCCAAAGGTTCCATCTTCCAGCACTTCGGCAGCAAGGACGGTCTGTTTTTCGAAGTCTACAAACGTGCCGTCCGCTCTTTCTCGAAATATCTGGATGCGCCCGCCGACGTGCGTGCCGCCGGCTTTTTCGATGTGCTCTATTATTGGCTGGTCCGTACCGAACACCTGCTGCGCGAAGACTGGATTCCTTACCGCATCTCGCTGCTCGGCAACTACGGTACCGATCTGGTGTTGAAGCGTGAGATCAACCGCTTCCTCACCACCGAAGATCCCTACGGCACCGTCGCTTTCGTGCGCTTCGGCATCGAGCGCGGCGAGCTGCGCAACGACATGGATATTGAAATGATTGTCTCCTTGCTCGACTGGACCCTCGAACGCTTCCAGGATGCCTTGCTCACTGCCGAACTCGACCCTGGACTTTTCCGCAGGCAGGGCGAGATCCCCGAGAAGAAGGAAGCCCGCATTCGGCAATTCCTCGCGCTCTTGCGCGGCGCGGTCGGTTCGGCGCAGACGCCCGCGATTCGCGGTCAACGTGAGATACGCAAGATCGCCCCGGTTGAGCTGGTCGCCAGACCGAAGGCGCTGTAGCAAGCCGATCTGGCGCGGCGCAGATGAGTGTAGAAATTCGGAATGAGAACAATTCAAATGATGCAAACTTCCATCGAGCAAATTCTCGCTAGCTACGACGACCACGCGCCACTGTCGAAGGCCTCGACCATTCCCGCCGCGTGGTACGTCGATCCGCGCATCGCGGAACTTGAACGCCTTAACGTATTCAGCAAAACCTGGCAACTCGTCGGCCGCGCGGAACAGGTGAAAACGCCCGGCCAGTTCGTGAGCGCCATGGTCGCAGGTGAACCGGTCGTCGTGGTCCGCGGCAATGACGGTGCTTTGCGCGCTTTCTACAATGTTTGTCGCCATCATGCCGCCGCCGTCGTGACCGAACCCTGCGGTCAGGCCGCTCTCTTGCATTGTCCCTATCACGGCTGGAATTACGGCCTGGATGGTTCCTTGAAAGGCATGCCCGAGTTCGAAGGCGTCGAAAATTTCGATCGCGCGCAAAACGGTCTCGTCCCTATTCGAGTCGAAACCTGGGAGTGTTTCGTCTTCATCAACCTGGATAACGACGCCGCCCCGCTCACAGAATTTCTCGGCGGCCTCGTGGGCCGCATCGCCCCGCTGGGCATCAGCAAGCTGCACTACTTCGACCGCCGCACCTACGACATCAATTGCAACTGGAAGGTCTTCGTCGATAACTACCTCGATGGCGGCTACCACGTCCCGCATCTGCACAAAGGCCTGAATTCAGTTCTCGACTACAAGCAGTACACCATCGAGAACGAAGACCGTTACTGCCTGCAGTCGAGCCCCATGGTTGCTTCCGACACGGACGCCGCCACCGGAGCCGCGCGCAAAGGCGACCGCGCCTGGTATTTCTGGCAGCATCCCAACCTCATGATCAATTGCTATGCGGGATACATGGACACGAATCTTGTGATCCCTGTCGACGTTGATCATTGCCACGTGATCTTTGATTTTTATTTCGGCGACGTCAGCGCTGCTGCCCGCGAGTACAACGAGCAGTCGGTAAACGTAGGCAATCGCGTGCAGGAAGAAGATCTCGGCATCTGCCAAGACGTGCAGCGCGGCCTGAAGTCGCGAGCCTACCGCGCCGGACGCCTTTCGGTCCGCCGCGAAGCCGGAGAACAATTATTTCACCGCCTATTGGCGGCCGATCTCAAACGCGGCTCAGAGCCGATATCCGTTGCCGCCGATTAGGAAGAAAATAATGACCATGCACCGAAGGGGCGATGGAGTCGCCCCTGTCCTGCGAAACGGCTTCGCCATCCTCGCCACCTGCTGCGCGCTGCTGGCTTCAGCCGCTGCTCAAACCATTGCCATTCGCGCCGGCAAACTGGTCGACCCCGACTCTGGCACGGTTCTAACCGGCCAGACCATCCTGATCCGCGACAATAAAGTCGAAGCTGTGGGCAACAACCTAACCATCCCGCCCAGCGCCAGAGTCATCGACCTCACCAAAATGACCGTCCTGCCTGGTCTCATCGACTGCCACACTCATCTTGCCGATGGTGCGCACGATTCGGAACCGATGGGCGTATTCAGAAAAACGGCCGCCGAACTGGCGCTCGAGTCCGTGCCCAACGCGCGGGTCACGCTCGAATCAGGATTCACAACCGTGCGCGATGTAGGCACGTACCGCGCTCTGGGAGATATTGCTCTGCGCGATGCGATCAATCGCGGCGACATCATCGGTCCCCGCATGTACGTCGCCGGCGCTTACGTCACAATTACCGGCGGCGCTGGCGCCGATACCGGCCTCGCTACCGATATCACCCTGCCTTGGGACATGCACTACGGCGAAGCCAACAGCCCGTGGGAAGTGCGGCAAGTCATTCGCAAGCTCGCCCACGACGGTGTCGATCACATCAAGATTCTTTCCAGCGGCGCCGTCCTCGCCCACGGCAGTAATCCTCACTCGCAGGAATTCACGCTGGAGGAGCTTCAGGCCGCAGTAGATGAAGCCAGCCATTTTGGATTGCGAGTCGAATCACACGCCCACTCAGCTGAGGGCATCAAGAACGCGATTCGCGCGGGTGTGGCCTCGGTGGAACATGCCACCATGATCGACGACGAAGGCATCGCCCTCGCCAGGCAGCACGGCACCTATCTCGACATGGATATCTACGACGAAGAGTGCATCCAGGAAGAAGGAAAAAACGGAAGCATGCCCAAGGACTTCCTCGAGCACGATGCCGCGCTCGGCCAACTCCAGCGCGATAATTTCCGCAAAGCCGTCGCCGCCGGAGCAAAAATGTCGTTCGGCACAGACGCCGGAGTCTGTCCCTACGGCACCAGCGGCAAACAATTCGCCTTCATGGTGAAATACGGAATGACTACCATGCAGGCCATCCAAGCAGCCACCAGCAACGCCGCCGACCTGCTCGGCCGCTCCAATGAGATTGGATCGATTAAGCCAGGGAAATACGCCGACGTCATCGCCGTAACCGGCGACCCGCTAACCGACATTCGCGCACTGGAAACAGTTCAGTTCGTAATGAAAGCCGGCAAGGTCTACAAACAATGAACTCGGGAGGGCACGACTTAAGTCGTGCCGAAAAAACCACAGAAAAAACGAAACCGCGGCTTCAGCCGCCGAGGCGAGTCGCCTCACTGATGATCCCGCGCAATCGTCTCCTGCCAGGTCTTTGACTTAATCATCGCCCCATCCTTCAGCAACTCACGCGTGTACGTGTAATAAAAATTCTTTTGATCAGTCGTAACCAGCAAATGTCCGCGCCAGGTCAGAGTGCGCCCTTTCAAAGTAAACACAGTCTCCGCTTCCCCGCGCACCGAACAAGTCTCCGGATGCGCGTCATCCGCATCGTAAGTCAGATTTTCGTAGTCGATTTCTTTCCCCCAGGGATACTCGCCGCTTTCCTTCCCCTTCCAGTGCACGGTAGTCTTATGCCGAGCTTCATCGCGCTCCACAGTCCACTCCCCCGGCCAAGGAAATCCTTCACTCTTAAGATCGGTCCGTTCTTCGGATGGTTCCGGCGGAGAAAACGCCGGCGCAGCCGCTCCGTGCTCCGGCACAACCGGCAATACAATCCGCGAACCGTCCCTCCCGCCGAGTTCCAGCGAAGTCGTCATGGAATAAGGCGTAGGCAACATCATCGGCCACAGCGCATTCGAAATCGCCACACGAATGCGATGCCCCTTGGGAAACACCCACGAAGTCAAATGCATTTCAATGTCGAGTGGATAAATCTTTCCCGGTTCCAGATCGCGAGGCTCGCTCATCGAATCCCGTTGCGCCCCGTTAATCCCAGCTCCGGTAATCTGCGTCACCGTCCCATCCGGCGCCACATCCGAAAGCCGTGCAAACCAGTCCGCCAGAGGCGCCGTAGCCGAAGCCCGCAACAGGGCATGCGGACGTCCTAGAATAGCCACGTCAGCTTCCAGCGGCGACGAATCGTACACCAGACTAAACGCATCCACCGGCCGCACATCGCTCAACAACTCACCCCACCAGAATCCGGCTTCCACGCCAATCGACGGCACATACTTAAGCTGATGGGTGTCGATCTGCGCGGCACCGTCGGCCAGCAAATGATTCGGCTGAAAAAATAAAGTCGACGCTCGCGCATCTTTCGGCGGCCAAACATCCTCCCGCCTCCACTCACCCGGCACATTCTCCAGATTCGGATCAGGCGGATGCCAATGCTGCATATAAATCACGAGCCGCGGATCATGCTCCACGCCGGTGTCGCGCCCCTTCAGCCAATGATCAAACCATCGCACCGCCTCATTTCGCCACTCAATCTGCGGACCAGGCTCCGCCTCGTTCGGGAAAGTATGGTTCCACGGCCCAACAATCGCTTTCACCGGCCCGCTCGCCTGCATCAGCATGTCGGTCACGTTGTCGCGATATCCATCCAGCAACCCACCAATCAGAAAACTCGGAATCGTAATCTCTTTCAACGGACGCACCCGCTCCCGCCAGAACGGCCCATCACGTTGATGTTTCAAGTAAAGCAGCGACCAAGGCGGCGTCTCAAACCGCGGCCCCAGAACGTTTTCGTCAGTCGTATAATCCGGAGCCCCAGTCCATCCCTCCGCCATATCCATGTTCAACTCGAACTCATCGATGTGCGCCATGCCGTCCACGTAGTGCACATCGTCATGAAACAATTCCGCCGTAGCATCCGTGGCTAAAATCGCCTTCAACGCCGGCGCATGCCGCATTGCCATCTGCAGAGAATTAAACCCTCCCCACGAAATGCCGAACATCCCCACGTTCCCATTCGACCAATTCTGATGAGCCAGCCACCAGATCACCTGCTCGCCATCGACTTGTTCTTGCTCCGAGTACTCCCGCTCCGGCGGTGAGCCCTCGCTCGCCCCAAATCCGCGAATATCCACTCGCACGCTCACATACCCGCGCCGCGCAAAATAAGCATGCTTCGGATAATCACCAGCCGCCGTCCCATCATCTTTTCGATAAGGCAAATATTCCAGCAGGGCAGGGAACTTCTCCCCCGGCTTCGCACCGTCAGGCATGTAAAGAGTCGCCGCGAGCCGCACTCCGTCTTTCATCGGAATCCAAGCCTGCTCCATGCGAACCCCATAGGCGGGCGGAGAAGGCGGCTCACTGGCAAGAGCGCCTTCAGAGACAAAGAAAGGAGTAAGTGAACTGAGGAAAAAACACCAGACCATCCAATGATCTATTCGAATCAACGCATTCTCCTAAACGCATTTGTGAAAATCGAGCTCCTAACCGGTGACGACCGGTTCGGCTAGAAGCTAGGAGCTAGAAGCAGAGGCTAGAAGCAGCTGAACGTGAACCTACTCCGACCCCTGCTCCCGCCGCATCGCCCGCAGGTCAATCCCCAACTGCTCCGCCTTCTTGTAAAGATGGCTCCGCTCCAGCCCGAGAGACTTTGCCGCCAGACTGACGTTCGAATGACTCCGCTTCAATTCCACCAGGATCACTTCCCGCTCGAAAGCCTCCACGCGCTCGGCCAGCGCTCCCGACGAAAATGCAGAAGAGACGGCAACCCCCGCGCTCCCACCTTTCGGCATCGCGACCTCAACCGTCGGAAGATCGACCTGACCGTCGGTTGCGAGCAGCATCAACCGTTCCACCATGTTGCGCAACTCCCGCACGTTGCCCGGCCAGGTATACGACTGCAACGCCGCCATCGCCTCCACGCTAAACGGAACCGGCTTCCATCCATTGTGCGCGCTCACCTGCGCTGCAAAATGCTCCACGAGCAACGGAATATCTTCGCGCCGGTCGCGCAACGGCGGCAGCACCAGCGGAAAAACATAAATTCGATGAAACAAGTCCTGCCGGAATTTCTCTTCCCGTACCCGCGCTTCCAGATCGCGATGCGTCGCCACCACCACCCGCACATCCACGCTCACCGGCTTATCCCCGCCAATGCGCTCCACTTCTCCTTCTTCCAATACGCGCAGCAGCTTGGCTTGCATAGCCAAAGGCATATCGCCGATTTCGTCCAGAAAGATCGTGCCATGATCCGCCTGCTCGAACTTCCCAATATGCCGGCCCGCCGCTCCCGTGAACGATCCTTTCTCATGCCCAAAGAGTTCCGACTCAATCAGCTCTGCCGGAATCGCCGCGCAATTCAAGGTCACAAATGCTCCGCCCGATCGCGCACTGCGCTCATGAATCGTCCGCGCCACCAGCTCTTTCCCGGTCCCGGTTTCTCCCAGGATGCAAACCCGCGTCTCGCTCGCCGCGACGCGCTCCACCTGCGCCATCACACGCTGCATGGCGGCGCCGTGCCACACAATCTCATGCCTGCCCAAGCGCTGCTTGAGTTGCCAGTTCTCGCTCTCCAGCCGCTGCAGCTTCAGAGCATTCTCCACCGTCAGCAAAAGCTTTTCGGTGGAGATCGGTTTTTCCAGAAAATCCAGCGCGCCCAGCCGCGTAGCCCGTACCGCCGTTTCAATGTCCCCCTGTCCAGACATCATCACTACCGGCGCGGTGATTCCCTGCGCCTTCAATTCCTCGAGCAGCGCCAGTCCGCCTTTTCCCGGCATCACCACATCTGACAGGATTACATCGAAGTTTTGCGTCTTGGCCAGTTCCAGCGCCTTACCCGCGTTGTCGCACACCGTAGCCTCGTGCCCTGCCAGCCGGAAGGCCCGCGACAGGGAAGCCAGCGTGTTCGCTTCGTCGTCCACAATCAGCAAATGTGCTTTCGTCGGCAACCGCCCTCCGATTTCTGGATTACCTCATCCCGCGTTCTGCGCGGACTCTGCATTCCGCGGCAACTCAATCACAAACGTCGTCCCCCGCCCCGGCCAGCTCCGCACGTGGATTCTCCCCCCATGATCGCTCACCACCGACTGTACGATGGCCAGACCCAGTCCGGTTCCATGCTCCTTGCTCGTATAATAAGGAGTAAAGATTCGCTCACACTCCTCTGGCGTCAACCCCGCTCCCGCATCCGCCACCTCGATCACCACGTTGCCGCCGTCACCACGCGTCCGTAGCGAGAGCGTCCCGCCGTCCGGCATTGCATCCATTGCATTCAGCACCAGATTCGAAATTGCCCGGTGCAGCAACTCCGCATCCGCGGCCACCGTGTCCAGGTGCGGATCCAGTTGCAGCTCGCACTCGATCTTCGCACGTCCCGGCGCTTCCAGTTGTGCCTGAAACAGCTGCACCACGCCGCGAATCACTTCGTTCACTTGCACGCGCTGCAAGTTCGGCTGCGGCATCTTCGAAAACTCGCTGAACCTCCCAACAATACCCTTCAGATTCGCGATCTCCGCCAGCAACGTCCGCGAACTCTCCCGAAATACTTCCTCGAACTGCTCCGGAGTCTGTTGCCGTGCGCGCACTAGATTCTCCACGGTAAGCTGCAGCGGAAAAAGCGGATTCTTCAACTCATGCGCCAGCCGCCGTGCCAGCTCCCGCCAGGCCGCGACCCGCTCCGCCTGCATCAGCCGTTCTTTTTGCCCGAGCAACTCGGTCGTCATTCGATTAAAAGAATCGGCCAGTTGCCCCAGCTCATCGTCGCCCAACACATCCACTCGCACATTCCAATTACCTGCGGCGACCTCCTGCGCGGCATGCGCCAGCTGCTCCACCGGACGCGTCACCCGCGCCGCCGCCCAACTGCTTAGCAGGATCGCCAGCAGAATCCCTCCGCCCCCCACCATCAATGCCGCCGAGCGTATGTGCCGCATCAACGCCACATAACTCTGCCGCGAATTCCCAATCAACAATATAGCCAGCACCGGACGATCTTTGCCCGTACCCGCGCCTAGTAGCGGAATTGCGTGAAACACTTCATCCTCCGCTCTATCCCCCGACCAATGCACCAGGCCGCTCGCTTCTTCTTTGGACTGCCGCACCGCGTCGACCAAAGGCTCCAGCTTCTCTGCCGGCCGCTCGGTCCCGGACCCAGACTCAGACGGATCCACCAGCAACTCCGCCGCAAACCGCTCGCTTCGATTCTGATACAACAAAGCTCGCATTCCCACCGGCATATCGATGCCCGAGAGAAACGATTTATCCAGACGCCGTCCCCCAATCACATACACGGGGCGTTCCCCCACATGCGTAGCCCGCACCGCGAACAATCCCAACGCCGTTCCGTCCTGCAGTTGTTCCTGCTTAAGAAACGCGTTCTGATTGGCCGACGCCGCAAAGCTGCCAACCCCGGCGTCCGGATATCCAAACTTGGCAGGCCACTGCGCCGAAGAAATAATAGTTCCATCGCTTTCCACAAATTCCAGAAAGTCGAGCCGGCTATTTTCCGCGGTAGTCTTCGCCAACTCGAAATAAGGCCCCGCATCCGCCTGCGGACGGTTCAACTTCACCGCCATCCGTCCCACATCTTCCGACACCGCAATCGCTTCCACCCGCCGCGCCACATCCTCACTCTGCCGGTTGAACTCGCGCCGGAATTGCGTCACCAGCGCCGAAGTTCGTTCATCCTCGCTGCGCTCAAACGCCCGCCGCGTCACCGCCGACACCAGCAGCGTCACCGCTGCCACCGACAAGAACACCGTCAGCGCGAACACGGTCAGCAGTCTGCGGCGAAACATGATTGCCTTTCTTTTTCCGCCTGCATCGGCTCCATCCCAGCCAGATTCTGCAGGATGCCACGGAATCGTCTGCATGATATCTCACCGTCCGGTCCGCCGCTGTGCCGATGTGGGGACAGCCGCCCCCGGCTGTCCGTCGAGCGCAGCTCGCCTCCCCCAGTGGGCCAAACCGCCAGAGCGCAACGGCCTAACTTGTTTGATAACCCGTGTTGCTAAGGAAAAGCGCAACCTTCCAGCGCCGCAACGCCCGAAGAAAGTGGCAGCCCCGGTCGACGACCGAAACTGGCCACTGACCCCTGACCCCTGGCCCCTGGCCACTGCGCTACCTTCCCGCCGGCCGACCCTGACTAGCCATGTCCATGCCCCTCAACACATCATTGGCGAAGAAGAATTTCCCATCCGCCGGCACCATCATGATCTGCAGCTTGTCGGAGAGCCGCTCCGCCACAATCTTATTGATCAGCAGCGGGTTGTCTTTCAATATCGCTGCCTCGCCGTGCAGCCGCTCCGCATCCGCCACAGCCGTCACCCGGATGCGATCCGCCTCCGCATCTGCCAGCAACCTCCGCCGCTCACCCTCAGCTTTGCTGTCCATCACCTTCGCCTGCGCCTCAGCGTCCGCCAGCAATTTCCTGCGTTCCCCCTCAGCCTTGCTGTCGATCTCTTTCGCCTGCGCTTCCGCTTCTGCATTCTGGATGGTAGCTTCCTTCCGCGCCTGCGCCTCCAGCCGGCTCTGCTGAATCTGTTTCTCCTTCAGCGGCAAGGTGTATTGCATCGCGTCGGCCTCGCCCTTCGCCTGCAAAACGTGAACCTGCGCTTCACCCTCCGCCTGCTTCACCTGTTGCACCTTCGCCGCCTCGGCTTCGAGTTCGGCGATCCGCACTTTTTTCGTCTTCAATTCGGTTTCGACGCCCATGCGATCATTCTCCTGCTCCTTCAGCAGCAAAGTCTCCAACCCCTTGGCATATTCCGGCGGCAATTGAATATCCCGCAGCATCACCTCTTTCACCACGATCCCATCCGCCGCCAGCTTCTGCGTGATCAGCGCCGAAGCCCGCTGCCGCACTTCCTCACGCTTCGCCGAAAAAACATCGCGCACCGTATAATTCGGCACAATCTCCCGCCAAACGCTCGCCACCGTAGGCGGGACGATTTCCTTCTCCACCGGACGCGGCAAATTCCCCTGAATATAATCCAGCCGCTTCGCATCCAGCCGGTACCTCACCGTAATCGCCAGCCCCAGCGTCAGTCCTTCCTTAGCCTGCACATCAAGAAGTTGCGGCTTCGGGGGAAGGCCTCCCGCGGAGGGTTTTGGAACCTCCGAATCTCCCGTCGTAAAAATCTGATCCCGAGTATCGAACAGCGCCACATCCTCCACCATCGGCATCACCATGTGCGCCCCCGGATATAGCGTCCCCGGCACCGTTCCGCTCACGTCGCTAATCCGCACCCCAGCCATCCCGCTCGGCACCACCACAATGCTGAAGGCCACCAGCAGCGGTCCCCAGGCCAGCATCGCGAGCGCCAGCGAAGTCCGCCACCGCACCACCACCGGAGCCGCACTCACCGCACCTCCCGGCGTAGCCAGCAATCTCCGGTACAACAATTCGCGATACAGATCGTAAGTGAGAATGCACACCGCCGCGAACATCATCCCCAAGCCGCAAGTGATCAGCAAATACCGCAACGCCAGCATCGTAATTCTCCTGTGCGCCTCAGCGCTTCTGCTCTGCTTTCACCGGCACGGTCTGCGCCACGCCCTCACGCGCGATTTGCGGGACAGATTGCTGAATAAAGAACAGCCGGAACACCTGCCCGAAAATCAGTTCCTCCGCCAGCAACGCTACCGCCACCGAAAAAATCAGGCCCGCCACCACCGCCATAAATGTGATCGCCATCTGCATAAAGCCTCCCGTGCGCATACCCCGCACGAACCTAAATCGCAGGACGAGAACCAATCTTGATCGGACTGAAAAATAATGACTTACAAGAAGCCCCGCGGTTGCAAGGAGTGGGTTTCTGAACTCAGTGTGTCCCCGTGGACACAGCGAACCCCCAGGTCGGAGCAGCTCGGATGGCTTTAATGCGCCCGGCCCTGCCGTCTGAGGAAACGGCTCTGCGGGGTTCTGTGGGATGGAGCCGGGCGATCTTCAACTAGTAAAAACTACTTCAGTGCCAACACTCTGCCACCACGAACTCCCGATTTCTGTGATCGCCATCACCATTCTGAGTGATCGTCATCATCGGCAAGCCATCAACACGACCCACATAGAAAATCCCCGGTTTCCCTTTTTTCGCGCCTGGTTTTCTCTGTGTCTCTGTGCCTCTGTGGTGAAGCGATTTTTCCTGCCATTTGACTCGCATTTCCCCAGCCGCTATCGTTGCCCGCATGAACGTAGTCAAAGCCACGCGCCAGTTCGAAGCCTGGCTAGCCCAGCGCACCCACATCGATCAGAAAGACCTGCGCCTGAAACACACGAACATGAAAAAAGATGTCTTCATGTTCCTCCGCGCCACCTATTACCGCTGGGCCCAACTCTGGCCGCAAGTCTGTCCCGACCTCGCCCAAGCCCCCAAGGTTCTAGCCATAGGCGATCTCCACGTAGAAAATTTTGGCACTTGGCGTGACATCGAGGGCCGCCTGATCTGGGGCGTCAACGATTTCGACGAAGCCTGGCCTATGTCGTACGCCATCGATTTAGTTCGCCTGGCCGTGAGCGCTCACCTCGCCGCCGAAGCCGGACATCTCCCCGTCAAGCGCGAAGACATTTGCGGCGCCATACTCGAAGGTTATCGCGAAGCCATCCTGCAAAAAGGTTGCCCCTTCGTTCTAGGAGAAAGTCATCAATGGCTGCGCCGCATCGCCACCGGCGAACTCCGCGACCCCGTCCACTTCTGGCAGAAAATGGACGCGCTTCCCACCCTCAAAGCCGAGTGCCCCATCAGCGCCATCGATGCCCTCGAGCATCTAATGCCAGCTCCCGGCCTGTCCTACCGCCTCGCCCACCGGATCGCCGGACTCGGCAGCCTCGGCCACGCCCGCTACGTAGCCATCGCCGACTGGCGCGGCGGCCGCATCGCCCGCGAGGCCAAAGCGCTGGTCCCGTCGTCTTCGCATTGGGCGCTGAGCATCGAAGCCCAGAAACCATGCGGCCCCGCCGAAATCCTCTACCAGACCATCATCAACCGCGCCGTCCGCTGCCCCGATCATTTCGTTCAGCTTCGCGGACGCTGGATCGTCCGCCGCCTGGCCCCCGACTGCTCCCGCATCCTGCTTGCCTCCCTGCGCGCCCCCGATAACGAACTCCGCCTGCTCCGCGCCATGGGATACGAAACCGCCAACATTCACCTGGGCACGCCAGCCGCCCGCAAAGCAATCCTCCGCCACATCGACAAACAAAAACCAAAGTGGCTGCATCAAGCCGCCGAACAAATGCTCCAAGCCACTCGCGAAGACTGGAACGTCTGGAAGAAAAAAGGCTACGCCTGATCCCAAGTAGCGCCGGCTTTTGGGCCGCCTCTGATTTTTGGGTGGAGCAGCGCCCCCGGCCCTGCGCAAAGTGGCAAGGGTGATCATGGGCTTTAGCCCCTGAGGTACATCTGCGTTACACTATCTCGCCGCTATGCCGTCCAGATCTCATGATCCGAACCAACTCCTTACCCATCTGGAAGCCGCCAAAAACCAATTCAACCCCGGCCAAGCCACGAAAATCCAAGAACTCCTGGCCCAACTCTCCAGGCTTCAACTGGACCCCCACCAACTCATCCGCTTCCACGAATCCCTTCTATTCCTCCGCGCCTTCCCCCACGGCCCGTCCGAAATCCCCCGCGTAGAAAATCTCCTCAACACTTTCGACCAACGCATAGAAAAACTCCGCGCCGCCAATGCCGACATGTCCGTCTTCGACGACTTCGACACCTCCGGCATAGCCGGCACCACCATGCAAGACACGCTCTCCTTCGACGTAGCGAGGTGGCTCACCAGCCACATTCCCCGCAATATCGAGATCGCTTGGAACGATTATTGGGACGACTACCAGGCCGAGCGCGCCCGTGGCAACACCTGGCCCCGTTTCATCCCACTATTAGAAGAAGATGCCGACGTAGAAGCCAACATCCCATGGTCAAACTGGATCGACGCAGCCCGAGGCCGCCAAAACCCGCTCCCCTGGCTGCTAAATCAATTCGCCAAACTCCCGCTGCCAGCCCGCCAACAATCCGAACTCTACGACTCCCTCCGACTCCCGCTTCGCTGGAACCTCGAAAACCTGAAACTCTCCCGCACCCGCAACTTCACCCGTCCCCGCCGTTTCTACTTCCACCAATCCCCATTAATCCAGCGCAGCGAAGTCAATCTGGCTCAAGAACTCTCGAAGCCCGCTCCGAAGCTAAAAAAGCTTTCCCGCGCCGCCGGAGAATCCGTAATGCACCACATCCGCGAAGTAATGGTAGTGCGTTACCGCGAACTCTACGGCACCACGCTCGGCGACCCGAGCACCGTGGTCAAAGCCGACCTCGGCCGCGGCGTGATCATGCACTTCTGGGGACTGCCCCCGACCCGCCGTCTCCCCCTCCGCGCCTACATCGCCGGCTATACGCTGAAGAACGGAGTCCCCATCAACTACATCGAAGCCATCGGCCTCTGCGAATGGATCGAGGTAGGCTTCAACACCTTCTATACCTACCGCCAGGGAGAAACCGCCTGGATCTACGCCCAAGCCCTGCGCTGCCTCCGTGCCCTGACCAACGCAAAATGTATTTCGATTTATCCCTACCAGATCGGACAGAATAACGACGAAGCTATCGATAGCGGTGCCTTCTGGTTTTACCGCAAGCTAGGCTTCCGTCCCGGCCGTCCCGATCTGCAAAAGTTGTGTGAACGAGAAGAAGAAAAGATCGCCGCCAACCCAAACTACCGCACCCCACCCCGCACCCTGAAGCGCCTGGCCGAAGCCCACATGTTCTACGATGTTCACGACAGGAAAGGATTCGTATCAGGGCACGCCTTAAGGCGTGCCGTAAAGACTACCAAATCGTCGCCGGCTTTAGCCGCTGAGGGCCCCTGGGACACCTTCTCTACCCGCAACCTGGGCCTGCAAATCAACTGCCGCATGTCGCGCGAATTCAACGGAGACAGCCAGAAAATCCGGCAAGCCTCAACTGCCGCCGTAACCCAGGCCCTGAACCTGAACCCCACCCGCTGGACCCTTCTTCAAAAGCAGTCCCTCGAAAACTGGTCCCTGGTCCTGTCCGAAATCCCCCGCCTCCGACACTGGACACGCGACGAAAAAGACCAACTGCTAAAAATAATCCGTGCCAAATCCGCCCCCACCGAACTGTCCTATCTACGCCGAACCCAGCACCACCGCCGCCTCCGATCAGAACTCCTCCGCCTGGGCTCGACCACTTGACTTGTCATCCTGAGGCAGCGGAGTCGCACGCAAAGCGGGCGACTCCCAACGAAGGACCTGTGCAACTTTCCGCCTGCGCGAATGCCCTCGAGGGTGCCCATCCCCGTCTCGCTGTCCCTTCGAGACACAGAGCTTGCCTGAACGGAGCCGCAGTTTTGGGCCTCTGACGTCGCGAAATGCTAAAGTCTCCTCACTCCCATGCCCCACCCCATCCTCCTCTACGACGGCGTCTGCGGACTATGCAACCGCTTCGTCCAGTTCATCCTCCGTCGCGATCGCGACGCCATCTTCCGCTTCGCCTCGCTGCAAAGCACGTTCGCCGTCTCCATCCTCACCCGCCACGGCGCCAGCCCCACCGCTCTGGATACAATCTACGTGGTCGTCAACCATGAACTCCCCGACGAATATCTGCTCTCTCGATCGGCAGCCATCGTCTTGGTCTTAAAGCAACTTTCAGGTCCATGGCGCGCACCCGCATCCCTCCTGGAACTCCTGCCGACTTCCCTCCGCGACGCCGTCTACAACGCCATAGCCCACCGCCGCTACCGCATCTTCGGCCGCTCCCAAGTCTGCATGCTGCCCCCTGATCAAGATCGCAGCCGCTTCCTCGATCTCTAAAACGGAAAGATCCTTTCGCCAAAGGCGACCCTCTCCAGGAATGCTTTGCAGCAAGAATTGGCGCAGCAGCCCCGCGGTGGTTGTAGCCTGATAACTTTCGGTTGGAGCCTCCGTCTAACGGAGATGCGTCTGATCAAGCTCGGAATAGTGATGCTTACTTCCGTCGTGCTGATCCGGTCGCAACAGGTTTGGCCGCAAGCAACGCAGCTCAAGACTGCCGAGGCCGTTCTGGATCGCTACAAGCAGGCCTTAGGCGGTGTCGACGCTATAGCGAAGGTGCAATCCGAAACCGTCCATGGAGAAATTGAAGGCTCCGGCCTCTCAGGCAAAGCTGCCTTCGTTTCCTACGCCAAGCCGTTCAAGTCGATCTTTAAGGTCACGCACGCCGACGGCAGCCAGGTCATCTCAGGATTTGACGGCGAAGTTTCGTGGTCCATCGATGCGCAAGGAGCGAGCATCGACAAAGACACGGCCCTCGAAGCCGTGCGCCGCGACGCCGACCTGCAATACGCGCTCCACCAGCCCGACTATTTCAAGACGCTCGAACTCGCCGGCGTGACAGATTTTGATGGCCGCCCCTGCTACTGGCTTCACGGCACTACGCACTGGGGCAAGGACAACAACCAGTTCTACGATGTCCAAACTGGACTGCTCGCCGGCTACCGCTTTCAGGCCGACAACAAGTCCGCGGCGGTCTCGACCCTCGTGTTTCAGGATTACAAGAGCTTCGGCGGGCGTCTGGTAGCGACGAAAATGACCTCGCGCACCGGCGATCGCGTGCGGACTTTCAAAGTCAACTCCGTATCCTACGAACCCATCGCGGAGTCCACCTTCGATTTGCCGCCAGCCGTCAAGGCGCTGCTGAAGTGATGCGAACTCACCGGCGCTACATCCGAGTGAGCCGCAGTTCGATCATCATCCGCTCCTCCCCTTTGTCATCGATCAGGAAATGCCGATGGAGCAGAACGCGGCCGTCTTCCTCAAGATGCGCGCGCGCGACCGTCTTGCGCCCAGGCCGGTCCGGGTCAAGCGGGGTGGCCCACAGCACGATGTTCTTGCCGTCAAACGTGCCGTCGCTCTGCCGAATCGACATCGTCGTCTGCCGCGAGTCATACCACACCGTGGTGAAGCGATTCGTTTTTGCATCGAAGCCGGAGATTCCGGTGCCCGTGCTCTTGGTCCCATCCGCCTCGAAGAAGGTGAAATCCGTCTGCAGAAACTTGCCATCCTCGACCATGTACTGCTTACACGTTCCCTTGGTCACAATCGGTTTTCCGTTCGTCGGAAAAAACGTCTTGACGACGTCCCAGTCACCCGCAAATTGCGCGAGCAACTTCTGGCCGGCGCCCACCGCGTTCGGCGGCTCGTATTGATTATGGGTTTGCTGCGCTATCGCCGCAGCGGCAAACAGCAGCGTCGCGGTAATCCATTTCTTCGTCATGACGCGCGAATTATATGGCGAAATCGCGCGCATTGCACACCTTGTGGCGTCATTCGCCTCCGGAGTGTGAACTTTCCACCAGCCCGCTCTATTTCCCAAAATTGAACTCTGCCACTGAAAAATTAGCGCCTCTCTCTTGACTCCCTCTCGCCCTGTCCTACGATGGAGATGAGGCGTCTCGCAGGCGTAAGAAACCAGCTAGCAACTGCAACACCAAGTGGAGGAAATCCCCATGAAACTCAACGACAGCATTTCGACCTATGACGTTGCCGAGGCTCTGCAGGGCGAGATCGGCAAATTTGAAGTAACCAGCCCCACCGGAGAGCGCTACTTTGTTACGTGCCAGCATGGACACTCCATTGTCAGCCTGGAGTGGGCTGGCTCTGATCCGAATCCGCAACCCTTCCTTGTGCGTAAGGTGGCTCAACCCATCGCGACGGAGGGTCGCGCAAAAAGGGCGGCGTCTGCCTAGCATTTTGGCAAGCTCAGAAAAAAAGCCCAGCCCTGATCAGGCCGGGCTTTTTGATTTTCCTCTTCGCACGGCGCGGTCAAGGGATGCGCCGCGCCAGAGGTCACGCGGAGTGGCGTTGTTTGAATTCCTCGATCTTGTTCTTGGCCGTCTCTTTCGTGTCATCGACGGACTGGCTGATCTTCTCCCGGCTGTCGGCGGCCTTTTCGGAAGCGGCCTGCTTATGCGATTCGTGGATCTGTTTCGCGGCGTCCTTGGCGTCGCCCCAGGTTTCCTTCACCGCGCCTTTGGTCTGATTGACCACTCCTTTGTTGGCTAGTTTGTCGTTCCCAACTTTTTCTCCGACACTCTGCTGCACTTTTCCAACTGCCTGATCGATCTTGCCCGTTACCTGATCCTTATTCATAAGTTCCTCCCTACCTGTGTAGTTGCGGCATTCTGTTGAATGCGGTTGATGCCATCCACTGCCTGAATCCTACGCGTGTATCTCGCGTAAACCATCGGGTGAACAGGGTAGATAGCCTGGATTCAAACACGCGGCTTGTCGCGCACTCTCGGGACTACAAACCAGTCACGCCAACAAGTCACGCGCTCCTGCGGAGTTTCGCCGCCATCTTTTTCGCAGCCCGCGGTTTCGCGCGAGCTACGGCAACGGTTCTCTTTTTCTTCTTTTTCCTGGCTCTGGATTTAATTGCCGGCACCAATTCCAGCTTCGGTTGGTTCCCCGCCCGATGGTGGCCATGCTGCAGCGGCTGGATGCGCGCAGCTTCTTCGTCCACTCGTAGCTGATTAGCGGCATATTTCTGCCGCTCTTCGTCAAGGTATTCTGCGATTGTTTGAGAGCTCATGGTTGCGAGTGTCGCAGAACCATCCCATGCAAACTGTCCCCTATTGCCCACTTCTCGAAAATCCGTGAGCACTATGCGGGAAGCGTCAGTGCCCGCCCCGTTTTGCCGAAGCCCCGAGCGAAGCCGAGGGGGAAGCCGAAGGGGCGGGTATTTTGACCTTGCGCGATGCGATTAGGCTCCGCTCGGAAAGTGTGGACCAGCTCCCTTTCGCAAAAATAAATTCTGAGAAGCGAGTTTGGGGACCCTGCCTTCCGTTGCGGCGTGCATCTCTTCTGGGTACCCCCCTCCCCCCTGGGGTCTAGTGGAATCATCACGTTAGCAGGAAATTCCCCGCAAAATCCGCATGGCAAAGGACTTAGATACTAAAATCCGTGAAACAAAGGACTTACAGGCGCGTCGGTGCTGGTTCCGGCGACCGTCACGGCCTCGACCATGATTACGCGATTTGAGGGCGACCACAAGGTCAGATGTCACACAGGCAGGCTGTGGAAATAATTAAGGATGTCATTCCGAGTCGGGCGGAACGCCCGGCGAGGAACCTGCTGTCTCCGACACCCTCATAACTGCCGCCTCGCCCCAACCTTCCGACAGATCCTCCCATGTAGGGTTCTCTGCCCGAATCAAAGCCACCTTCTTCTCCCGCCGCCACTTCTTGATCTCCGTCTCGCGCGCAATCGCATCGCCCACATTCTGAAAGCCGCGGTAGTAAGCCAGCCGATGTACGCGATACTTTCGCGTGAACGCTCCGCCTTCGCCAGCCTTATGCCGCAAGACCCGCGCCATGAGAAATCCGGTCACGCCGACATAGATCACGCGGCTCTTGCTCGCCATGATGTAAACGTAGTATCGCCGCTCCCGCGCCATTGCCTCTCCGCAATCTTCGTCGACCTGAACAGCCCCTGGCTCTTTGCTGATGGCAGGGAACAGCAGGTTCCTCGCGCGCTTGCTGCGCGCATCGGAATGACAAGATTTTAGAGATGGGAGAATAAGGCTACGGCAGCGGGTGTCACAAATAGTTTGTGCAAAAGCCCAATTTGGGACAAGAGCTTATTACCGAGGCAATGAGAAAGGCTTGTCATTCCGAGTCGGGCGGAACGCCCGGTGAGGAACCTGCTTGGATTTTCGTTGTCATCCTGAGGAAGCGGAGTCGCACGCAAAGCGGGCGACTTCCAACGAAGGACCGATGCAACCCGCTTCCACCTCCCGGCGGGTGGCCCGGGCTTTTGACCTCGCGGCGTTACCAGCGCAGTGGGTGCCCCGTTCCTTCGCGTTCTTTGCGAAGGGGCGGGTACCACGAACGTCTGCACCTGCGAAGCTACGCCATCCGATTCCGAAACGAAATCTTGGTCCAGCCTTCATTCACCCGCACCGGTCCGGCTTCGTCCAAGAGATAGAAACGATAACTGCTCCAGCGCCACTGCTCGGGTGCGGCGACCAAGCCTCGCTTCACCGGATTGCGATGCATGTAACGGAGCTTCTCCACGCGCTTCTTCGTCGTCCATACCATTGAAGTCGTAGGAGCGCGCTTGCCAGAACGCTCTGCGCTGCGGTTGGTCTGCAAACAGATTGTGCTGGCGCGGGTTCCTCCGTTTGCACTTGGGTAGCAAGGCGCGGGCCGTGCGCTGCTTCAGCACTTGCATCACGGTCGAGGGAGTGCCAAGTTCCGGCTCGGTCAAAAGCAGGTGAATGTGTTCCGGCATGACGACATAGCCGACGACGACGAAGCGGTAGCGCTGGCGAGTCTGTTCCAGAATCGAGAGGAACTGGTTCCGGCTGCGAGCCGAACTAAGAAAAGGCAGACGGCGGTAGCAGGAGGAAGTGATAAAGT
>JBEKWP010000051.1:0-23089 GCA_049512915.1 Candidatus Sulfotelmatobacter sp.
CTCCTGTCTTCGTCCTCCGAGACGCTGTCGAAGTGTTTCTCAACGACGTGCTGTCTCCCCGAAAGTCGGTACCATCCGCATATGAGGGAGATTATGGCAGATCGAATGAGCGTGTCGTGATTTGGCGAGGGGCCGGGGTGTATGCCTCCGCCAAGGACAAAAGCCTGATCCCACACGCGGCGGAGCTGGACGAATGCGCCGATTCTCCGTATCATAAAGCAAGCATCAAGAGCGGGTTCGTCTTGCACGAACCACGCCAACCGAGCGCAAAGCGCCACGGTGGAACGCCTAGCAGGCGGATGCGGCGGAGAAGGAGTCTGCAAAATGAATCCATCAGAAGTGGAAACAGACGCAAGACGGAATGTGTACCAACACCTTTTGAAAGCTGCCAGTAAGAGACTAGAACAGGCAATCCCTGGCACATCAGAGAGTACGTTCGGCCATCTATCGTTAGCCGGGGTGTTGAATTTGTTGTTCCTGATGAGAGGGGAGTGGGGTTCGATTGGGGACTATGTCACGACACAAAGAGCCATTCGAGTACTGATCGGTGACGATTTACTGTGGGCTGAACCGCAGAAATCATCGCCTGCTCCCGTTGAATTGGTTCACTAGCGACAATTGAAACAGTCACTGATCGTCGTGAACCCATCAGAAATAGAAACGGGCCGGGAAGACGGCTTTCGCTCAGAGAATTGTAACCGTTCGACTGACTGCGATGAATTCTGGGAGCGCGACCAAGCGAAACAGATCTAAGGGGGCCAAAGTAAAATCAGGAACCATTGCAACAACTATCTCTGCGGCTGCCGAGCCTGAACTGGGCGTGCCGTGCTGTCCTAACGGGCATGATTCATCCGTCCCACCGAGGTGTCCTGCGCTGATGTTCGTGGCCTTCGGACATTACGGAACTGAGGCGACATGGAACGAGCTCTGCATTGTGTGTCGTGTCCGGCACGCACCGCTGGCGGTCCATTGGCGCTCCTATATCGTGGACGACCAGGGAATGCAGGGCCCGCCGAGAATAGTCACAGCGGGGGCATCTCGGTGATCAGGGACGTTTACAATTGAACCTCTGCGATACCGGGGCGTGCGCCGGGGCGCGATCCTGAGGTAGACACCATCTCGATCCGAACGGGGCAGGCGAGGGTTGTGGCGCACGGTTGTGCCTATGGATCACCCCCTAAAAGGAAGTTCGCTCAGGCCTCCGCTGCGCTCGGCATCAGTTCATTGAAAACCGAGTTCACCATCTTTCGCGTGCTCTCGGTCTGAGCCTGGACATACTCAGTGAAACTGAGCTGCGGGCTGCGATGTCTTAGCAGCGCCTGCGTATCCTTGACTCCACCATGGGATTGCGCAAAGGTCGCAGCAGATCTGCGGAGCACTTGGAAGCTCAACACCGGCAGTCCCAACTTCTTCTTCACCGGCTTAAATATGCGAAACGCGATGTTGTGCGGAGACAGTGGCTTGCCTGAACCACCATGAAAAATAAAATCCTCATCCTCTCCATGCAGCTTCAACTTTGGTAGCAAATTTTTGAGAGCTTGCACGTACTCTTTGTTGGTTGAGAAATCCTTACGTTCTGGTTTTTTAAGGTGCTTCACTTCACTAAGTTTCAATCCCCGGTAGTCAACCAAGGCTTGCACCAATGCGTCCGGCACCGGCACCGTGAGCAGCGAAGTATCGGTCTCACCCTCTTTCGTCGTTTTTGTGTAGGAGCGAAGTTTGCCTTCATAAACTGTTTCATGAATCGTGAATGTGCGCGCAGCAACGTCCAGATCCCTCCACCTGAGAGCCAATAGTTCCCCTGGTCTAAATGCACAGGCGATAGCAACTTTCACTAGCAGCTGATACATCTCATCCAGCTCAGCCAAGACGGCACGGAACTGCTCTGCGGTGAGCACCGATTTATCCACGCGCTTCGTTACAGGAGTCTTCAGTTTCTTTGCGGGATTCTTGAGCAGGTAATCTTGTTCGACGGCCTCCTCCAGAATTGACTTCAAATAATGCCGTGCATGCAGCACCAGACTCTTTGCGTGCTTCTCTGCGAGGTGATTGAGCCAGCCTTGCAGCTCAACTTTGTCTAAACTTTTTAGTGGGACAGAGCCGAATTTTTTGTAGATGTGCCCAAGGATGTAATCAGCACTGGCCTTGGAGCTGGGCCTCCAGTCGGCTTCACGCAATGGACGCCAGCGGGTCTTCGTGAAGTTCTCCAGAGTGATGGAACCGTCTGGACGTGCGTTGCTTATTCCTCCGGTCTCCCTTTCGATGACTTTGGCTAGTTCCTCATAGGCATCCCACTTTGACAGCTTCCCCCGCCCTTCAGCAGGGCCAAGTTTGATGCTGCGCTGTTTTCGTTTCGACTCTTGCGTCGATTCGTCTAGAATGTAAATGTTGAAGTAGCCGATCCATGATCCACTCTCGATGCGAACATGCCCACGCTGCCCACGCTTTCGTTTCAATGCAGGTTGCTCCTCTCGGGGAGAGCGAAAAGAAATATACCAGAACTGGGCTGTGGCTGGGTAGAATTTTTAGTGAACTTGCAAAGTATTGATTTCACAGTGTGCGCCCGTAGCTCAACTGGATAGAGCATCTGCCTTCGGAGCAGAGGGTTGGGAGTTCGAGTCTCTCCGGGCGCACCAGGTTTTTTCGCTCGCGCGCCTGCTCTGGAATGCGCCGCCGCCTGCGATCAGAACTTCACCGCGACCGGCTCGCGATCGGCATCCGTGGTCTCGAAGAACTGGCGCGCTTGGAACCCGAACATGTTCGCCAGAATGCTGTTGGGAAACGACTGGATCGTCGTGTTGAGGTCGCGCACCACCTGGTTGTAATAGCTGCGCGCATTCTGAATCGCGTCTTCGGTCTGGCTCAGCGATCCCTGCAGTTTCGTGAATTGTTCCGACGCCTTCAACTCCGGATAATTTTCCGCCACGGCAAACAGGCTCTTCAGCGCTCCGGTGAGCTGATTCTCGGCCACGGCCTTGCCCTCCGGCGTAGTCGCCTGCATCGCCTGCGAGCGGAATTTGGCGATGTTTTCGAACGTCCCTTTCTCGTGCGCGGCATAGCCTTTGACAGTCTCGACCAGGTTCGGGATGAGGTCGTGCCGCCGCTTGAGCTGCACGTCGATGTCAGACCACGCAGAGTCGCAGCGCACCCGCAGCTGCACCAGGCTGTTGTACATGCCGACGAGCACCACGGCGATCACGACGAGGATTACGAGAAAGGCGATGCCGAACATGCGCGTCTCCTTGAAGGGAGTGTTGAAGGCTTAATCAAAATCTAGTCTGGAAATCAATGAGACGGTAGTAGCACGGATGAGCCGGGGTGCAAACCAAGTCTGGCTGGGTTACCCCGGCTTCGCCAGGGCTCTTAATACGATGGTGGTTGTAATCGGGATGGTAAGCATCCCTTGAGATACGACTGCTTCGCCAGGACAGGTCGCTTGGAAGAAATACGCGCCGAAGTCGCTCAGCTACGAGCCGCCTAAGCGAGTCACTTCTGATTGTCGCCAAATAACTTCTCTGCCTGGCATACCCAAAGCTGGGTTGGGAGCAATCGACACAATGTAAGAGAAGCCGTAATGGGCGAGGTCTTCCGCGATTCGCACAATGCGACCATCTTCTTGCGTGACCTTGTTATGGACAGTGTCTTCAACGGTGAACCGCGCGACAAATCCGGTGGCCTGTCTTAGCGGCTCTCGTGGAGGAGCGCGATTCCCCACCATTTCCGCAGGATCTTTACGCGCGGAATCACCAGAGTTGGGACGACGCTTTCCAGCGGTTCTGGTTCGAGCTTTGGCGTCGCTGCGGAGCGGATTCCGGGAGGAATCCGTCGGCGTTGTAAGCTCACCCGGTGAAGGCGTGGTGTCCAGAAGCTGAGCGGTTATCGCGGCGGTACGGCGCAAGAACTCAAGTGTCGCACTCGTCCTGGGAATGACATGCAAACTGCCGAAGCCGATGGCTCCCAGTTTGTGACGACTTGTGGTCAGGGGAAAGACATAATAAGTATGCACGCCGAGTCTGCGGAGTGACTGTAGGAAAACGGGCAGCCTGGGTTCGGTGTCCAGGTCTTGGAAAAGCGCGGATCGTTGATTCTTCCAGACCCACCAGCTTGAAGGAGCCTGCACTGGCGGGCATTCGGATCTGCTCTGCGTCTCCCCCACCTTGCAAACGCTCAGGCGGCCACTTTTCGCACTTGAGTCGTAAAGGCCCAATGTAACAACGCCAAACTTCAAAGCATGATGCAGGCGGAGAGCCAGCATGGGTACAAGAGTTTCCATCACGCGCTGACCAGGTGCGAGCTGTGCCAGATCAAGTAAGTTGAGATGCTGGCCGACGGTTAGATCCGAGGAATGAGCGGAATCGAACGCGAGTCCCTGCTCCGGCATACTCTCTTGCCCCCTGCGGATTGACTCTTCGGATCGGACGGCGTTTCACAGCGTCGCCTTTCGGGGCAGCGACGAAAACCGCAACACCTCGTCCAGGAAAGCGTTCTATATGGTCGATCTTGACAACAATTTGGGTGAGTGCTAATTGTAGCTATCAGTAAGCTAACCATCTGGGTCATGATGGTCCAGTCACTATCTGGGAACGTCACGACAAACGCCGCCTGAATGCGGAGATTCGAATGACAGAGCGGTGCCGGAAATATCGGCACTGTTGCCAAGCGGTCGTCATCTCTGCGCCCTGCTCTCACTGAACGACCATCGGCGTGTTCGTGGAATGTACTGCTAGAGCTTGGAATCAGTGTCAGGCGGCCCGGGGCACCGCTTCTCACGATTTTTTTGTGAGGCGTTCGTGGAGTTGCCTCTGCCACAAAGTGAAAGCTCCCGTCTCGAAAGTCTTCGTAGCTTTCGAATCCTGGGAACATCTCGCGAGCAGGTGTTCGACGACATTGCGCGTCTGGCCGCTCTTATCTGCGATACTCCAGTTGCCGTCGTCGCTTTCATCGATGAGCAAAGGGTGTGGTTTAAGGCAACAATCGGCCTTGAGTTAGAAGAAATTCCGCGAGATGGCTCATTCTGTGCCTATGCAATCTTGCAGCCCGATGTCCTGATCGTCCAGGAGCCGCTCTCTGACGAAAGGTTCATGAGCAGTTTGCTGGTGAAGCAAATCGGGATCCAATTCTACGCAGGAATACCCTTAGTCACTGATGACGCCCAACCCCTGGGTGCGCTGGCCGTAATGGACCGAGTGCCACACATCCTGACCGAGGAGCAGCGCGATTCGTTTCGCATATTAGCTCGACGGATGATGCGTGAGCTGGAGCTACGACGCGCAAGAGAAACTCAATCGCCGCACGCGCGGCTTCACCTTCCACCGCCCCCCCATCGTAGCGTCACCATCTTGCTGGTCGAAGACAACGACAACCTTCGAAACCTTCTGCAACGGACTCTCGAAGCAGTTGGGTTCTCCGTCCTTTCTGCCGCCGACGGCGTAGAGGGACTCCGCTTGTGCCAGCAACACGACGGCACAATAGATCTTATGGTGAGTGATGTTGTCATGCCGCGGCTCACTGGCGTTCAGCTCTCAGAGCAAGTTCGTGCCACTCGTCCCGAAATGAAGTTCTTGTTTATCACTGGCTTTGCTGACGAATTTCCCGAATTGCACGAGCTGATCAAGATGGGCGCAAGTATTCTGGAAAAGCCTTTTCTCCCTTCGGAACTCCTGTCTAAAGTGGAGGACACGCTCAACCCGACCCGTGAGCAAAAGAAACTGCCGTACGTTTAGTCGAACAGCGCTCCAAAACAGACGGCGAAATATCCTGTCGTGACCGCTGCCCGGACCGACTTCTCTCATTAAGATCCGGCCGGCCCCCAAGGTCGAGGTCAATGAGTGATGTGGCGACTTATCGGCAACCTGAGAGCGATGCGAAACTCAAGGCGATGCCCACCCGTGGTGGCCATCACTCGTAATACCCCGGCAACTTCTTCTCCGCATCGCTTTGGTGCTGATCGTGGTTAATCCACAGCTGCGCATGCTCCTTCGCCATGATTGCCGCTATCTTGTCCATGGACTGGAGCGAGGCCTGCTTGTTCCAGTTATTGTCGGGCACGTAGCGATGCTCGAAGCTTGTCTGAAAATGCACAGCATCGCCGCTAAGAATCACCGCTCCAGTTTTTGGGAGCCGCACAAGCAAAGATTGATGGCCGGGCGTGTGTCCCGGCGTGGAGAGCAGCACGAGGCTCCCGTCGCCAAAAATATCGTAGTCGCCGTCGATGAGTTTTACCGGATGCTTCTTGTTAAAGGCGACAGTATCCTGCCGGCTCCCAGCCCATTCGTACTCGACTCGGGGCTTTGGCGGAACCAGGCGGGCTGTCCTCCGCGACTGCAGCCTTACTTCGGGCGAAATTAGCCACTAGTTATACAAAACCGCCCAAAATTCTTGTCAAGGGGCAAAAAGGCGGGGAATTGAGTCAGGTTATTGAAGGGAAAGGGAATATAAAGTCGGCAAATGTGACGGTTTTACCCTGTTCAAAATGTCATACTAGAAATAGAGGGTAAAAATAGAAACGACCTCGCGGCCCCATCGGGCCGCGATTTCTATTTGGGGCACAAGTTGATGTGAGGTGAGGAATGAAGAACCGCAAGAACCTGGGGTGCCGAATCAAGGGCACTAAAGAGCGCGGAGCTTGGGCTGAGCTGTACTTTATGGTGCTGGCGATGGGCCAGGGGTTGAAGGTATCGAGTCCTTATGGAGGGTTGGGGCCTTACGATGTCGGCGTTGAGAATGCAAGTGGGCCAATTCTGCGGGTGCAGGTAAAGTGCACTCTTTATCAGTGCGGCATGGGCTGCTACTGCATGAGCATCAACATGAAGGATGGGTCGAGGGGGCGGCGCGGGTACGCTCCTGGCACGGTGGACTTTTTCGCAATTTACATTATTCCGACGGATGATTGGTACATCATCCCGTATGCCGTGGTGGGGGACCGGGATGCGAATCTGTATTTCAGGCCGGGGGTCAGGGGACAGAAATATGGCAAGTATCGGGAGGCCTGGCATCTGCTACTGGACGCTGGCAAGGAGACGGATCCCCCACCGCTTGAGATTCGCGCTTGCTGCGATGACGCGGAGGGAATCCGAACGGACGTCGAATCATTCAGACTATCGCGCACGATGCGGAAAATGTTCAGGGTATTGTTCCAGGTGTGAGACGCAGGCATCCCTCAGTGGCTAAAGCCGGGAAATTTGTGGGCCCCCCATTCGCAGCGCTGAAGCGCTGCGCCACCCAAAAGCTCTTCTCGACTGAGCTGAGAGCTGAGAACTGGTTTCTTACTGCTGCGGAGCGAAGTAGCCTTTGCGGGCGCGTACTTGCAAGTCCTTCTTCAGCGCGGAGATTTCGATGGAGCGGTAGCGGCCGTCGGCGTCGAAGTCGGCGGGCTTGTAGCTCACAATGTACTGGCTGCGTAGTTCGTCTTCGATGGCGGCGAAGGAACGGGTAATGTCCTTTACCTTGAATGGGAAGAAAGCGCGGCCGCCGGTGGCGGATGCGAGTTGTTCGAGAACCTTGTCGCCGCGCAGGATCAAGCCGCTGTCGTCGGTGGAAATGGCATAGATGATGACTTCGGCGCGCTGCGCCATCTCAATGGCTTGTGCCCGCGAGTATTCGCTTTGATTATCCTCGCCATCGCTCACGATCACGATCGCCTTGCGCGCGGGATGATCCGGACGATCCTTCAAGAACTTATCTTTGCAGGCGCGGTAGATCGCGTCGTAGAGCGCCGTGCCGCCACTGTCGTGCAACTTGTGCACGCCTGCGGCAAGCAACTGCACATTGTCGGTAAAGTCCTGAGTCATCGTGCTCTGGGTGTTGAAGCCGACGACGAAGGCTTTGTCGAAGCCGGCGCGGACTGAGTGCATCAGGAAGCTGGTAGCGGCATCCTGCTCGAAATCGAAACGGCTGTTGACCGATCCGCTCACGTCGATGAGCAAGCCGAGGTGCAAAGGCAGATCGGTCTCGCGGCGAAAATTAAGAATGGACTGTGGCGGCTTGTTGTCATCGAGGATGGCGAAATCGCTTTCATTCAGATCGCGCACAAACTTGCCGTGCTTGTCGGTGGCAATGAACAGCACGTTGACTTCATCGACACGCTTGCGGATGGTGAAGCCGGCCTGGGGATCGTCTCCCGCAGTCGAGGCGTCAGAGGCGGAAGTGCCGTCATAGATGCTGAGACTCACGGGGCTAGTGGCTACAGAAGTCGACTGGGCAAAGGCTGCCGGTATGCCGATGAAAGCGCAGGTCAAAGTGAAGGTAAAAGCACAGACCGGGGCGAAAGCCGCCAATCGCGCCAGCAGGCGGCCGGTAGTGTGCGTGTACTTCGTTCCCAAAGCATCCAAAATTTTCACTCCACCCCGGTCCAGACGGTCCTTCCAACTGATTAGATGCACGCCGCGTGCCGAAAGGCAGGCGGCCATCCGCCTATGGTCTCATATGACTCTAGAAGGGGGTCGAGCAGAGTACCAAGTTACAAAAGGAGCACGCGAATGGTCATGCGCCCAAGAGCAGCAGCAAGAGCAGCAGGAAGAGCAGCAGGAAGAGCAGCGGGAAGAGCAGCAGGAGCCTAGGGTTACGGGGAATGGGCGGAGATCCAATTTCTAAACGGGGGTGATTACAATCCGCCGGAAGGGTTTAAGATGGTGCATCGTTAAACAGCAATGATTAAAGATCAAAGATTAAAGAGAGTCCGGAGGACTGACGGCTATGAAGATACCAGCGGGGACAAAGAAGTTTGCACTCTGCGTTCTGACGCTCTGCCTGTGCGCAGCCCCAGCATTTTCTGCCAACGACGAGCGGGAAGAAGACCGGGTGAGGGACGCGGGAGAAGTCATGAAAGAAATCTTGAACATCCCCGACGACATTCCGCAAGACCTGCTGGATAAGGCGGAGTGCGTGGTGATTCTGCCTTCGGTGAAAAAAGGCGCGTTTGGAATCGGAGGCAGCTACGGTCGCGGCGTCATGATTTGCCGCAGCGGCTCCCACTATACCGGACCGTGGGGACCGCCCGCGATGTATGCGCTGGAAGGGGTGAGCATCGGGTTCCAGTTGGGCGGGCAGGCTACGGATTTTGTTTTGCTGGTGATGAATCCCCAGGGGGCGCGCTCGCTGCTCTCGAGCAAGGTGAAGTTGGGAGCGGATGCATCGGCCGCGGCTGGTCCCAAGGGGCGCACGGCAGAGGGCGCCACCGACATCGTGATGAGCGCGGAGATTCTTTCCTACTCGCGCAACAAGGGCCTGTTTGCCGGGATATCGCTCGAAGGCTCGACCTTGCGCTCCGACGGCAGCGCCAATGAAAATCTCTATGGCAAGAAGCTGGACGCCAAGGACATCATTGTCGATCACAAAGTCGCGATTCCTGCTTGCGCGAAGGATCTGGTCGGGTTGCTGGATGCGAAGTCACCGAAGAACAAATCGGATCCAAAATCGCTGGAGTAACGCCGCTGGAGTAGCACGACTGGAGTAGGGTAAGTCCGGTTATGTTGTTTGTGAAAGGCGCGGCGTCTAGCCGCGCCGCTGCATTTTGTTCCTCGGGAAAATTTCCATTTCCGGTTTTCTATGGCCAGAAAGCGTGAAGACAAGGCTGTGGTTCGCTGTGCCTGGGCGAGCAGCGAATTAATGATTCGCTACCACGATAGAGAATGGGGCGTGCCTCTGCACGATGACGGCAAGCTTTTCGAATTTCTCATCCTCGAAGGCGCGCAGGCCGGGCTGAGCTGGGAGACGATCCTCAACAAGCGAGAAAACTATCGCGCCGCCTTCGATGGTTTCGATGCACGCCGGGTGGCGCGCTACGACCGCCGGAAAGTCGCGCAGCTGCTGAAAAATCCCGGCATCGTGCGCAACCGGCTGAAGATCGCCTCCACCGTGCGGAACGCGCAGGCGTTGCTGCGGGTGCAGGAAGAATTCGGCAGCTTCGACCGCTATATCTGGCAATTTGTGGATGGCCGCCCGCGGGTAAATTCTTGGAAGGCGCGCGACCGCGTGCCCGCAAGCACCGCCGAATCCGACGCCATGAGCAAAGCCCTGAAGAAGCGAAACTTCAGTTTCGTCGGATCAACCATCTGCTACGCGTTCATGCAGGCCGTAGGCATGGTGAATGATCACACAGTGCCATGCTTCCGCCACGACGAAGTCGCCGCCGCAAACTAGATTTCGCACCTTCAGTTAGGTAGATCTCCCAACTTCAGTGACCGTCGGGCCGGAGTGCGCTGCCCAGAGCGGTGCGGGCGGGTACGGTTTGCTGACGGAATCGATGGATTCACTTTCCCCGGGCGCGAACGCCGCCACGTAGACCAACCCACCAACCTTAGGGTCATTATCCGCCCGTTAATCACCACGCCTGCATAGGAATAGCCGACTAGTATGACTGGCCCGTGCCGGGGAAATCCGAAGGGAAGGTGAATCGTGGTGAGGCTTCTCATCGACACGAATGAACGCAACCATCGGTGCCGCTAACTTACATGGTTCTGGCCAGGCGACTGCAGAGATTGGAGTCGTTGATAGCGCTCCCTGAGAACGCTCTCAGAGTGGCAAGAATCTTCCGATTTGTTTGAGGTGAAAGCGACATGCCGACTAAACCCCTCGCGATTGTTCGTATACTTTTCGTCGCCACTGCCTGCGCCAGGCAGCCTCGAGTGAAGACGCAAGCGCAATGGAGGGGAGCCGTTCGACTAGGCCTCCAGCGCTGGAGAGGGCAGCGAGAGCTGCGATACCTCGGCTATGCCGGGCTAGTCTGGTTCCTCCTGGCTTCGGGGCTCACTCGACACGCGGCTGCGCAGAGCTGCACGAACTATGCCTGCTTCCAGGTCAGCTGTCTGGGCGGCGCCACAACTTCGATCAGTGGAACGACGTATGCACCCGACGGGGTCGACCCGATTCCGAATGTGCTGGTATACGTCCCCAATGGAACCGTGCAGCCGTTCGTGGACGGGCCGGCTGATGACACGGAAGCTTCGCTGGTGACCGGCAACCCGCTGGTGTTGACTACGAGCGCGGCGAACGGCACCTTCACCTTGACCAATGTGCCGGCAGGCACCAGTTTTCCGCTGGTGCTGCAGGCGGGAAGATGGCGGCGGCAGTTGACGGTGCCCTCGCTTACCTCGTGCGTGAACACGCCGGTGTCGAACTTTAACCCGCCCTCGGATGTTTTCTCCAGATTTCCCCAGACCCAGGTCGAGGGCGATATTCCCAAAATGGCGCTGGCTACCGGCGGCGTCGACGCGCTGGAATGCTCGCTGCGCAAGATCGGCATTGCCGACGCAGAATTTACCGACTACACCGTGAATGCAACCGGCCTCTCAAGTCCGGGGCGGATCAATCTGTTTGAGGGCGCGGGAAACTCCGGCGTCAAGGCGGGCAGCACGGTCCATACGGAAGATCAACTGGTGGGCAGCACCAGCGCTACGATCGGCGGGTCGCTGCTGGGAAACTACAACGTCTTGCTGCTGCCCTGCCAGGGCACCTTCGGCTATACGACCGCCGACGGGCGGGGCAACGCCATCACCTTCGCCGGCGAAGGCGGGCGGATTTTTGCCACACATCATAGCGATACGTATCTCGACCAGGATGCCGCCATCGACGGGGCCGCAGACTGGCTGGGCGACGCCAACTCCGTCTCGCTTGGCTCCGGCGAAGCGACCATCCATACCAGTTTCTCGAGCGGCATGACGCTGGCGCAGTGGCTACAAGATATCGGCTCGACCAGCACCGTGGGCCAGGTCGCCATGACGGCTCTGTTCAACGATCAGAGTGGAGTCAACGCGCCCACCCAGTCATGGGCCACGCTCAATGGCGGTGGCAGTCAAATCCTGCAACTTTCTTTCTACACTCCAGTGGGCGCGCCGGCGGCCAGCCAGTTCGGCCGCGTGATGTACAACGAATATCACGTGGACAGCACTTCCACGAATGACACCGTTACCTTTCCCGCCGAATGCACCGGCGCCCTGGCCAAGACCTCGGCCTTCACCCCCCAGGAACACATGCTGGAATACAGCTTGTTTGACCTGATGAACTTCTCTGTGCCGGTGGTGGCACCGACGGTTTCGATCGTCATCACCGATAGCCCGACGACTTTCACCGGCGGCGATACCGGCGATACGGTGACGGTCACGGTCGAGAACACCGGCGCTTCGGCGATCGCGGCCACGCCGCCAGTGTTTCTTACGGTCACGCTTCCGGCGGGACTGACGCCGGTTGCCATGACCGATGCGCTGGGATTGTATAGCTGCATCGCCTCGACGCTGACCTGTACCCTGACCTCTTCGTGGAGCGCCGGGGTGAGCGATCCGGTGACGATCACCGTGAGCGTAGCGGCCAACATCAGCGAGGGCAGCCCGTCGATTAGCGCAACTGTCGCGAGCGCGGGCTTTTCGAGCAACGTGACCAGCCCGATCACGATTAACATCGCCGCTGCGCCAGCGGGTACCGTAACCAGCGGACTTGCCGCCAGTGCGGGGACTGTGGAATTGCAATCGGCGGCGCTCGCGACCACGAACTTTGCCCTCAGCGGCGGCACCACCGTCGGGACCATCGCGGTGCTTACCCAGGGCGCGACCGGGCTCGACTTTACCAATGAGGGTTCGGGAACCTGCGCCATCACCACCTATGGCTCCGGCGCCACTTGCACGGTGAACGTCACCTTCAGCCCAACGCATCCCGGGCCCCGACTGGGAGCGGTCGAGCTCCTCGATGGCAGCGGCAACCTGCTGGCGACACAGTATGTCACCGCCATTGGCGTTTCCCCGCAGGTGATTTTTTCTCCCGGCGTGCAATCTGCGCTGGGCGGCGGTTTCAGCCAGCCGTACGGAGTCGCGACCGACGGCAGCGGAAATGTCTACCTCGCCGACCAGGCCCACAACGCGGTGAAAGAGATTCCCAGCGGCTGCCTCTCTTCAAGTTGCGTGCTCACAGTTGGCGGCGGCTTCAGTTCGCCCTACGGCGTGGCGGTGGATGGCGCCGGAAATGTTTTGGTCGCGGACAACGGCAACAACGCGGTGAAGAAAATCCCACCCGGCTGCGCCTCCTCGACCTGCGTAAGTACGGTGGCGCCGGTGGGTGACCCCGCGGGCCTCACGGTCGATGGTGACGGAAACATTTTCGTCACCGATGCTGGCGATGGGATCGTGATTGAGATTCCGCAAGGCTGCCTGGCCGGGGGCTGCACCATCACGCTGGGCGGCGGCTGGAGCAACCCGACGGGCGTCGCGAGCGATGGCAATGGCAACCTCTTTGTAGCGGACGAGGGCGATGCGGCGGTGAAGGAGCTGGCGATCACTTGTCTCACGGCAGGTTGCGTCAGCAGCGTGGGAGCTGGGCTCGGCCAGCCTTATAGCGTGGCCGTAGATGCCAGCGGCAATATCTTCGTAGGCGATCAGGGCAGCACCGCGGTCAAGAAAATTACCAGCGGCTGCACCTCCGCGAGCTGCGTGAGCACTCTGAGCGGGGTATTCGTCCATCCCTTTGGCGTAGCGCTCGACGGGAGCGGAAATCTTTTCGTCGGCGATGCCAGCGCCACAACGGTGGCCAAGCTGGACTTCGGCGATCCTCCTGCGCTGGCCTACACTTCTCTGCACGTGGGCTCGAACAGCAGCACCCAAGCGGTCACTGTCGGCAACGATGGCAATGCGACGCTCGACTTCACCGCATCGGGACTTACCGCGCCCACCGATTTCATCCTAGTGGCGGGCAGTGGAACCCCAACCGATTGCGCCGACAGCGGAACCGTGACGGCTGGCGCCGGCTGCAATCTCAGTATCGAGTTCAGCCCTCTATCGGTCGGAGTGTTCTCGGAATCGTTTGTCCTGGCCGACAACGACCTCAATGTAAGCGCGGCGACGCAATCGATTTTGCTGAGCGGCACAGGACTCGCTGCCGACTCTACTGCCGCGGCGGTGGGAGTGAATCCCAGTTCGCCCGGGGTTGGTCAGGCGGTAATCATCACCGCGACGGTCAGCGACACGACCAGCGCAGGTACAGTTCCGACGGGGGGCGTAACCTTTAGCGACTCCGTGGCCGGCAGCCTGAACGGCGGCGTAGCCGTCAATCTGGTGTCTGGCGTGGCCACCCTCACCGGGGTTGTTCTGAGCGGAGGCGGCGGGACGGCGCATACGATCACGGCAAATTACCAGGGCGTGGCCCATTTCTTCCTGGCCAGCAGCAACAGTGCGACGGTCGATCTGACCAGCGCCACAGCGACCTCTGCCACGCTGGCAGCAGCACCGAACCCGGCCCCTGCAGGGGCCACGGTTACGCTGACCGCCAACATTTCCCCGGTCCCGACCGGGACAAACTTGGGCACAGTCAGTTTCTACGACGGTGAGACACTTCTGGGAACGGCGAACGTGAACTCTTCTGGAGCGGCCTCGCTCCCGGTAACCAGTTTGTCCGCAGGAGCGCATAGCCTGACGGCGGTGTATTCCGGCAACACAGCCTTCGCCGGTTCGACGTCGAGCGCACTCACCGAAACCATCACGACCTTGACGGGCACGACGGCGACGCTGGTGGCCGCGCCAAGTCCCGCCTCAGCGGGCGAATCGGTGACTCTGACGGCTACGGTTTCTCCCGCGCCGACCGGTTCGTCGCTCGGCACGGTGAGCTTCTACAACGGCGCAACTCTTCTCGGCAGCGGGACTCTGAATTCATCGGGAGTGGCTACCTTCTCGACAACCAGCTTGCCGGCGGGATCGGACAGCCTGACGGCGGTATATTCCGGAAACTTGCTCTTTGCGGCGTCCACGTCGGCAGCGCTCAGCGAAACGGTGAACACGGCCTACACCGTAACGGCGCCGCCCGCTCCATTGTCGGTGGCGCAGGGTGGTTCCGTGCAGGTCAACGTCACCGTGCCTCCGGTCGGTGGCGCCTTCAACAACCCGGTAACGATGTCGGCGATGGGGTTGCCTCCCGGGGCGACGGCCAGCTTCAACCCGCTGACGGTCACGCCCGGGACCGCCGGCGCGCACACGGTGATGACAATCCAACTGGCGCCTCTCGCGGCTGCGGTATTGCCCGAAGTCGATCCGCCTTACCGACCTTGGCCTCTGGCTTCGTTCACTATGGCGCTTGCGCTGTGCGGCTTCGGCTTACGCCGCAAGCGCGTGCCCGTCAGGCTCAGACGAACCCTGCTTCTGGCGCCTCTCGCCCTTTCGCTGCTCGCCCTGTTCGGGTGCGGCGGAGGGTGGCTGGGCCCATCCACCACGACTCCTGGCAGCTTCGTCGTCACCATCACGGGCACCAGCGGAACGCTTACCGCCTCGACGACGGTCACGGTGGTGGTCCAATGACAACGCTTGCGGGAGTGCTTCAAGGAGAGATGGCAATGCCAAAATTATTTCGAGCCGCGATTCTGCTGGGATTCTTTGCGGGTTTCATCGGCCTGAGTGCCCGGCCGGCCTCGGGGCAGGTCGCCCGCATGGAGGTTGGAGGGGAATACAGCTTTGTGAACACCAACGCGCCCCCCGGCGGGTGTGGGTGCTTCAATATGAACGGGGGTACGGGCTGGTTCGCTTACAACCTTTTTCCGAATCTCGCCGTGATCGGAGAAGTTGGCGGCGAGCATGCCTCTAACATCGACCATACTTCCGCGGATCTCACCCTCACGTCATTTCTTGGCGGTGCGAGGTATTCGCGGCGCTGGTTTAAGGAAATGGCTCCGTTTGGCCAGCTTCTGCTCGGCGGAGCGCACGCCAGCGGGGCTTTGACGCCCACGTCCTCTGGGCAGTCGGGTTCGGCGAACGCCTTTGCCATGGTGGCGGGTGGAGGAATGGATCTGGAGATGTCGCGCCACTGGAAAGTTCGTCTGATCGAGGTGGACTATTTCTTGACCCGATTCGACAACGGTAGCAATGACCATCAAAACAACCTCCGGGTTTCGCTCGGAGTCGCCTATCGCTTTGGCGGAAGGAAGTAATTGCTGCGTTCTTTAGTGTTCTTAGAATTGCGGAAATCGAAGACCGCGAGTTCCGCGGCGCCGAAATCCCAGTCCTGGACTGACGGTTCCGGCCATGCCCGCCTTGCGTCTGATTTTTCTCTGGTACCAGCACCAGCCGTTCTATAAGGACTTGGTGACGGGCGAGTATCGCCTGCCTTGGGCACGCCCGCACGGCCTCAAAGATTATTACCGGCGAGGGTTAGCGAGCACGAAATTGGAAGGAAACTCAGCGTCTCTACCGACTTTGAGACGAAGTGAAGAGACAGGGACGCTAGTTGGGTCTTCAGTCCTAGCAGAACCAAACCACAGCCGCGCGTTCGGGAACGATCTGCGAGACGCTCCGGACGAAAAAACGCCGCTCCTGGCGCACAGACCCAGGTCGTCCGCTTCGCGTGAAATCAAAACCTAGCAGCTCTTAATGAAGTGGTAGAATCTCGTCCGAGTACTTTCTTATGACCTGGCAATGGACTCTTAGCCCGAGAATCGCTGGCAAAGCGCTTCGCGAGCCAAATGACAATGAACTGTCGAGATCGGGCGAAAACCGGCACACCTTCTTACAATTGCACATTCGTCATCTTGGATGAAAAGGGAACAGAGCCATAAACAGGTCGTAAATCAGTAACCTTCACGTAGAGCCGGGATGGCGGAACTGGCAGACGCAGCGGACTCAAAATCCGCCGGGCTTCGGCCCTTGGGGGTTCGATTCCCCCTCCCGGCACCAGCACCATCCGCGACGCAGAGCGCGCCTTAATAGATGAGCTTTAGCGAAAACTGAATTTGCCGTGAGGTTCCCGCGGTCTTGCTGATCATGCCAAACCCTGTACCCTCGATGATGTTCGCGGGCAGTCCCAGGTTGACGATGTTGAACAGATTAAATAACTCTGCGCGGAATTGCAGGTCCGCTCGCTCCAAACCGCTTTCCCGGTGGCCAATTGGCGTCGTCTTGATTAGCGCAAAATCGAAATCGTAATATGCCGGTCCGCGAAACGTATTACGGCCGAGCGTTCCAAAGTGCCCGGAGTTTGGTCCGGTCCCGCCTGCGATCCCGATGGGAATGGCAAAGAAACTTGCGTTGTTCGCGCCGCGCCCAAAATAGTCGTCGCGCGGTCGCGTTGAACTGCCGGCGCTCGAAAGGTCGGGTGTCTCAATCTGGTCGGGCCGGTCCGCGCCAATGGTTCCCGCGCCGGTCTGCTGGATCCCCGAATAAACCGTAAAGGGAGAACCACTGGTGATGGTCGAGATGCTCAGCAGTTCCCAGCCCTTGGTCAACGGGCGCGTTCGATCCGACTGAAGTCGCAAACGCTCGAAATGCAAATCCTGGGCCGCGCTTAACGTGAAGGCGCGGGTCACATCAAAGCTTGACGGCCCTCTTTCCGCTGGTGTATCGAACGGGTCTTGCGGACTAAACTGGGTCACGGCACCGGTAGATCCTGCTCCACCGAGGATGCCGCTGACATCATCCAGTGATTTGCTCCAGGTGTAGCCGGCTTGCAACGAGGGACCGCCGTGCCCAACATTTCCCGACAATGAGGTCTGCAAGGCGTTGTACGACGAGTGCGACGTCGCGGTCATCACAGACTCGAATCCGAAACCACCCGTCACCGCTCCGCTGCTGTCGAAGTTTGTGAATCGCGCAAACTCCGGATCGGCTCCGGGATACGCGTTTGGATAAGACATTCTGGGAAGCCGGAACGCCGATGTTCCGACATAGGAGACATCGGCGGTGAGGCCGCCGAAAGCTCGTTCCAGCCCCAGCGTCCAAGTCTGCAAGTAACCATTGCCGAAGCGCCGGTCGATTCCGGATAGACTCAGCAGCGAGAGTTGACCACTCGGCGAAAGCGCCGCCAAATCCTGCTGATATCGATTTACGTCCATCGCGGTATTCGCCGGGACTTTTTTCGGATCGCCGCTGGCCAGCACGTTGACGCCGGCGGTGTTATAGACGGGTGGCAATTCGTTCGGTGTGATCTGGAATCCGTAGGCAATCTCGCCGTTTTGCGCCGCATTGACGCGGGGATAAACAGCGTAGGGCGTTGACCCGGTAAGAAGATTGTCCTGCCAGATATTCGGCGGGATCACTGTGATCGCCCCGCCCACGTGCACATGCACCGCCTGCGGCGCATTCCAGTCCACCTGCAAACGAGGCCCCCAGCCGTTCCAGTCGGTCTGATAAGCAGGCTGCGGATTGATCAAATATTCCTGCCCAACGCCGGCAGGCGGGAACGAATTCAGAAAGCTCGACGTTCGATGCGCGCGCTCCGAAATCGGGGTGTAGAGTTCATATCGCAGCCCGTATTCGAGCGTCCATTGCGGATTGATTTTCCACAGGTCCTCGATGTAGACGTTCACGTCATTCCGGTTGATCGCCGCTGGCCCAATGTGCGCGCCATCCGACGAATAAGGTGGCGCCACCGCGATGGTGTACCCGTAGGGATAGCCGATCAGCAAACTGCTTAGCGTGTCTGGCAGAGGATCGCCGACTTGCACATTGTGCTCGCCGCTAGCGGAAGGGATGAACACTGGCGAGTAAACTGTTCCGCCGCCGAAATCATATTCGCCATTGGGACTGATTCCGAAGTAGGTTGTGTCGCGGTTCAGTCGCGCTTCCGCACCCCATTTCACCGCGTGGCGCAGAGTTGTCCAGGTAAAATTCAATTGCCCCTGGAACAAATTCCCGAACGCAGACATCACCGAACCCGCCGCGCTGTTGTACGCCTCGTAAAGGCCATCAATGAACTTCAAGGCCGGATCAGTGTGGTTCGGCGTCACAAATGAAGGCGTGGTCCGGGTGAAACTCAGCGATGACGACCAGAGAAACCGAGGCGACACAGCGCGCGTGTAGGTGACGACCCCGTTGCGCTGCCGGTCTACGTACTGGACTCCGAAGCTGGAATCAAGCAGTGTCTGATCTGGATTGGTTGTCGGTCCCGTCAGATTGTCGTAATTGAACCGACCAAACAATTGTCCTTTTGCGCCAACTTGCTGATCGACGCGGATAGAAAACTGATCCGCATCTGTGTTCACGTTTGAAGGAGCAGCATAGGTTCGGGCGCCATACGCGCCGGTTGGGTTGTTGGGGAGTGGATAGCGCTGCAGTATGGAAGCAATCGCCGGGTTTACTCCCGGGCTATTCGAACTCCCCGCTATCTGCAGCGTGTCGGTGCTGCCGTCCGGATACGTAACCACGTCCTGACCCGCTCGCTCGGCTGCCGTTGGCACAGCCAGAACCTGGGTCGTTCCCAGCACCTGCCTGAATCCCTGATACTGCAGGAAATAGAAGGTGCGGTCGCGTCCGTCATACATATGGGGCAACACGACGGGGCCGCCATTCGTAATTCCGAACTCGTTTCGGCGGAACGGAGGGATTCGGCCCGGGTCGGCAATCGACGGGTGATCGAAATAATTCCGCGCATCGAGGGCAGAGTTCCTCAAGAACTCGAAGAATGACCCGTGAAAACCGCTTTTCCCGGATCGTGTGACGATATTGGTGAAACCAGCCGCGCCGCGCCCGATATCCGCCGGCATCCAACCTGAGCTTGATTGCAATTCCTGAATCGCATCCACGTCGAAATTCGTGAATGTACTGCCGCCCATCTCCGGATCGCTGACATCGGCACCGTCCATCGCGAACACGGCTTCAACGCCGCGCTGCCCGTTGATGGCAAACTGCTGGGTGAAATTCGTCTGTCCGTTCACGTCGGTCATCGTGCCCGCCGCTAACAGCAGCAGGGTGCTGAAGTCGCGTCCATTCAAGGGCAACTCGTTTACCTTTTGGCTGGAGAGTTTCTCCCCGCTTGTTCCGCTGGCTGCGTCCGAAGTTGTGCCCGGGTTCCCATTCGAGACTCCTGCCGCGGGAGTTTGCGGATTGGCTGCAATCGACAGCACGTTTTGATCGGATACCGTCAGCACAGCTGTTGGTCCTAATATGTCCACTGCCGCCGGCGCTGTCGGACCTCGCCCGGGCAGTTGCGCGCTTACCTTATGTGGCCCAGGTCGAACGTCCGCAATCGCAAACCTTCCATCGGTTCCGGTAACTGCCGTCAGGTTCTCTTCAGCTGTCTGTGGGTATACAGTTACCTTCGCTCCGGCCACAGGTTCACCGGCGGCCGTGCGCACGATGCCAGTCCAGGCTGGCGCGGGCGGAACACTCTGTTGCGCCTCAAGCGTAATTGACACCATCAGTCCCAACAGCAAACACTTTTCGATTGGTCGGAAGACCTTATAGAAGGCTCGAGCCATTACGTGTTGCCTTGGGCAGCGGTATTTATGCATGAAAACTTTCCTCGAGCGAAGGAGGAATGCAATCGCGTGCATGAAGCCTTTGGTCGCGCAGCATAGACCCTTGTCCCGGTCCGTCCTATGTCGACACGGCATACCTATAGAAGAAGTGTCTAACCGCTTCGGCTTATGTACTTGTGACTTCCATGCCTTGGGAATAGGGATTCAGAACATCTTCGTCTGATGCCACTTTCGTTCTTGTTTTGAGAGAGCTGCGAATGTGCGCCGGACCTAGACGACATCGTAGTTCAATTGGAATGGAATGCCTCCGTGAGAGACATGGTGGTCAGTGCGGTTTTCAGTTGCTCGAGCGTTGCAGAAGACTTCAGGTGAATGGTGATGGGCTCGGCCGGAAGCAGGTCGAAGTAGTTGTCCGCGATTTCGACATTGGTGTCGCCGAAGGACAGATACACGTTCCGGGCAAGCTTCGCGGATTGCAACGTGACGGTATAGTCGTCGCCAGTTTTGCTGAGGGTGGTTTCAATCCTGGGCGCGACCGGCAATTCCAGGTCGTGGGTTACGTCGAAGAATATGAGGTTGCGTGACACGCGCTTTCCCGCCACTTCCAGATCAAAGACTAGGAAACTCCGCCGTGGATCAGCCTTTGCGGATAAGGGCGCCTTATCGACCGTGAAATAAATCGCGTTCGATTGCGCGGGAATTTGAACGTCTTTGGTCTGATCGAGCAGGACGCTTCCTGAAAAGTCGAGCAGCCGCATGTGAATCGTCCCGGAAAGTGGCTGGAGCTTATCGGACACGACGTATACGTCTACTTTGTCGTCGTGCAAGAAAGGCGAGATCAGCAAGTCGTCGTAGAAGCGACGGGCATAGTAATGCAGGGCTTTCCAACGGCCGTAGTAATCGATGCTCGCCCAGGAAGCTACCGGCCAGCAATCGTTCAACTGCCAGTAAAGGGAGCCCATGGTACGCGGGCGCTGGCGGCGCAAGTGTTCGGCGCCGATCTTGATGATCTCCGCCTGCTGTACCTGGCTCAGATAAACGAAGGACGCGAAATCCTTGGGCTCGCGGTATTCGCGCAGCATGTAGGTGAGGATGCGCTCGTTTCCGCCTTTGTTTTTCTGGTGCGCCTGCATGACCGTCGAGCGGATGTCGAAGTCCTCCGGTTGGTGGGCGTAGGTGTGGATGGTGCGCATCTCAGGGAAGGATTGAAATCCGTATTCCGACATGAAGCGGGGAAATTGTTTGGTGTAGTCGGAAGCCGGCGCTTGCTGGTGCCACACAGCCCAGTAGTGCATGTCGCCGTTGTGCTGATTGTCAGGAATTTCTTCGAAGTTGGCGCTGGGAGAACTGGGCGTGTAAGGCGTGGGGTCTGCGTATTGGGTGACGGCGCTTTTGAGAATATCGGCGAACATAATTACGTAATCCTGCCAGACGCGGTCGCGAGTGTCGGGAGAGATGGATGCTTTGAATTCCTGACGATCGCCCCAGTGCCACCAGCCAGTTTCTACTTCATTATTTCCGCACCAGACGACGATGCTGGGGTGGTCGCGCAGGCGCTTGATCTGGTCGATGGCCTCTTGCCGGACATTCTCTTGAAAGGAGACATCGCCGGGAATCATGTCGCCGCCGAACATGAATTCCTGCCACACCATGATGCCGAGTTCGTCGCAGATGTCATAGAAATCGTCGGATTCGTAATAGCCGCCGCCCCATTCCCGGACCATATTCATATGAGCATCGCGCGCGGATTGGAGAATATTGCGGTGAATCTCTGGAGTCACCCGGTTGGGAAAGCTGTCGAAGGGAATCACGTCTGCGCCTTTGGCGAAAACGCGAATGCCATTTACGACGAACTCGAAACTCTTTCCCCACTCGTCGGGAACGCGGCGGAGTTCGATCGAGCGCAGACCGGTCTTGGTTTCTGCGTGGGCGGCGGCGTCGTGGCCGATACGCACCTGCGCCGAAAATCTGTACCGGTTCTGAGCCCCATACCCGACCGGATACCACAGCTTCGGCGCGGTGATCCGCAGAGGAAACGAAACGTGATTGACGCCGATGTTGAGTTGCAGCGTCTGCGTTCCATCGGCGGATGGTGGTCCGGACATTTCATCGTGAGCCAGCGTGAGAGTAGCGGTAGTGGGCCGGCTGGCTTCGATCTCAAGCTCGGCCGTAACGTTGGCCAAATCGGCGGTGATGTTCTCCTGATGGATATGGAAATTTTCAATGCGCAGCGCGTCCCAGGTTTCAAGACGCACGGGCTGCCAAATGCCTTCGGTCATAAAACGCGGACCCCAATCCCAGCCGTAGTTGTACGGGGCTTTGCGAGTGTAGGGGGCAGTTGCGATGTTTTCTTCGTTGCCGTAATTATGGGTTGAGATGGAAGGCAGAATGTAAGGCAGCGACTTGACGTAGGGAATCATTTTCTCGACGGCCGAATGAAAAACAACTCGCAGCGTGTTCGGTCCGGGCTTGAGCAGCGACTTGGCGGGGATCCGCCAGTTGCGGAACATGTTGTCGGCGTGGAGAACGGCCTGATCGTTGAGATAGACGTCGGCAAACGTATCTAACCCGGCAAAAACCAGGTCGACATGATCGTGCGCGAGCGTTGCTGCATCGACTTGAAATGTAGTTTGATACTCCCAGTCGGCCAGGCCGATCCATTGCAAACGGAATTCATTATCGCGGTCGAAGGGATCGGGAATCACACCGTTGTGCAGCAGGTCGGTTTGCACCACGCCCGGAACCTGCGCGGGATGCCATTGCTTGACGTCAGATCGATCGGTGTTGGCCACGGCGCGAAACTGCCAGCCGGAATCCAGATTCTGTGAGGAAGGCTCGGCGGCTTCGAGCGGCAAGGCAGCGAAAAAGCAGAACAACAAGGCGACAAGGAATGCGGTGTTAGCGGACATGTCGCGAAGGAATGCGGGGCGAATC
>JBEKWP010000052.1:0-22636 GCA_049512915.1 Candidatus Sulfotelmatobacter sp.
GGAATGAAGAACACGTTCGAGGTCGCCGACGGATTCAAGGCCACGTTCTGCCGCGATTGCCCTCTGCATTTTGTCGGAGTCTGGGACACGGTCAGCTCGGTGGGCTGGATTTGGGATCCTCTGAAGCTGCCGTACACCGGACAGAATCCAGAAATGATTAACGGCCGGCATGCGGTTTCGATCGATGAAAGGCGTTGTTATTTTCGAAACAACTTGTGGGGAGATCAGCTTCCCGGCCAAAACATCAAGCAGGTCTGGTTCGCGGGAGTGCACTCCGATGTGGGAGGTTCGTATGCTGCCGCCGAGAGCGGCTTGTCGCAGATTGCTCTCGAGTGGATGCTTTGTGAAGCGGTTCCGCTCGGGCTGCTGGTTGACCCGTCGAAAGCCGACCAGGTGCTTGCCCGAGTGCCTATAACCACGATTCCGCCTCCCGCGCCTGTGCCGCCCAATCCGGCGCAGAAGATTCACAACTCGCTTACCGGGGGTTGGTGGATTCTGGAATTCCTCCCGCACTCTTACTATGATCCCATCGCGAAGAAGGAGAAGTGGCGTATTCCGCTTGGAGCGAGCCGCGTGATTCCTGAGGGCTCTTCGCTGCATGAGACCGTGAGGGAGAAACTCAAGATCGATCCTGACTACAAGCCGTCGAACTTGCCGCAGAGTTCGAGAGTCGAGCCGAGGAACGCTTGCCGCTTTTCTTGATGAAAAGACACCAACGTCGATCAATTGAACGGCGGGGCAGTTTGGACTTACATGACCAACATGGACTGGCGTGGATACCTAATCGCTCTGCTCTCGGTTTCGCTATGCATCTACGGCCTCAGGAAATGCTTGAACGGCTTTCGTCGAACGCGTGGTTCCGGGACATTCAAGCCGTACACTTACGCGTTGGGTGCCGCGCTTATGCTCAGCATCATTGCCATCGTGATGCTCGTCCTGCTATTTGAGTTCCTAGGCCCATTTCACTAGCAGGTATCGCGTGCCTCAGGCTGACCGGTTTCGGGGCGCTCTCGGCTGATTTCATCAGCCGGCCTCCGTGCGCTAAAACAAATTCCACAAAAACTGGTTGTAGACGTCGTGGTGATACTGCACCTCGGGCGCTTTCACGAACGTTCCCAGCAGACGCGGACAGCGGTCCGCACCGGCTTGTTTCAGGTCGGCATAGCGGCCCTTCACGTCTTTGCCCAGAAGAGTAGTCGTCCACGAGGCTTTGCGGAAGTCGGCAAGCGCGTCGTAGATGTTATCCGGGAGGTAGCGTTCGGCCTGGCGCAGGTTCTTGATCTTTGAAGTCTCTCCGTCGATGCCGCTCTTGAAAATCGCCAGCATCACCAGATATGGATTCGCATCCGGAGCGACCGAACGCACCTCCACGCGCATGCTCTTTTCGTTGCCGATGGGGATGCGGATCATCGATCCGCGGTCCACGGCGGAAGCCTTGATCTGATTCGGCGCTTCGAAGTGAGGATCGAGACGGCGGTAGGCGTTCACGCTCGGATTCAGCAGCAGGCAAATGTCGTTGCCGTGGGTGAGGATGCGGTCGAGAAACGCCCAGCCCATCTTACTGAGCTTTTCTTCGCCTTTTGCATCCCAGAAAAGATTCTTGCCCTTCTCGCTGATGGAAACATTGGTGTGCATGCCGCTGCCGTTCACGCCCACTACCGGTTTCGGCAGAAACGACGCGGTGAATCCCAGGTTGGTCGCCACCTGGCGGCAGATCAGCTTGTAGAGTTGAATCTGGTCGGCGGCTGCGACCACTTCGCCGTAACCATAGTTGATTTCGAACTGCGAAGGCGCGACTTCAGGATGGTCCTTCTCATTCTGGAATCCCATGGCGCGCTGCACTTCGGCGGTGGTGTCGATGAAGGTGCGCAGCGGATCGCCCGGCAGCGAGTGATAATACCCGCCGGTGTTGACGTATTCGAACTTTCCGGTTTCGTGGTAGCGACGTTCCGCATCCGCGCCCTTGAACAGGAAGCCTTCAATCTCGTTGGCGGCGTTGAGGGTGTAGCCTTTTTTCTTGTGCAAAGTGTCGGCGTAGTTTTTCAGCACGCCGCGAATGTCCGCCGAATACGACGTGCCGCCTTTGTCGATGACCTCGCCAAAGACGAGCACTTTGCCCGAGCCGAATACATCCGAGGGCGCCCAGTAGAACGCCGCCCAGTCAATGCCGAGCCGCAGATCGCTTTCGCGCTGCGCCGTGAACCCGCGGATCGAAGAGCCGTCAAAGGTGAGATTGTCCCAGCTCTTGATCAGGAACTTCTTGTCGTAATCGAGCATGTGCAACCGGCCTTCGAGATCGCTGAAGAGCACGGTCACGGCTTTGATCCGCTTTTCGTCGGTCAAGTACTTCAGGCGTTTTTCCTGGATCTTGCCGATGGGGACACGGTTCCTGCGCTGCTCCTTCGCCTCCAGATTCAGGTCTTCCAGTTCGTCGTAGGTGAGTGCCAGGAAATTACGCAGTTCGTTGGGCATGGATATCCTTCCGTCTCCTATTCGTCTTCAGCAAGATGATGTCGGCAGCAATGCTTCGGATACAGACTGTTGAACCGGCTGGATTTCAACCGAGAAGAATATCGTGAGTGAACATCCTCCGACAATCGAAAAAGGTGATCGAAGGCATAAAAGAGATTTATGCAATCGTCGATTTCCTCAATTCAGGGCCAGGCCGTGTCCCGGCATCAGTCGGATGATTACGCCCAGCGCAATCAGGACTGCGATAAAGTAAAGCGTTATGGCGCGGCTGGGATGCGGCGGAAAGTCCGTGGCAAAAAATGCTCGATATCCCGCGCCTGCCGCCACCAGGAAGAAAATGTTTTGCCCCAGCGCCAGACCCAGAGCCATACACGCCGTCATGAGCACGATGCGCTCCGTCTTGCTCAAAGCCAGCGCGGCCTGCCCGCCGTCCAGCACCCAGACAGGGATCAGATTCAGCACATTCAGAATCGCGCCAACGCGGGCCAGCGCTGCCCAGAGCGGGATGCCCGTCTGCCACCAGAGAATCGCACAGGCCACCGAAGCGAAACATCCGGCCAATGGTCCGGCCAGGCTAACTGCCGAGCGCGTTTCGAGTGAGACGCCCATCGCCTGCCAGCGGACGTAGGCTCCCAGGCCCGGCAAAAATACCGGCATATCCGCAGGCAAACCGCGGCGCTTGATGTCGACGAAGTGGCCCATCTCGTGAATCAGAATCAGCGCCGCGAACCCGATCCCGAACTTCACTCCTGACCCGATTGAATAGATCGCAACGAAAGCGAGAAAGCTCAGGATGGAAGTCAACTTCACCCCGGCCTTCGTCGGAGATGGGTCCCTTCCGGCCTGCCCTGTGATCGGACTTACCAGTTCGCGCTGTTGCAGCCACGGGTTGTCGCTCTCCACCGCTGCCTGTGGCGGATCGCCGCCTGTGTTAAGTGTTTCGGCGTGGCGCTTAATCCAATCGGCTTGCGTGGAGTTGGTCGGCAGTAGAGGGAGTGCGCTGACCCATTTCTCGCGTGCTTGCCGCAGATCGCCCCTGGCTTCCAGCCCTTTCGCTTCCGCCGACAGGCGCTCCAGTTCCTCGGAGTGCACCAGCGCGTGGCAGTGGTCGCATACCAGCGCCCCGGGCGGCAGTTCCTGCGAACAGCGCTTGCAGTTGCGACTCAATTCTGGAGTAGTTGTCGACACGGATCGAAGAAACGCCTCTGCGTCAATGTGGTTCAAGAAGATGCCGGCGGAGAATCAGCAAACGGTCCGTAGATTTCAAACTGCCGGCCCGCGGTTATTCTCCACGCAATCCTTATCCCCCAGAAAAGAATTAACAGGCCAATGGCTCCCCACAGAGGACTGCTCGAAAGCTGAATGAACGGAGACGCCAGCCCGAGCAATACCACAGTTCCCAGCCACGTGCCAAAGCTCATTCGAGGTTTCTCCGCCCTGGGAGCCGGTTGCGCATCTGTTTGCTGTTGCTCTGCGTTGTTTCCGAACTTCCGCTCTTCTTCCTCGAAGCTTCGGTCCTGCGTTTGCTTTTGCGGGTGCCGGTTAGGGGCAAAGTGAATCCAGATGGGAATCGCGGCCATCGACACGGCCGCATAGGTCAGCAGCGCCGCGGCAATCTGATAGCGTCTGCCGCCTATTCCATTGGATCCCTTGATCATGGCCGTGCCCACAATCCAGCCCACCCCAATCGACATGTAGCTGATCACCCAGCCCTGCAGCAGGATGGCGATCAACGCGTATCCGACCAATCCCGCCACAGCGGCGCCGATGCCGTATGCCAGAGCGCGCACAAATGCCGCATGACTGTCCACGGGGATTGCGCCGCGCATCTTTTGCGCACAGCTCGGACATACCACCGAGGCTTTCACTCGATAGTATGTTCCTCCAGTCGGTTGTTGACAGATGCGGCAGCGATCGCCCGCCGAGTACTCAGCCGTGCCGAACTGCGGCACCGGATTGTTTGAACCGTCCGTCATGCTTTGTCTCTGATGGTCCGGAACGATAGCACGGCATCAGACGCCGAGGAAGAGGGACCTGGGAAGGACAAGCGATCACAACCGTCTACTGCCGGTGGGCCGAGACCCCGGCGGCGATGTCGCGCAGGGAGCTGACAAAGGTCGCGGCGGCAGCCGGGTCGGCCAACGCTTCCAGAGGGACTGTAGCCGAGAACTGCGGCGATTCCGGACGGAAGTGCACCTCCAGAAAGTCTTGCCGCCGCGCCGACATCAAGGCGTTCAACTCCGCCGTGGGATCCTGCTTCCAGTGCGTCCGCGTGGTCAGGATAATGGGGCCGGGTTCGTAGAGGTCCCACTCCCGCCCATCGCGCTTCTGCTGTGTTATCCCCCGGTTATGGGCGGACCAGCGATGGCGGACTACCTCCAGATGAAAGCTCGGTGAACCACCCAGGTCGGCCTCGAAGATCAGAGTTTCTTTCTGCCGTTGCCAACAGCTGAGCAGCCAATGTACAGGGGACGATCGAGGCCGGAATTTTACGGTGACGCGCGCGTTTTCAAACCAGCGGGAAGCAAAATGCAGTCGCGCCTGCAGGTGGGAACTGCCCAGCCCTACCCAGTGCGAGTCCAGGATCCGTCCCTTGCCGGCGCATGCGGTCTGCACCCAGCGCAGGGCCGACGCTCCCTTCCTTCGGTTGTAGACGGCAAACACGAGGTACCACAGTCCCAGGACGGCGACCGAACTGGCCACGTCGATCAGCAGAAGGCGTCCCACACGCTTCCTCTTATGCTCATGGTACGTCCGCGGATGCGGCGAAGCAAGGGGGGAGAGGTCACAATTCGAACGTCCAAGAGGCCAAACTCGGATTTGTTGTGGAAAACTTGGAGCAATCCAGTTCGGAATCGTCCCACTGACGACCAGTCAGTTTCCGGAATCTACTGTCTTTGTCCCCTTTCGGCAATCCCCGGCCATGACCACCCCCGCTACAATGACGGTGTGCCCTTCACGGTTCGCGACTTTCAGCCGGCCGACTTCGAAACCCTCTGGCGCGTCGACCAGGAGTGCTTTCCTCCCGGCATTTCCTACTCGCGGGCCGAACTCAAGTTCTACATGCGGCGCAGCGGATCGTTCACGCTGGTTGCGGAAGATCCTGCAGTTGTCGCCGGCAAGGTTCTCGTCGCCGGCTTCATCGTGGGCGAAGCGGACGGCCGCGGCCACGGTCACATCATCACCATAGATGTAATCGCCCCCGCCCGGCGCTTTGGCGTGGGATCGCTGCTGCTGAACGCTGCCGAAGATCGCTTGCGCGCCGCTGGATGCCGTTCCATCGAACTGGAAACCGCTGTCGACAACTCCTCCGCCCTGGCGTTCTACAAGCGCCACGGCTACAGCGTCATCAAGACATTCCCCCGCTATTATTCGAACGGCGTGGATGCGCTGGTGCTCCAGAAAGATCGCCCCTAACGTTCGTCCTCAAAATTCGAATCGGGGCGCGGAGCCTTAGAATCAATTTGCACTTACCCATGTTCTCCAGCTACCTTGCCATGTAATGAAGTCCGCCACCGTCAAAGTCGCGATCCAGGGCGAACTCGGGTCTTTCAGCCACGAGGCAGCGGAGCGCATGCTGCGGCATTGCGTCGTTGTCCCGTGCGCGCGCTCCGCTGAAGTTTTCGACCGGGTGCAGCGCGGATCGGTTGCTGCTGCCGTTATCCCTATCGAGAACTCGCTGGCTGGCACGGTCGCCGAACATGCTGATCTGCTGGTAACTCGCGACGTATTTGTCCAAGGCGAATTTCTGCTGCGCATCGTGCACAACGTGATTGCTGCCCCGGGAGTGAAGCTCAATGCGCTGCGCAAGGTACTGTCGCACCCGGTGGCGCTCGACCAGTGCCGCGACTTCTTTCGGCACCATCCTCGCATTGAGCCGGTCCCGTTCTACGACACTGCGGGTAGCGTGAAGCATGTGGTCGCTCATCGCCTTGCCGACGCCGCCGGCATAGCGGGCCGCCACGCCGCGCGCCAATACTCCGGCAAGATTCTCCAGGCCGGCATCGAGGACGACAAACGCAACTTCACCCGCTTTTTCCTGATTCGCAAGTCGACGGGGAGACTGCGCCACGCCGCGCCCAGCTACCAACGCCTGATCCCGCCCGGCGCCAACAAAACTTCGATTGCGTTTAAGGTGAAGAACCTGCCCGGAGCGCTGTTCAAGTCGCTCAGCGTCTTCGCCCTGCGCGACATCAGCCTCAGCAAGATCGAGTCGCGCCCCATGCGCGGACGCCCCTGGGAATACGTCTTCTATGTGGACTTTCTTCGCGGCGATGACGAGCCAGCCCGCAATGCCCTCCGCCATCTGGGCGAGGTAGCAGAGTTCGTCAAGGTCTTGGGGATTTACCGGGCAGCGTAATCAGAAGCAAGGGTTAAGCCAGCACTTTCAGCACGACTGCAGTTATATCGTCGTGTGGAGCGTGACCATTGGAGAAGGCCTCCTGGCCGTCGAAAACGAAATCCGCCGACTCGGTTGCCGATTTATGTCCGCATTGCGCCCAGACCTCCTCCAGCTGTGCGGTGCAGAACTCGACTCCCTCCCCGTTCCGCAATTCGTGAAGACCGTCGGTTGCGAACAGAACGCAGTCTCCCGGGGAGAGCTGCACCACGTGTCTTCCGTAGGCGGCGCCGGGGAACATCCCCGAAGGAAATCCACCCTCGCCTAGCTGATGGCAAGCAGTTCCAGAGACTAGCAAGGGAAGTGGCATCCCGGCATTGGAAAAAATAAGTTCCCGCGTGGCAGGATTAAAAAGAGCGTACAACGTCGAACAAAAGCGGCCCGGGATGGGCCGTTGCAGCAGGCGCTCGTTCAAGCACTCAAGAACGCTACCCGTGTCCGTGCCACACTTATGGACTCCGCGCAAGGTTCCTGTCACCAGCGCGGCATACATGGCCGCCGGCGATCCCTTCCCCACCACGTCCCCGAGGTAGAGGCCGATGAAACCGTCGGGCAAAGGGAAGAAGTCGACGAAGTCGCCCCCGACTTCGGCGAACGGCATGAAGCGAAACGCGATCTCGACGCGCTCGTGGCGCAGTCCTTGTGTAGGCACCAGCGAGGACTGGATCAGTTTCGCCTCCCTCACATGCTCCTCGCAGTGGCAAATCCCCTTCGTTGGCGGAAGCGGGGATTGGACGAGCTTCTCTTCCTGTGTGTGCTCGTCGCGCGCGCCAAACTCTGGACTCCTTCTTTCGGACTCCGAGTCCGACACACTAACTGGCTCCGGCATGCGGACCCCTAAATACCAGATCGGCAACAGTCCGGTTCAGCGTTAGCCCCCGCTGCCCCCAGATGGCACTCGACTATCCTCCACATTGGCCTCAGCACCTTTGGTACAGGCGAACGTTCCCGGACAAGCATAGAATCCACTTCGCAGGGAACTATCCGGCGAGCCTGAAACCTTTCCGGTGGAATTACATCTAAGCTTGAGTGAGTTACACTCAAGGAGAGCCAATGAGCCAAGAGCCGCTTTCCGAGCAAGTTCCTAAGCATCGGGAAACAAACGATGTACGGGCTTTGCCCGTGCTTCCTGTGCGGGATACAGTGCTGTTTCCGCACGCCGTCCTGCCCCTTACCGTAGGCCGGGATAGTTCCGTCCAGCTGATTAATTCGCTGGGCGAAGACAAGACAATCGTAGTGGTGGCGCAGCGTGAAGCCCGGGTCGATAGCCCTCAAGCTAGTGACCTTTATACCGTGGGCACGTCCGCGGTCGTCCACAAAGTCGTCAAGATGCCGAACCAGAGCCTTTTCGTGTTTGCCGAAGGCCTGGAGCGGGTGCGTCTTGGCGAGTTCACGCAGCTAACTCCGTTCATGCGCGCCAAGGTGTCTGTGATTCCAGAACCTTCACAGCCGGAGAGTTCCGAAATCGAGGCGCTGCAGCGCAACGTCCTCACTCTGTTCCAACAGATCGTTTCCGGTTCGCCCACGCTTTCTGACGAGCTTTCCACGGTTGCCCTGAACATTGATGAACCGGGGCGGCTGGTGGATTTTATTGCTTCATCTTTGCCATCGCTCTCGACGCCCGACAAGCAGGACACGCTTGAAACTCTCGACATCCGCGTGCGCCTGGAGAAGATCAACCAGCATCTCGCCAAGGAACTTGAAGTGCAGCAGCTGCGCAACAAGATTCAGAGCGAAGTGCAGGACCGGGTGCAGCAGACGCAGCGCGAGTACTATCTGCGCGAGCAGATGAAGGCCATCCAGAAAGAACTGGGCGAGCAGGATGAAGGCCAGCGCGACGTCGATGACTTGAAGAAGAAGATCGATGATGCGGGCATGCCGGATGACGTAAAGAAAGAGGCGCTCAAGGAATTGGGCCGTCTCTCGCGTATGTCTCCTATGGCAGCGGACTACTCGCTCACGCGCAACTACGTCGAGTGGCTGGCGGTGCTGCCCTGGGCCAAGACTTCCGGGCAGGAGATCGAGATTCCCAAGGCGAAAGAGATTCTGGACACAGATCACTATGATCTGGAGAAGGTCAAGGACCGCATCCTGGATTATCTTTCGGTGCGCCGCCTGAAGCCAAATATGAAGGGTCCGATCTTGTGCTTTGTCGGACCTCCGGGCGTGGGCAAGACTTCGCTCGGGAAGTCGATCGCGCGCGCGCTGGGCCGCAAGTTTGTGCGGCTCTCGCTTGGTGGAGTGCACGATGAAGCCGAAATCCGCGGCCATCGCCGCACCTACATCGGCGCGCTTCCGGGACAAATCATCCAGGGCATTCGTCGCGCCGAAACCAAGGATCCGGTTTTCATGCTCGATGAAATCGACAAGGTCGGCCGCGACTTCCGCGGCGATCCCGCTTCGGCATTGCTTGAAGCGCTCGATCCCGAACAGAACTCGACGTTCCGCGACAACTATCTCGACGTGACGTTCGATTTGTCGAAAGTGCTCTTCATCACGACCGCGAACATGCTCGACCCCATCGCCGAGCCGCTGCGCGATCGCATGGAGATCATCGAACTGCAGGGCTACAGCGAAGAAGAAAAACTGCACATCGCGCGGCGTTATCTGGTTCCGCGCCAGGTGGAGGAGAACGGCATCACTGCGCAGCAGATCGAGTTTCCGGACGAAGCTTTGCGTTATGTGATTCGTCACTACACGCGCGAGGCAGGCGTTCGGAGTCTCGAGCGAACCATCGGAACCATCTGCCGCAAACAGGCGCGGCGGTTGGCCGAGGGTAAGACCGAGAAGCTCGTGGTGACGCAGGAAGTCATTCAGGAATTTCTGGGCGGTATCAAGATACGCGTGGAAGGCGAAATCGAGGAGCGCACCGAGCGTCCCGGAGTGGCGGTTGGCCTCGCCTGGACTCCCTCAGGCGGCGACGTTCTCTTCGTCGAAGCCAATGCGATGAAGGGCAAAGGTGGATTCACCATGACCGGGCAGATCGGCCAGGTGATGCAAGAATCCATGCAGGCCGCTCTAACCTGGGTGCGCTCGAACGCAGCACAGCTGGGTATTGCGGAAGGTTTCTTTGCCGACCACGACATTCACATGCATGTGCCGGCGGGAGCAATTCCCAAGGACGGTCCATCGGCGGGCGTGACCATGGCGACGACTTTGGTCTCGCTGCTGTCAGGGCACCGCATCCGGCCGCTCACCGCGATGACGGGTGAGATCACGCTCAGCGGCAATGTGCTTCCGGTGGGGGGCATTAAAGAAAAGGTGCTGGCCGCGAAACGCGCGGGAGTCACGACTGTGATTCTGCCTGCGGAAAACAAGATGAATGTTGAGGAGGATCTCACGCCCGAACAGGTTGAGAACCTGAGCATTCACTACGTGAAAACCATCGAAGAGGCATTGCGTGTCTCGCTGCCGGTAGCGGCGGAAGCCCTGGCTGCGAAGGTTTTCCTGGAGTCGGAGGGGAACGATTCAAAGCCGGAAAGTAAGACTGCCAAGCCTATCCAGGCGCCGGTGGTGAGTCACGACAAGGTTGTTACCTGGCAGTCCTGAAGCAGTAGCCAGTACCCAGTGCCTAGTACTCAGTTTCAAGCCGCCAGTTCCTGACTGGCGGCTTTTTTTGGGCGGAATCTCTCTCGGGCCTTCCTTCGCGGAATCAAATGTGAGAACTTGTTGTGCGGCTCACTGCTGGCAACAGTTCTCTATGCGCGTACGCGTTCTCTTTTTCGGCGGGTTGAAAGATCTGGCGGGAAAATCCAACGATTTGCTGGAGCTTCCGGATGGGGCGTTAGTGCGTGATGTGCTGGCGCACTACGTGGCCCAGATAGCAGGGATGAGAGAGATGGTGGCTTCGCTGGCTGTGGCGGTGAACCAGGAATACGCTGCAGCGGAAACGGGGTTGAAAGCGGATGACGAGGTAGCGTTGCTGCCGCCGGTGAGTGGCGGGTCGGGGCGTGCCCTGATTGTTCGCAATCCTATCGACACGCGGGGTGAACTTGCTCGCATGAAACAGGGCGAGGATGGGGCTGCGGTCGTCTTCGAAGGTGTAGTCCGGAACCAGACGCGCGGGCGCAGGACGCTCTACCTCAACTACGAGGCTTATGAGGAGATGGCGCTGCGGCAGATGGAAAGTCTCGGCGAGCAGGCGCTGAAACAATTTCAGGTGCGCGAGGTTCGGTTGGTGCACCGGCTGGGGCGATTGGAGATCGGCGAGACCAGTGTGCTGATTGTGGTTGCTTCGGCTCACCGCGCGGCGGCTTTCGATGCATGCCGCTGGCTGATTGATACACTCAAGCGCACCGTACCAATCTGGAAGAAAGAATACTTCGAGGATGGAGCGGTGTGGGCCGACGGCGAGCCGTTTCCGGAGGAGATTCGCCGCGGAAATTCCCGGGTCGAAGGCAGCCCCGGAGCGGAGGGTGCATCTAAGTGAGCGGGCTGCGGGAACACCGAGGATTCGCCCGGTGACCGGGTCAAACACCCGGTCCTGCACGTATACTTCTTCTACTGAATGAGAAAATCCGCCACCGTGACTGTGCTGCTGCTGGCTTGCGCTATGTCGTATGCGCGGGAGCCTGTGGCCCAGAGTCAATCGCCGACCGACGCGGAGAACACGCTCAAGGTTGACGTCAAGCTGGTGAATGTTTACGTTACCGTGACTGACGCTCATGGAGCGCCGGTGGCGGGGCTTAAGAAAGAGAATTTTGTCCTGCAGGAAGATGGCCGCGAGCAAAGGATCTCGGTTTTCGACAAGGAATCCGCGTTGCCGATTTCGATTGCCCTGGCCATTGACACCAGCCTGAGCACGCGTCACGACCTGCCGTTGGAACAGGCTTCGGCCAAACGCTTTGTCCGTGACATCGTGCGCCCGGTGGATGCATTGTCCGTTTTCAGCTTTAGTGAAGCCGTATCGCAATCTCCTTTTGGCTACACCTCAGATATGAAGCGCATCGACGAGGGGATTGACCACATCCGTCTGGGTGCGGCTACGGCGCTGTTCGATGCGGTTTATCTGGCCTCGCGTTCGCTCGACCGCCGCCAGGGACGGAAAGTCTTGGTGCTGATCACCGATGGCGGAGACACGATCAGCAGAATTGACTACAAGGGGGCAGTGCGTGCCGCGGAAGAGGCTGAAGCCCTGGTCTACAGCATTATCGTGGTGCCGATCGAGAATAGCGCGGGACGCGAAATCGGCGGTGAGCATGCGCTCATCCAGCTCTCGGAGGATACGGGTGGCAAATATTACTATGCGACTTCGATATCCCAACTCGATGATGCCTTCCACCAGATCAGCGAAGAACTCCGCAATCAGTACCTGCTGGCTTATTATCCGTCACAACGCACGTCGAACTCGGAGTTTCGGCGCATCCAGGTTGGAGTTTCGGGTCCCGCCGATCCGTCCTCTTACCACGTAAGACACCGGGTTGGGTATTACACAACGAAGTCGAACTTCTAAGAGTCTTCTCCTGAATGGTATCTTGAAGGATTGGGCTACGAGGCAAAGTGCTGCCGGGAGTTGCTGACCGGGAAATAGTGAAAACTGTCGAGAGAGGTGCCGTGAAGATTCCGAAGGGAAGGTTTGCGATCTTGAATTCCAACTCCGCGCTCAGTCTCGCCGGGCGACTCGGGCTGTTCGCTGCGGTTGCCCTGCTGTGTGCTGCTCCGTTTGGCCACGCCCAGACTGCGGGTACGGGCAGCATCGTAGGCATCGTCAGGGATCCAGCGGGGAAGCCGTTGGCCGACAGCAAGGTGGAGATCACAGATAAAGCCACGCGCGCACGCATCCATGTGACGGCGTCTTCGGAGGGGCTGTACTCGTCGGGACCAATTCAGCCGGGAGAATATGCGCTGTTGGTGGAGATCAAAGGATTCCACCCGGCGCTGGTACCCGTTGTCGTTCAGGTCGGCAACGTGACTCGTGCCGATGTAACGATGACGCTCGGGGAGAGGCCGCAGGTTGAGGTTCCGGGCGGCACCACCGTCAACATCGAACAAGCCACCGTGCAAAGTGTGGTCGGCGGCGACGGGATTGAAAAGCTGCCGGTCAATGGACGGAATTTTCTTGATCTGGCGCAGCTCGAGCCCGGAGTGCAGATGCAGGATGGGGGCCTCTTTGCGGGCAAGGATGGGCTCTCGACGGTCTCATTTCTCAACCAGTATGGCCGCTCGGAGAGGATCGAGCTGGATGGGGTCGACATCAGCGATGAAACGGTCGGCGGCACTACGCAGAATATTCCGGCGAGCGCAATTCAGGAGTTTCAGCTGGGCCAGTCGTTGCTCGATCTCTCAACAGGACTAACGTCCTCGGGAGTGGTTAATGCCATAACCCGCTCGGGCAGCGATCAGATCCACGGTGGAGCGTTTGGAGTGTTCCGCGGCAACCAGGGCGCGGCGGATCTGCCCGGCACCACAGCGTCTTCGTTTCAACGGGAATTGTTCGGTGCCGATGCGGGAGGGGCGATCATCAAGGATAAGGTGTTCTGGTTTGCCGACGCCGAACGCGCGCAACAGAATCTTACGGCGGGCGAACCGTTTACTTATCCCTTTGATGGGCTGAACGCTACGCTCGACGAACCCTACCGCGAGTTCAATACGGATGAGCGAGTGGATTGGAACATGAGAGGTAGCACGCGGGCGTTCTATCGCTTCAATTTCTTCCAAAACAGCGATCTTCGCCCCTATGGCTCGGCCAGCTCGACACAGGAATTCCGCGACACCAATAACGTTGCGACGAATGCGGTGGGCGTCGACTTTAACACTGGCGTGTATGCGCACAGTCTGCGCTTTGAATATCTCAAGCTTCGTAACGAAATGCAGGATGCCACTGGCGGTCTCGGCGGGGTCGAGAATCCGATTCCGGGGCTGGGCATTAACATTGGCGCGTCCACGGCGGGGAATTGCGTTTTCAGCGCAGGCGGCAGCTATTGCGGCGGACCAGGCTGGCTGGGGCCGCAGCAAACCGCTCAGTCCGACAAACTGGGAAGGTATGACGGCAGCCGGGTGATGGGCGAACACATCATTCGCTACGGGTTCGCGTTTAATCGCATCGACGCTGCGCGCCTGGCGGCCTACTCCGCGTTCCCGCAGGTGGGTACGACTTCGCTGGTGGGATCGGCATCGGCTGATCCAACATCCTATCCCGCAAATTGGGTGAGCTTGGGGAACGGCATTGCGTTCTCCACTGCAAAATCCTCGTTCGGGTTTCCTGGTGGAGGATTGAGTCCCGACAACCGCATAGAGATGTACGTTGGAGATGCGTGGAAGGCCAGGCCGAAATTAACGTTGAACTACGGTTTGCACTATGTGCGCGACACCGGGCGCACCGATAGCGGCCTGGGAGCGTTGCCCGACTTGAACCAATGGGGCGCGGGACTGGGCGAAAAGATTCGTAATCCGAATGTGAACTTCGCGCCTCAAGTGGGATTTGCGTGGGATGCGGGCGGCAACGGCAAGACCGTGATCCGCGGCGGCGGAGCGCTATTCTATGAAAACTTGCTCTGGAACAGCACGTTATTGGACAGCCCGTCCCGGCTTAGCACAGGAATTTTTACCGATGCTCCTGAGGTTTGTCAGGGAGGCATTGCGAATGCATTCAATTGGCCCACCAATCCCGGAGTGGCGGGAGCGCCGATTGCGGGAACAGCAGCTACGGTCGTGACCAATCCTACTACGGGAGCTTTGCAGGTATCGCCGAACTTCTGCGGCGGGACCATCTCGGCGGTCGCGCCGCAAATTCTGGCGCTGAGCAATGCCTTTCAAGCGGCGGCTGCGAGTGTGACGGGGTCGCAGCCGAATAGCAACTACCTGGGCACGACACTGTCGGCTTTGAATCCCAGCTATGATCTTTTTTATCCGGGCTACCGCACGCCGCGCTCGTGGCAGGCGAATCTCGGCATCGAGAAAGAAGTTCGCCCGGGAACGGTGCTCAGCGTTGATTACATCCGCGATATCGGCGAGCACTTGCTGATTGGCCAGGACATCAATCACAGCGGAGCGGCGCGCAGCTTCAACCAGGCCAATGCGGTTGCGGCTCGTGACGCGGCCCAGGTGGCCAACGGATGCCCCGTCGGTTATGGACAAGCAACCTGCATGATCAGCTCGACCGTGGCGAGTGGCGGAACGACCCCGTTGGGAGTGGCGGGGGCTCAGGCGGCATACTCGAGGGCGGGACTAGATTCGAATCTGCAGGCGGCAGGCGGTGGACCTTGCTCCTACTGCGCATTTCCCGGCACCAGCCCCATCATCGGCAACACCGGAGCGCTGGGAGGGGTCGATATGCTCTTTCCGGATGGGCGGTCGGTCTACACGGGCGTGCAGATGAAATTGGCGACGCGCGTCGACAAGCCCGTGCGCGGTGTAAAGACTGGAACCTTCCAGTTTTCCTATACGCTCTCACGGCTGGTCAGCCAGGTGCAGGACCAGGATTTCACCAACCTGGCCACGGACAACGACGATCCGCTGCGCTTCACAGGGCCGAGCGCTCTGGATCGGAAGCAGCAGTATTCGTTTAGCGGGATTTTCGATCTGCCGTTCTATTTAAAGTTGAGCATGATCGGACATTTCTACAGCCCGCTTCCCCAGAGCCTGCTACTCCCGGAACTGACCAACGGAGGCGAAATTTTTGCCACCGACTGGCTGGGCTCTGGACTGGGTTCGGCGGGAGCTCCTGAGCCGCTGCCGGGGACTCAGATCGGCCAGTACAACCACAGTGTAAATATCGGTAACCTGCAAAAGGCAATCAATTCGTACAACCACACCTTCGCCGCATCCCTTACTCCCGCGGGCGATTGCCTGGTGGGCAATCACGCTGCCTGTCCGGGCTTGATCAGTGCCCCGATGGTGATGACCAGTCAGGACATGGCTGCTTTGGGATGGATCATGCCTACTCTCGATTCCGTAGCTAACCATGCTGTGGCCAGTCCCTGGCTGAAAACGATGGACATGAGATTATCCTGGCCACTGAAGGTTAAGGATCGTGTGACCATCGAGCCGAGCGCGAGCGTGTTCAACGTCTTCAACTTCGCCAATGCATTCCAAGCGGGCAACATGCCGAGTGGTTCCTTGTTACCCGGCCCGAACGGGGTGTTAGCGCCGAATGTTGTGGGCGGTGTCGCTTCGGGCTCGAGCTATACGCCGTTCCGGACGAGCCTGCAGTCGGGAACGTTCGCGCTGGGGGCTCCCCGCCAGTTCGAGTTCGGATTGCGGATCAGCTTCTAGAGTTGGAGACCAGAAGGCGGTCGTTGGCGCTTCGGTGCTCGCGCTCCGGTCCGGCGCTCGAATGAGCGGCTTTTTGGACGCGCGACGGCAAATCAACCTCAATCGGCTGCGTGTACAATGCCTGCATGACTTTCCGTCCGCAGGGAAACTCCAACGGCGTCAAACGCGGCCGGACCCCGCCTCCCGAGGAGACTTTTGAAGAAGCGGGATTCCTCAAAGCTTTAGGCGAGAAACAGAAATCAGTGAGCGTCAAGCTGATGGATGGTCAGACGGTGAGCGGCTGGATCGAGTATTACGACAAGCACATGGTGCGCCTGACGCGCGAGGGCGCTCCTAACCTTTTTATTTTCAAGCACGAGATTATGTACATCGCCGAAGACGGCGGGAAGAAGAAGTGAGGCGGGCTTCTGGCTTCGGCTTTCGGGCTTCGGTCATCCAGTTCTGTCTCGCCTTGTCTTCGAACTTGAAGCCCAATAGCCGAAGCCCGAAGCCCGGTATCCAGACCTGTGCCTAACTCCAACGAAAGTTTTCTCCCGGCCATGTCAGCCATCGCCCGAGAAGCCGGCGCTTTGCTGATGCATCACTTCCACCAGCACTTGAAGATCGAATACAAGGGCGAGGCCGATCTCGTAACCGCGGCGGACCGCGCTGCCGAAGTCTTGATCCGGGAACGCATTCGCCAACAGTGGCCTACGCACGACGTTCTAGGCGAAGAGCAGGGGCTCAGCGATCAGGGCAGCGAGTATCGCTGGTACGTCGATCCCCTCGACGGCACGACGAACTTCGCGCATGGATTTCCTGTTTTCTGCGTGTCAATTGCGCTGGAGCACCATGCGAGCGAGCATCAAGGCCAACGCGTCGCTGCTGTCATCTATGATCCGACGCGCGATGAACTGTTTTCCGCGGAGCAGGGAAGAGGCGCGCAGCTCAACGGCGAGAGCATCCAGGTTTCGAAAACGGCTGAGCTGAAGGAAAGCCTTCTCGCTACCGGCTTTCCGAGCCAGAAGCGGCACAAGAATCCGAATATTTACTTTTATCACCAGATCACGCTGCACTCGCATGGAGTGCGCCGCGCGGGATCGGCGGCGCTTGATCTGTGCAACGTGGCTGCGGGCCGCTTCGACGGCTTCTGGGAATTCAACCTGAATCCCTGGGACACGGCGGCGGGTGTTCTTATTGTGGAAGAAGCAGGGGGCAAGGTGACGCGCTTCGACGAGTCACCGTTTGAAATCAATAGCCGAGAGACGGTGGCCTCGAATGGGTTGATTCACCAGGCGCTGCTCCGAGAGTTTGAGGATGTCTTTGCGGGGCGAGGGTTGGAGCCGCTGCCTGATCCGAGGGTGCACCAAAGGTGAACCAACAAAGGATGAAACGAAAACAGCAGTGGATATCGAGGGTACATGCTTAAGAAAACCATGCAACTGATTCCAGTCGTAATCATCCTGCTGGGATCAGCGGTTCTCCTCGTCGGTGCGTCCAACTCTGCGCCGGCCAACCCCGATGCCGCTTACGTGCAGTCGTTTGAGAAGTGGAAAGCGGAACAGGTCGACGACCTGAAGCAAAACTGGCTGCCGCTGGCTGGACTGTACTGGCTGAAGCCAGGCATGAACAGTTTTGGCACGGCGTCGGAGAACGCGGTCGTGTTTCCCAAAGGCCCGGCACACGCTGGCGAGTTCGACCTTGAGGGCAAAGACGTAACCATTAAGCTGCTTTCCGATGCGCACGCCACGTTGGCCGGTGCGCCGCTTACGACCGCAAAGCTGGCTCCCGACGTCTCCGGTCACGCCTCGCTGGTGGAGATGGGTACGCTGCGCTTTCATGTGATCGTGCGGGGAGAACGCGTCGGGATTCGGGTGAAAGATTTGGAGAGTGCGTCGGTCACCAACTTCAAAGGGCTGATATTTTATCCCCTCGATCTGAACTATCGCGTGACGGCCACATGGGAACCTTCCGATGGAAAGAAGACGATCGACGTGCCTAACGTTCTGGGCGACGTGACTCCGGTGCCGGTTGCCGGCACAGTGGTGTTCAAGATCGATGGCCAGGAGCAGAGGCTGACGGCGCTGGGTGGAGATCCAGCGAATGGACTGTCATTCGTGTTCAACGATCTGACGGCGAAGAGCGATACTTATCCGGGCGGGCGCTTTCTCGATAGCGAGCCGGTGGTGAACGGAACGGTGGTTCTGGACTTCAACCGTGCCTACAATCCTCCTTGCGCGGTGACTCCTTATGCCACGTGTCCGCTGGCGCCGAAGGAGAACCGGCTGGCTGTGGCAATTCCCGCGGGCGAGAAGTTTGATAGGGCGGCACACGGGCATCACTAACCAGTAATTCCCCTCGGATCGAGCAATCACGCTTCCTGCGTCGCGTTACAATAACCAGGGGTGGCGACACTTGCTTTTTTGTCTCCAAGTTCCCCGACTCTTACAGGCCCAACGTGATCAACTCTCTGCTGGAACGCAAGATCGAGAAGCGACCCGACCGGGTACGGCTGCAAGGACGCATTCTTTTCCTCACGGAAGATCCAGAACTGATAAAGCGGCAGCTCGCAGGCGAAGACCTGCCTTGGGATACGAAGAATCCTGCGAATAATCCCAAGCTGCGCGACGACATCTCGACCGACGAGATCACTCCGGCGCACTACTGCTTTTATTTTGACGAGACGCTGGGCGAGATTCCTTACCTTGGATTAAAGTGTGGCAGCGTGACGCCAATCGGGCGCGGCGAAGTGAAGCGCGGTGGATTCGTATGCGCGGTGAGCGGGAAACGGCGCGGCAAAGGGTCGAGCCGGGAGCAGTCGCCTTACGCCGAAATGTGCGCCGGCATTCGCGTGGTGATCGCGGAAAACATCGAACGCATCTACAAGCAGAATTGCCAGAACCTGGGCGTTCTGACTTCGACTGACTTTTCCCTGATTGACAGGATTCGCGGCGGGGAGGAGATTGCGCTCTCCGAGTTCACGGCCGGGGAAGATGAGATCACGAGGCAGGTGATTGAGTACGGTGGCCTGTTTCCCTTCAATGTGGCGCGGATGCAGAAACGAGTCTTTCTACCTCCTCTCAAGACCGCAAAGCGTCCCATGACCGTAGCGGAGAAGATTTTCGCGCGGCACATGGTGAACGAAACAGGCTCGATTGGAGTTGCGTGTGTGAAGCCTGGGGACACTGGGTTTGCCCAGGCCGACCTGCGCTTCAGCCATGAGTACGTCACGCCGATGGCGGCGATATTTTTTGAGCGCTATGTCGGCAAAGAGGCGAAGGTCAACGATGCTTCAAGCATTATTTTCTTCCGCGACCACCTCACGTTTCTCGATGAAGTGATCTCCGAGGAAAAGAAGAAGCTTGGTCTGCTCGACCTGGCCACGCAACTCAAGCTCAAACAACAGGACTTCGCTGCCAAGCAGGGCATCAAGCTGCATGGAGAGTTGAAAGATCGCAAGGGCTCAGAGGGCATTTGCCACTCCATCGTGCTGGAAAGCTACGCGCTGCCCGGGCAGTTGAACATTGGCTCCGACTCACACACGCCGCACGTGGGCGCGATTGGCTGCGTGGCTTTCGGTATTGGCACCACCGACGTGTTCAACAGCTGGATTACGAAGGATGTGCGGGTCAAAGTGCCGGAATCGGTGAAGATCGTGATCCGCGGCAAGAGGCAAGCGAATGCCACGGCGAAGGATTTCATCCTGAAGATTCTCAGCCTCGATTACGTGCGCAGCGGCAAAGCACTCGCCAAAGTGATGGAGTACGCAGGCGAGGCGATTGAGGAACTCAGCGTGGATGAGCGTGCCACCATGACGAACATGGCGGCCGAGATTGGCGGATTCACCGGCATTGTTGCTCCGGACAAGAAGGCGGTCGACTTCCTCATGGAGCGTCGCGGGATGGATCACAAAAAAGCCGAGGCCATGATTACGGGCTTGTATAGCGACCAGGATGCACAGTATGCGCACGTGATCGAACTGGATGCCGCGGAGATTACGCCGATGGTCGCGACTCCGGGTGATCCTGGGAACGGCAAATACGTGCGCGACTTGAACACGCCTGTGCCGATCGAGATTGCTTACGGCGGCACCTGCACGGCAGGCAAGAACGAAGACATGGACATGTATGCTGCCGTTCTGGCCGACGCTTTGAAGCAGGGCAAGCGAGTGGCCGGTTCAGTGAAGTTCTATATCCAGTTTGGATCGCAGGAGACGCGCGAGTATTGTTTACGCAAGGGCTATCTGGATGTGTTTCAGAAAGCCGGGGCGATCGTGATCGAGCCCAGCTGCGGCGCATGTATCAACGCGGGCCCGGGAGTTTCGACGCGTCCGGATCAGGTGGTCATCAGCGCGCAGAACCGCAACTTTCCAGGGCGCAGCGGTCCGGGACAGATGTATCTGGCTTCGCCATTCACCGTCGCGGCTAGCGCCGTGGCGGGCTACATTGTGGAGTACGAGCCGAGCGAGGCGCTAATAGGGGTCTGAGACGCTGGACCGGACCAGGCTGCTTGCAAGTGGTTGAATTCAGGCGGGGTGGCCGAAATCAGCCACTGCCGGACCTGCAACTTTTTTCTCTGATCCGAGTTCAAATAGGTAGGAGCTTCGGATCGAAAGCAAGATCTGGAAGCCCAGGCAGATCCGGCGGGCAAGAGCGGTGGATCTGAAAAAGGGAGATCGATATGCGGTACCTAAAATATTTGGCTCTGGTCGGGGTTCTGATGCTGCCGCTGGCCTATTCGCAGTCTGCGCACGCGCAGGTCGCGGTGGGTGTGGGAATCGGCGGGCCGCCAGTATGCTCCTACGGCTACTACGGATATTACCCTTATGCTTGCGCGCCTTACGGCTATTACGGACCTGATTGGTTTGCCAGTGGAGTGTTTATCGGCGCCGGCCCGTGGTATGGCTGGGGACGCGGTTGGGGCTGGGGTGGTTGGGGTCATGGCTTCTATGGTCGAGGGGGTTGGGGCTACGGACGGGGTGGCTACGGCTATGGTTATGGCCGCGGGTTCGCTGGCGGACGTGGCTTCGTAGGTGGACGCGGATTTGCACGTGGTCCCGCGGGCGGCTTCCACGGGTCGGTTGGCGGTAGGTTTCATGGCGGCGCTGTGCACGGCGGTGGAGGGTTCCACGGTGGCGGCGGCTTCCACGGTGGCGGCGGTGGACACGGCGGCGGGGGACACCGGTAAACCGTGGCGGATCCGGAGTTTCTGATCCGATAACGAAAGATGCAAGGGGAACGGCTGGCAGCAAACGCTGCCGGCCGTTTTTTTTCTCCCCAGACTTGTCCGGCGGAAGACGGGCTGCCAGCCGGCTTTGACCAGGCGCGTTTCAATAAACTTGCACCCTGGTCCGCGTTTCTTGCTAGAATGTGCGGTTCGCGCAGACGGGCTGTAGTAGTAAAATATCTGCATAGATCTCAGGAGACAGACACCCTTATGGCCTACGTGATTGCAGAGCCTTGCATTAACACCAAAGACACCGCGTGCGTGGATGCGTGTCCGGTGGATTGCATTCATCCCAAGAAAGATGATCCCAAGTACGCGACCGAGCCCTTGCTCTATATCGATCCCGTGGAGTGCATCGATTGCGGCGCATGCGTGCCGGTGTGCCCGGTATCGGCCATCTTCGCGCTCGATGATCTGCCGGAGAAGTGGAACGAGTTCACTGCGAAGAATGCGGCGTACTTCGGGCGGTAAAGAAGTTCTTGGTCTTTAGCTCTTGGCTTGAGCCTTTCGAGGCGTGCGTCCTTACGGGCGCGCGCCTTTTGCCTTTCTGGCGGGCATTGTTACTTCCAAACTCGATTCTTGCGGGTGTGCGATGATTCAGGTCGGGCATCCATGGCACTGATGGAGTCGGAAGCGATCGTACTGCGCACGTATCCGCTGCGAGAGGCCGACCTGCTGGTCACGCTATTTACGCGTGCGGAGGGCAAGGTGCGCGGCGTGGCGCGGTCGGCAAAGAAATCGAAACGGCGCTTTGGCGGGGCGCTGGAGCCGATGACCTACGTGCGGGCGTTTTATGATGTTCGCGAGCGCCAGGAGTTGGCGCGGCTTGATGCCTGCGAGGTGCTGAAGTCTCCACTGGCCAGCGAAGTCAGTTACGCGCGGGCAGTGGCGCTGGCACATGTGGCCGAACTCCTCGACGAGTTGCTGCCTGATCGCGAAGCCAACGACGCTATCTTCCGGCTGACGCTTTCGGTGCTGCATGCCCTGCAGGGTTCCGAAGTATGGATGGCCGTAACCTACTTCGAGCTGTGGCTGACCCGGCTGGTGGGCTTCCTGCCGGAGTTGACCGAGTGCACAGTCTGCGGACGAAGTCTAAACGGAAGCCGGGCTTATTTTCATGCGCTGGCCGACGGGTTGATGTGCGCCGACGACAAGCGGCTGGCGTCATCCGAGATTTCGAAAGACTCGCGGGAGTTGGCGGCGTTAATGTTCCGCGCTCCGGTGGAGAGTTTTGCAGGGATGCCCTGGCCGAAGGCGCAGGGGGCGGACCTCCGGAAGTTTCTGATTCAAATCTTGCAGCGGCACATTGAGAAGAAGCTGGTCACGGCGGGGATGCTGGAGAAGGGC
>JBEKWP010000053.1:0-48661 GCA_049512915.1 Candidatus Sulfotelmatobacter sp.
ACTCCCAGCTCAAACTCCGCGCCCTACAAGCTTCTCCGCCTGTATGCCGCGGCCGATTCCATCACCACCACCATCGATTTCGTTTTGCCCAACCTACGCAGCGAAACCATCCGCGCCGGAAAATTCTGGTTTTCCTCTCTCACCACCGTCACGCCCGTCACGCGCAACCAGTGCCGCATCGACGTGGTCGCCGCCTGGAATATTTTCCGCTGGGTACCGTTCGGCCTGGAGTTGTTGAAGTTCGTGTTCGCGAAATTTGTCGAACAAGACCGCCGCACCATGGAAATGCAAGCCGAAGGCCTGAAGCACAATCCGCACCTCATGCTGATCGACGACGCCGACCGTCCCGCCAAATGGTATTTCCAGTTGAAGGCCGCGCATCTCGAAGCCAAACGCACCGGCACGGAGATGAAGCACCCAATGGCAGGCCCAGTCACGCTGAAGTGGAAAAGCTGACTACCAGATAATCTTCAGCCCCTTATACAGGCTGAATTTTTCATCCGGAGTGGCTACGGCAATGTTCTCGGCCAATGCCTGAGCGATGATCTGTCGGTCGAAGGGATCGCTGTGATGGAGTGGAAGCTCGAACAAACGAAACGCATGTTCGGCGGTGTAAGGCAGAATGCGGATGCCCAGATCCTCAACCCCCTTGCGAGCGTCTTCCGCGGAAAGCCTCAGTTTGCCGAGCGTGCTTTTGATGGCAATCTCGACTAGAGAGATAGCACTTAGCTCGACATTTTCTGGCTTCTGCAAAGCCACATCTACGCGAGTGCTGAGATGCTCTGGCGCCTGGACCGCGAAAATAAAAGCTACAGTGTCGAGAAGGAGGCGCACATCAGCGCCCCGCGAGGAAGTCTTCCGCTTCCTCGTCCGTCATCGGCTTCCACCAGTTCGGATCGAGAACCTGGATTTTTCCCCGCAAGGTTCCGAAGGTCGGCTTCTTGCCAGTAGGTTTTTTGGTGCGCACGATGTCCACGACCGGCACACCCCTGCGACAGATGGTCACCGGCTCGCCGTCTTCGACGGCCTTGATCAATTCGGGTAATTTATTCTTGGCATCCGCAACGCTAACCTGCATGACCTTATGATAGCTATCTTAGGTAGCTATGTCAAGAAAAGAGAAAGAGCGGCGACGGACGCGTTATTATTCGCCCTCCACCAGCCACTCCAACGCTTCCTCCCGCGTCTTGAACGAAGGCAACTCCCGTTGCGAAAAGCTTTTGAAGTGCTCGTAAAACACATGCGGCAGACTCTCCGTCCCCACCCACGCCGACCGCTTCACATAAGGACGATCGAGCACCAGAACTTCCTTGATCCGCGTGGCTACTTGTTTGTCGACCTGCGCGCCGGTGACATCGACGAAAGTAAGAACCGATCCCGGTGCGTGCCGCGCGATGTCGGCGCGAATCAGGTCAAGCAGCACCAGCAGTTCCTTCGCTGTGGAATGCGTCAGGTCAATTGAGTAGATGGCATGACCGTTGTGCCTGATGAAGCGCAGGCGTTCTTCGAGTGACCCACTGTTTGAGGTCATGTCAGAAGCGACTCCACCACCGCGTAAGCCCCGTCCAGCGCGGCATCCAGCGCGCCAGCATCTTTTCCGCCAGCCTCAGCCAGGTCAGGACGGCCGCCGCCCTTGCCGCCCACTTTCTGTGCCACCGGACCAATCACCTTACCCGCCTGCACTCGCCCGGTCAAATCTTTGGTGACGCCCACGATCAGCGACACGTTCCCATTCGACGCCGAACCCAGCACCACCACTCCCGAGCCAATCTTGTCGCGCAGTTGATCGACCAGCGTGCGCAGTTGCGCGCGCTCCAGATTGTCCGCGCGATGCGCGAGAACTTTGACGCCCTTTACATCCCTGATCTGATCGCCAATGTTAGCCGTCGAAGACGATGCCGATTTCATCCGCGCCGAATCCAGTTCCCGCGCAAGCCGCTTGATCTCCGAATCTTTCTTGTCAAGCTCAGCCCTCAAAGCCTCGGCCGGAGACACTGTCTCGGCGTGGGACGAATGCTCATCCATGTGAGTGGAACCCTCATCCGCGGAGGGTGCCCCTTCTTTGCGCGGTTTGTGCGCAAAGGTGGGAACCACGAACCTGGACACAACGGTCTCCAACTCGTGATCCCGACGAAAGTGCGCCAGCGATCCCAAACCCGTGACCGCCTCGACTCTCCGCACGCCTGAAGAAACGCTGCCTTCCTTCAAAATCTTGATCAACCCAATCTCGCCCGTAGCCCCAGTATGCGTGCCCCCGCAAAGCTCCGTCGAGAAATCGCCAATCCGCACCACGCGCACCTTCTCACCATACTTCTCGCCAAACAAAGCCATCGCGTGATAGGTGTTGATGGCCTCTTCGATCGGAACATCGGTAATAGTCTCAACAATCTGATTGCGCAAAACTTCCTTGTTGATGATGTCCTCAATATCCTGCAACTCTTCATCATCAACAGCAGTGAAATGCGAAAAATCAAACCGCAAATGATTCGGCGCCACCAACGACCCGGCCTGCTTCACATGCTTCCCCAAAACCTCGCGCAGCCCGGCATGAAGCAAATGCGTAGCCGTGTGATTCCGCATAGTCGATTCACGAACGTCAGCATTCACAACAGCATCGATCTTGTCGCCCACGCGCAGCACCCGTTTCGCGATAACCTGGTGCGCCCGCACCCCCTGAATCGGCGAATAGCACCCGGTAACCTCGGCAACGACAGTGTTGTGATCGTCGGAATAAAACCATCCCCGGTCTCCAACCTGCCCGCCAGAGTCGGCATAAAACGGCGTGTGATCAAGAATCACCTCGCCCGATTCGCCAGCCTTGAGTTCCCGCGCCCCTTGCCCGTGGTGGATGATGGCCAAGACTTCGCATCCGTCCGAGCGAGTTTGCCGGTAGCCTTCGAAAATTGATTTCGGAAGCTGCTGATAAGCAGGATTCGCCGTCTGCTTCGCACCGCCCTTCCACGAAGCGCGAGCGCGAGACTTCTGTTCCGCCATGGCGTGATCAAAGCCGGCCTGGTCGAACGCGAAGCCCTGATCCCGCGCCGCATCTTGCATGAAGTCGAGCGGCATGCCGAAGGTGTCATAAAGCTTGAAAGCCTCCGTGCCGGCAAGTTCGCCCTTGGAATTCCTGAGAAGTTCCTCCAGCTTTCCTAGTCCGACGTCCAGCGTGTGGGCGAACCGGGTCTCTTCGATATGTACGGCTTTCGACACACGGTCAGCACTGTCCTTCAACTCTGGATAGGCATCGCTCATCAAATCTCTCACCGCGAAAACCATCTCGTATAGGAACGGTTTCGTCTGCCCCAGCAGGCGTCCGTGAGTAATCGCCCGCCGGATGATTTTCCGCAGCACATACCCTCGGCCTTCATTGGAAGGCAACACTCCATCTGAAATCAGAAAAGTCGCCGCCCGCGAGTGGTCCGCGATCACCCGCAGAGAAGCAGCCGACTTCGCCTTAGCTTCTTTCTCCAGTTCCTTCGTAAGCGAGGTTCCAGTCAACTCCGCAGCCCGCTTGATCAGCGGCACGAACAGATCCGTCTCATAATTAGAAATCACACCCTGCAGCACCGCCGCGACGCGTTCCAACCCCATGCCAGTATCAATCGAAGGCTTCGGCAGCGGATTCAACTTCCCGCTAACGTCGCGGTCAAACTGCATGAACACAAGATTCCAGATCTCAACATACCGTCCGCAATCGCAGGGAAACGCGCAGTCCGCATGACCTTGGTCGGACGCTGCGACTCCCATGTCATAAAAAATTTCGCTGCACGGTCCGCACGGACCGGTGTCGCCCATCTGCCAGAAATTGTCTCTTTCAACCCCATCTCGAAGATGCGATCCTTCGGAACGCCTTGTCCCACCCACAAGTCGTACGCCTCAACATCGCGTTCCACGCCACCTTCGCCTTTAAAAATGGTTGCGTAAAGCTTGTCTTTGTCGATCCCGAACCACTCCGGCGAAGTAATCAGTTCCCAGGCATAAGCGATGGCATCTTTCTTGAAGTAATCTCCAAACGAAAAATTCCCGAGCATCTCGAAAAACGTGTGATGCCGGTTGGTGAACCCCACATTCTCCAGATCGTTGTGCTTGCCGCCGGCGCGCACGCATTTCTGCGAAGTCGTAGCGCGCGAGTAGTCGCGCTTCTCCAGCCCTAGAAAAACGTCCTTGAACTGGTTCATGCCCGCGTTGGTAAACAGCAGCGTAGGATCATTCGCCGGCACCAGCGACGACGAATGCACCTCCTTGTGCGGGCGTTCCTTCTGCTGCACAAAGAAGTCGAGAAACTTGCGGCGAATTTCAGATCCCGTCAACATTTAAGTGAGTTCGAAAACCAATTCTAAATGAAAACTGCACTTCGACACGCTCAGCGCAAGCCGAGCCCACAAAAGAGCGGACGACACCCCCTCAACGCCATCGTGAGAAAAAAGAAGGGCCGCGCAGAATTCCAGCGTGGCCCTTCGATACAAAAACTCTGCCCGCGTTACTGCTGCTTCGGGGTGTCGGCAGGTTGGTCGGCAGGTTTGTCGCCGCCGCCGCCGATTTTCTTTATCTCGTGCCCGGTGTCTTCGGCTCCCCTCTTCACCTCGTGCCCGGTTTTCTCCGCGACCTTCTCCGTGCCTTTCGCCGTGTCTTTGGCCGCCACTTTGGTCGCGTGGCCAGTCTTGTCGGCGGCCTTCTCCGTGCCCTTGGCCGTGTCTTTGGCCGCAACCTTGGTCGCGTGGCCGGTAGCGTCGGCGGCCTTCTCAGTGCCTTTTGCGGTGTCTTTGGCTGCCACTTTGGTTGCATGCCCCGTATCCTCGGCGCCCTTCTTCACATCCGTAGCCGCGTCCTGAGCCAGCAAAACCGGCACGGCGCTGAGCACCATTACAGCGAAAATCGTCTTCAGACAGAACTTCATAGCGTCCTCCTCAGAAACGTCGTTGGAATTGGTCTTGCAGTATGCAACATCCGAAAGGCTGTTGCCAAGTCGTCTTCGCAATCAGATGCTCCGAAGCGCGCAGAAGAGGCCCCTGCTCCTAGGCCGCGCCGCCGCAGCGTCAGGCGCTTTCGCTCTCCAACTCAGTCAAAGTCTCTTCATCCACATCCCATTTCTTCAAAATAGAAAAGATGGTCTTAGTCCCAAACCCGCCCCGCGCCAGTTGCCGGAAAACCCGCGCCGTCTGTTTCCGGTCTTTTGGTTTCACCAGCCGCTTCTTCCGGAGATATTCCCGCGCCTGCGCCTCTTCGCTCACGCCGTCGAAAGCCGCGTCCACAGCCTTGTCGATCACATCGCCGTGCATGCCTTTCGCCTTCAGGTCCGTGACCACGCGCAGCCGGCCAAACTTCTGGTTATCCCGCCGCAGCGAAGAAAAATACGCGGCGTAGTGCGAGTCGTTCAAATATCCGCGATCCTTCAATCGCCGGACAATCAGCTCCACCAGCGTTTTCCCGTACTCTGATTCCGCGTCTTCCACCCGCGCTCGCAGCAAACGCTTCAACTCCGCCACCGTCCGCATGCGCCGCGCCAGCGCTCCCACGGCATATTCGTACAACTCATCTTCGGAATAGAATTTCTTCTTGGGACGCGGAAACGCCATCCGCTAACGATAAACCTTTTGATGATGGGAGGGAAACGAGGGCTTCGGGCTTTGGCTTTCGGGCTTCGGGGGTCGGGAGGGAGTCGGACGAGATTCTGAAAGGAAAGGCCGGCATCTGCCGGGCTGAAAGCCGAAGCCCGCGGCCCGAAAGCCGAAGCCCGCCTTACTACCGTCCGCCGAATCCAGCAGACTGCATCGACTGCCGCGAAATGTCCGCGGTCGACGCAATGCCCTGCATGCGCAGCTTGAAGTCGTCGGCGTTGGAAGCATTCTCCAGCGCGGTTTCGTAGTTCACCAGCCCCGCCTGGAACAAATCCCACAATGACTGGTCAAAGGTCTGCATGCCATATTGCGAAGTACCGGCCGCAATCGCGTCGCGCACCGACCGCGTCTTTTCCGGCACCAGCACGCATTCCCGGATGAACGCCGTATTGATCATCACCTCGACCGCGGGCACACGCCCGTCGGTATCGCAGCGTCGCACTAATCTTTGACTCACAATTGCCCGCAGCACTGCCGCCAGTTGCAACCGAATCTGCTTCTGCTCCGGCGGTGGGAAAATCGAAATCACGCGGTTAATCGTTTCCACCGCATCCAGCGTGTGCAGCGTCGAGAACACCATGTGCCCGGTTTCCGCTGCGTGCAGCGCCGTCTGGATCGTTTCCAGGTCACGCATTTCGCCCACCAGAATCACGTCCGGATCCTGACGCAAAGAAGCCCGCAACGCCGCGCTGAACGAAGGTGTGTCCACCCCAATCTCGCGCTGGTTCACGTACCCCTTCTTGTCGCGGTGCAGAAATTCGATGGGGTCTTCAATCGTAATAATGTGTTCGGCTCGCGTCGAGTTCACGCGATCCACCATCGCCGCCAGCGTAGTCGACTTACCCGAGCCGGTCACGCCCGTCACCAGCACCAGCCCGCGCGGCATTTCGCAAATCTGCTCCACCACCTTGGGCAGGAACAACTCATCCAGCGCCCGAATCTTCGTGGGAATGACGCGCAGCACCAGTCCCACGTTGCCGCGCTGCTGAAAGATGTTCACACGGAACCGCCCCAGCCCGGCCACGCCGTATGCCATGTCGATTTCTGTGGTCTCTTTGAATTTCTGTTTTTGTCGAGCCGACATCATGCTGAACGCCATGTTCAGCATGTCTTCCGCGCTCACCCGCGGTTGCTCGGTCAAAGGCGCCAGCTCGCCGTCAATGCGCAGGTGCGGATAGTTCCCCACCTTCAAATGCAAATCGGAGGCCCGCCGTTCCGTAGCAATCCGCAGTAGATCGTCAATATTCATTGGAGAGGTTCCCTGGGAGGCCGTCCGCCTCCAAGCTCTCCCTATCATCCCGCGAATCGTCACCTTCCCCAAGATGACCTAGGTAACAACCGCACTCCGGCAACCGGACAGCACCTTACGTTCAAACGGATGAGATTGCGAGAAGAATACGACGTCAAAGGCCGTGAGGAGAAACCCAATCGAAAGACACTGGCCACACCCTTCAGCCCGCGTCCGTGCAGGCACCAGAACACAAGGTAAGCAGAATTACCCTGTGTTCCCCTGTGTCCCCTGTGTTTAAGGTTTTGACCTGGTGCCCACCACACGCCTCAAAATACGAACCGCAGAGCAAACTGCATGAAGCGCGGCTGGGTCAGCGTCGAAAGGTATTTGCCGAACTCCGCCGGGTCGGAGGAGAGCGACGGTTGTGCCGCGCGCACGTCATAGCGCACCGCATTGGTTAAGTTGAAAGTTTGCCAAGTGAACTCCACTCGCTTGCCCTCGCCAAGAGCGAAATCCTTGCTCACTCCGGTGTCGATATCAAACATGCCATCGCCGATCACATTGTTCCGGACTCCTGATTCTCCCGGCCACTCGGGGCGGAAAGCCGCCTCCGCCGCTGTTGGATTTTGGAAGATGTTTGGGCCGATGTAGGCGCCGGTGGTGCCGTCGATCCTGGCATTCTTTGGGTTGGAGGCCACCGGGGGCGGACCGTTCGGCTCGGCATCGCCCTCGATATTCCAGTCGGTCGCCCAGGTGGAACCGTTGTCAATGGTGATCGGGAAACCGCTGGTCCAGCGGAACACACCGGAGACGTGCCACCCGCCAACTAACGTGTTGAGCAGCGGAGAAGCGCCTGCCGCAATCGACTGGCCTTTGCCGAAGGGCAGACGATACACTACGTTCCCGTTCAACTGATGGTAAGCGTTGAAATCCGAGAGCCCCCGCAAAGCCAGCGGATCCCAGGCATTGATGACAATACCGCCGCCGTTCAGGTCGTCGCCCGTCCCCCCCGTTCCTTCATAAGGACCGATGCGCTCTGCTGCCGACGCCTCATCGAACGATTTCGATAACGTGTAGTTGAATTGCCCCTGCAGATTCGCTCCCCACCGGACGTTGTAGGTCACCTGTAGCGCGTTATAGGCGGAAGTTCCAATGTTGCGCCAGGCATAGAGTGAAGCGAACTGGTCGTGGAAGAAGTCATACGGACCGTTTTTACTGTTCGGAAGAGCGGGGCTCAATCCAGTGATGGAGTCGGGGACATCCATGAGGAACAGATTGAAAGTTTCGTTGTGCGGGAAGCAATTCCAGAGTTCGTAGACATTTTGCGTGGCGGTCGGATTTGCGGGAAGGTTGCCGGTTGCGCAATTGAGGCCGTTGGATGCGACCGCTGCTGCGGTACCGGCCCCCGCCCAGCCTGGAAACGTATTCTCGAAGAATGGTACGGGTTGGATCTGATTGACAGGCACAGGCGTGCTCGCGTTTGCGGCCTTCGACAGGATGGTGGCTGACGAAAAATACGTCGTCTTCGATACAGGATCGGTTGGATTGGCGGGCTGGGCAAGATCAACCTGCAAAGGCAGACGCCGCGCGATGGTACCCACATAGGCGATCTGAAGCGATGATTTGGACGTGAGTTGGCGCGAGAGCGAGAAATTGAAGCGGTGCGCGTAAGGGGTCTTCAAACTCTGATCCAGCCCCCAGTTAATGGCAAAGGCGGTATTGCTTGGCGTACTCGGGAAACCGCCCGGTGGCGTAGGGCCGAACAAACAGCCGGGATTGCTTAGCGAAGCGCAGGGAGCAGGCAGACAGGACTGGCCGGACGATCCGGGGGTGAGGCAGGTGAAACGCGGGGCATTAGAGACAGTCACCACTCCAGCGGGATTTCCCAGATCGGTGGAGAGGCCCAAAGAGCCATGCTGGTCAAAAGTGTTCACGATCGGAATGCCGAAGTGGTCATACATGATGCTGTAACCGGCGCGAATCGAAAACTGATCTTTCTTTCCCAGAATCTTTGAGGCCCAGCCGTCCCCGGTGTCTGGCGCCCAGGCTACGGCGATTCGCGGTGAAAAATCCTTATGATCCCAGTTCCACAGTCCGGGACCATGATTCACGGGTCCGCCAAGCTCGAAAGAAACCTCCCCGGCGTTGTTGGCTGGCAAGCCCTGCGCGGCTAACTTTGCGGTGTTGTTGAACCAGTCGGCGAGGTTTAGATTGGTGCAGCCGCCCCCTCCAGACGCCACGCAAGGCGCGACCTGATATCCATTCGTTTCGTATGGTGGAGCTTCCAGTACCCAGCGCAGGCCATAGCTTACAGTCAATCGAGGCGTCATCCGCCAGGTATCCTGCCCATAGAGTTCATAGTCATTGACCGCAAAACGGCGGTTGATCGGGGTGCCTTGCGCCAGTGAAGCGCCGCTGCGGCTGTAGTTATAAATGCCATCCCCTTCCGCAAAGATTCCTACCAGGATGCCGGCAGCCTCGTCGTAATTCGGGCCGAAGTTCTCATCCACAGCCGGATAGCCATTGTTGCCCGGATCAAGCTGACTGGTGGTGTTGGCGATTCCGCCCGTGTTCAGATAGACCGGGTTGGTCTGTACATCGGAGAACGACTCAGCGTAGCTGGTGCTGTTGTTGCGAATCAGAAACAGATCGCCACCGAACTCAAACGTATGGTTCTTGTGGGTCCAGTTCAAACTGTCGGTCAACTGGTTGCTGGGCACAAAGTAAGTGGTGGAGCGCGTGAAAGGAACAAGGTTGTCGAGCCCAGTCAACTCCACTGCTGGATACGGAGAGACACCGACGGTCTTCGTGCCCTGGCGGATGAAACCCCAATGAAAGTTGTTGACGAGCCTGGGGGAGATAATCGAAGTGAGTCCGACCGTGGAACCCTTGCTGTCGTCCAGCAGTGTGCTAGCCGCGGGCTGGTCGGGAAACTGTCGCACTTGGGGTTCCTTGTAGTTTTGCATCTCTCCGCGCCAGAAAAGGGTTTCCGTCCCGCTGGAGTTGATGTGCCAGTCCCCTTTGAGGATGTATGCGTTTTTTTCCCAGTCAGCGTTCGAGGAAAACTCATAACCAAGCGAGTTCAAACCGTCGCCGGCATTCTCATTCGCTGCCGGATATTGTGAGAGGAGGGCCTCCATTGCCGCGCTGGGGCCGATTCCGAGCGGGTCCATGCCCTTAATTTGTTGCGGTGTAAGCGCAAAGTAGCTGGACTGCACGGGATAGCTTTTCCCGCTTGTGCCTGTGACGCTGCCCCCCGGACACTGTGTCGAGTCCGCGCATAAGTACTGGAGAATACCGTCCTGCAGCTCCGCGCTGGGCACGAGGCGCAATGTGGGGGTGCCCTGGGCCTGCCGAAACCCTTCATAGTTCGCGAAGAAGAAGAGCCGGTTCTTCTGGATCGGTCCCCCGAAGGTGACGCCGAATACGTTGTACGAAAGCTCGGGCGCCTTGTTGGGCAGGTCACTGCTTATCTGCGAATATCTAATGAACGGGTCATTGGCGCTGAAAATGGTATTGCGGTTGTACTCGTAGGCCGAGCCATGAAACGTGTTGGTGCCGCTCTTGGTCACCAGCGCGACCTCGGCGCCGCTGGAATAGCCGGAGTCGGCATTGGAGTTTGCGGTGGTGACCCGAAATTCCTCGACCGAGTCGGGCGGAATGTACATGACGCTGGTGAAGGCGTAACCATTATTCTGGTCGTTGACCCCAATGCCGTCCAGCGTCACGTTCGATTGGTCACTGCGCACGCCATTCACAGCGCCGCTGCGCGTGTCCATGGTTGAATTCAGGTTATCCCCCAGGTACGACACGCCGGCCTGCAGGCTCAGCAACTCAACCACGTTGCGGGCGGCGATGGGCAATTCCGCGATTTGATCTTGCTCGACAACATTGCCGAGCGATGCGTCAGTTCGATTGATGAGCGGTGTTTCAGCTTCGACGGTGACCAATGTTGTCGTGCCCGCAACCTGCAACCGAATCGGTAGCGTGGAGGGGGTGCTGACCACAAGCGTGACCTTTGATGCCACGAAGGGCGCAAAGCCGCTGGCCGTTACCGCCAGCCGGTAGTTGCCCGGCGGCATGTCCAGGAACTGGTAGAGTCCGCCCCCGTTGCTTGTCGTTGTCCGCTGCAAGCCGGTCGCCGGGTCGGTCAAGGTAATCTTCGCGCCCGCAACGCTCGCGCCAGAGGGGTCAGTAACACTCCCATTCAGCAGGCTGGTTGATTGCGCCGTTGCCCACGAGGTCAGGAATGCCAACCCTACGAAGATGCAAATCGCGCGCCTCGTTAAGTGCCCGCATCGAGTGTCAAACCAGCGCGATCGCTCACGCTGCACTCCGCCTGCCTGCTGATAGATTCGCGTCATCGACATAGCCTCCCCTGGGATTCTGCAACGTCCGGTCCAAGTGCCGCGAATTATACTCGAAGACCGCACTTCTGGAGCATTCATAAAAATGTGATCGCAGAACGCTTTCTTGAACGGGTGCGCGGTAAAAAAGAAAGCCGCCCTCGCGGGGCGGCTTCTTCAACGTCGACCGCTGAATCTACGCAGCGGTTTCGTCTGACACGGGAGGCCGGAACGGCTCGTCGTAGCTGCCTCCGTAGATTGACGGCACCTTCGATCCCATCGGACGCAGGTAGGTTGCGAGTTCGCCGCGATGGTGAATGCTGTGGTTATTGAGGAAGCCCAGATACAGAACCGCGGGCAGATTGAACACACCGAAGAAGTTGATCGGTGTCATTAATTGCTCCGGCGTCATCGCTGCTACGCGAGCTGCGCCGCGCTTCATATTCTCGTCGTACCAGGCCACCACCTCGGCTGAGGTTTGGGGCTTGGGTTCGGGGTTTGCCATGGTGAACTTCAGGTCGGCAATTCCATCCAGAAACTGAACGTCGGTGTTGGCGATGTGCCAGGCCAGTTCCTTCGCGGTGCGACCGTTGGGATCGTGCTTGTAGCTCGAAGCCGCATCGGGCACTGCTGCGATCACTTTCTTGGTAATCTCCGCTTCCCGCAGGATTCCGTCGAGCGTCATCGCGCAGTAGCCTTGGGCAAATTCCGGTGTCAAACCTTGCTCGGACATTGTTTCCTCCTTGTGAAGGTGTTATGTATTCCTTGATCTAACAAGCCGAAAGGGGCGCTGGATGCGCCCCTCCGGTTAAGTCGCTGCGAGCGGAATTATACTCCGACCGGCTGCTTGCTGCGCACCGGAACCGGTGTCAGCCAGCCGTGGCGGTCGGATTTCTCCCCGCGCACGATGGCGTAGAACTCCTTCTGAATCGCCTTGGTGATCGGGCCAACTGCGCCTTTGCCCACTTTGATCTTGTCGACCGTGCGGATCGGCGTGACCTCGGCCGCGGTTCCGGTGAAGAAGGCTTCATCGGCGATGTAGAGCATCTCGCGGGGAATCATCTGCTCGACGATTGCGATGCCGAGGTCGCGCGCGATCTGCAGCACGGAATCGCGGGTGATTCCGGGCAGCACCGAGTTGCCCAGCGGAGCCGTGATCAGCTTCTCGCGATGCACGATGAATACGTTCTCGCCCGAACCTTCGCTGACGTAGCCGTTGATGTCGAGCGCAATGCCCTCGGCAAAACCGTTGACGATGGCTTCCATCTTAATGAGCTGGGAGTTCATGTAATTCGCGCCGGACTTGGCCATGGCCGGCAGCGTGTTCGGCGCAATCCGCGTCCAGGAGGAAACGCAGACGTCGCAGCCGTCGCTCTCGCCGCCCAGATATTTTCCCCACGGATAATTAATGATGTAGACCTCGGTTGGCGAGTTGAAGGGATTCACGCCCGCCTCGCCATAGCCGCGAAGAATGATCGGCCGCACGTAGCAGGGCCACGCGCCGTTGCGGCCAACCGTCTCGAGCATGGCTTTGACCAGTTGCTCGCGAGTGTAATCGACATCGATGCGGTAGACTTTGGCGGAATCGAGCAGGCGCTGAATGTGTTCGTTGGCGCGGAAGATTGCCGGGCCCGAAGGCGGCGCGTAGCAACGGATGCCCTCGAACACCGAAGAGCCGTAGTGCACGACGTGCGACATGACGTGAATCGTCGCGTCATCCCAGGGGATGAGTTTGCCGTTGTGCCAGATAAATTCCGATTTCTCGATCGCCATGCGAACTCCTTCGGTTGGAAACTGGTGAAGTGTGTAACGAGGGCTGAATCTTTCCTCTGGCACTTGCAGGGGAACGAGGCGCGAACCCAACCAGCGTTACAGAACATTATAGCTGAGGCTTACCACACAGTCTCTAGAACCTTGGATTGCCGGATGCGCGCATCCGCAGTGACCAGGGGCATGCCCTCGACCATGGCGGTTGCGGCAATCAAGCGGTCCGCCGGGTCGAGGGGAAATGACTCCGGCAGACTCGCGGCGAGGACTGCAACCTCCGCCGTCACCGGTCTAAGAATTACTCGCGCCACGGTCTCGCGCACGAACGATTCAACGCTTCCGACGACAACAATGCGCTGGTGGTGCGCGAGCCAGGCGATCTCCCACAGAGTGATGGCCGCCACCGCAAGTCCATTGCCTTCTCGGGCGTTGCGAATGGCCTCATGCGCCCGCTTCGACAGCCGCTTGTCATCGCTCGCCATCCAGAGTACGACGTGAGTGTCGAGCAGAGTCACCGGTTCACGCTCACTGTTTCAACCTCATTGGTTCTCCCAGTCCTCGAGCGGAGTGATCGGGCCCACGATATCTCCCACGATCTTCACCTTGCCCGCCATGTAGTTGAAAATGTCGTCCTTCTGTTTCTTGGCGGGGACGAGCTTCACCACGGGCTTGCCGTGTTTAGTGACCACGACGGGCTCGCCGGTCTTCGATACTTTATCCATAATCGCGAGGCACTGGGCCTTGAACTGGCCAGCCGGGATCCGTTTCATAGTATGGTCATAATATTATGACTATGGAGAGAATGCAATAACAATTGATAAGGAAGCGAGCCAAACGCGCGGTGATTGCGTCGCAAAAAGCGCGACGCTTCGCGCGGCTCGCCCAGATCCTTCACTGCGCAAAAGAACGCCCGTTCAGGATGACAATTCACCCGGAGCGGCGGCGCGCGACGTTACGGACCAGGTTACGGGCTGTGGATGCAGGCTTGACGCGCGCAGGGGGTTTGGGGCGGGCAGGCGCGGGTTGGGCGGCGACCATGGGTGGGCGTGGCCGAGTGATGCTGATTGGCTTGGGGCGGGGGATTCGCGCGAGCGCTCCAGCCTGGGCGAGTGCGGCCGACGCGGGCTTCGGCGCGGCGGTTGCGGCGGGATAGTTGGGGACTTCGCGGATCATCTCGTCTTTGTAGATGTTGAAATGGACGCGCGGCGAATTTTTCACGGCGATGTGGAGAGCGCGCAAGATTAGTTGGGCACGGCGGAAGTCGATGGTGTTGCGGACCAGGGCGTTGATTACCTCCATGAGCGAGGCCTGGATGCCTTCTTCGTTTTCGATGAGAGCGATGGGGTGAAGGCGTGACTTGGCGGGCGTGCGCACGCCGCGGATCATGCGCTGATGGAAGTAGCAGAAGACTTCGCCGTGGAGGGCGGGCGAGCCGCAGGGGACTCCGTTGACTTTGATGTGAGTGCAGACGCGGATATTTTTGTTGAGCGGCATGGAGTTTTGACCTTTCAGATTCAGATTGGAAATTTTTTCAGATCGAGTTGGTAAATTATTGATTTGGTTGGAGTTGGAGGCGATGATCTGGAGGGAGTCTGCGCAAAATCTTGATAGCCAAGGGTTTGCGCGGAAAATATTGAGAAGATGGGACTTGGCTATGGCTAGTTCGGTTGGGTTCAGCGTGGAGAGGTATTCGGGGAGGGTTGTTTCGCGGGTGAGCATACTAATACTAGTTTAGGGAGGGGGTGCAAGGTTGGATGTCACAAAGGGAGTGTGGAAAAACCGGTTTGCGCCTGCCAAGGAAGGTTCCGAGTGGTGTGTACAGACGGCGAACTTCTCCCTCTCGATTCGTGCCGGTCCTAAAATCCCCAGATGGATGAGGAGCGTGGAATCCCGCGTCTCGCAAAGGACGCGAGACCCTTCGGCTCCGCTCAGGGCAGGCCATGGGGCGTCCCGGCGTCGAACCAGCGTTTTGGCGAGGCGGATGGCGCGAGGTCCCTCAGGGGCTGAAGCTCGAAATCCTTATAGGACTTTAGCGACCCGGCTGAAGCTGTGCCCCTTCCGAGCCTATTCCGAGTTGGTGGCGCGGCTGCGGCCCGATACACCTGGGCCGCCGGATCCTTCGGCTTCACTCAGGACAGGCGGCCGGGGGCGGCTGTCCCTACATGAGCGTGTTAGGCAACGCCGTTTGTGGGAATTTGGCGTGCGCCTTGTGGGCTTTTTCGATGATCGGGACCAGGCGTTGCGGCAGTTCGCTTTTCATTACGAATTCATCGACCAGCCAGAGGATTCGCTCGGGCAACTCGGCATAGGCGGAAAGCAGGATGATCGGGAGATCGGGAAAGCGTTGCTTGATGTGGCAGGCTACGGCTTCGGCGTCCATGCCTTCGGGTTTGTACTCCAGGAGGACGGCGGCTACTGAGGCCTCCTCTAGCACTTTGATGGCGGCGTAGCTGCTCGAGGCAATCTTGACGCGGTAGCCGTGAGATTCGAGAGTGGCTTTGCGGAGCTCGAGAGTTTGGGCGAAGTCGTCGATGCACAGCACGGTAGGGGATTCCATGAGCGTTGTCTCCTGGCGGACGGTTCATCAGCTGGGTTTGGCTTGCCGTTGCCCGGCGCGCATAACACGCAGGACGCGGCACATTCCGCCACAACGTGGTGACGATGCGAATGGAAGCAGCCTTCTGCGGCTAGACTGCGGCCATGATCACAGAATCTACCGAAGCCTGGAAACGGCTGTCTGTTCAAAATTGATCACTTTTCGCGAAGGGGCTGGAGATCAGGTCGTGGTGGAGGTTGAGCTGAAGCGCCGCTCTTGCACGTTACCGCTAGCTTCTGTGGTAGCCGTCTCTACATGAGTTGTGGCGCTGGCGGAGGGCAGCAGGGTCCTCCTGGCTCGCTTCGCTCGCGCGTTGGAATGACAAGGGGTTTTAGTGGCTGCCGGTCTGTCCTGCGGATGCGGCGACGGCCGGCGGCGTCAGGCTTGCGTTCGCCGTTGCGCCGGGCAGTTCATCCCCGCGAAAGTATTTGGCTTTATCCTTCGATCCCTCTTTTAGGTTCGCCGCTTTCATTTCGGGCATGGCTTCGTAGGGCTTGCTGTAGTCGTTGGCGGCGTTCCAGAACAAGAAGCCGATGCCGCCTTTTTCTTTGGCTGTGGCTACCTGCACTTTGATGTATTCGGGCGAATAGGTCTTGGTGCGCCAGCGGAAGGCTTGCAGCCAGGGGCGGATGACGACGCCGGTGGAGTTATTTCCGTCAGGATGGGTGATCAGCTCGAAGCGCTGCATGGATTCGCCGATGAAATGTTCGGGGGCGTCGCCGGGGTGCTGGATGTTATCCATGCCGAAGAAGTGCGAGGGGTAGATCATGGGCGAGAGCACGTCGCAGTATTTCGCCATGCCGACGATGTCTTGTCCGGTGTGCGAGAGATCGACCTGGCGCTGCCAGGCCATTCGGCGTAGGCTTTTTTCAGGAAGGCGACGATTACGTCGGAGCGCTGCCACTTGGGGTTTTCAGTCTGAAATACGAAGCTGGCGTCTTTTTGGTCGCCTTCGGCGGGGAAGCGGACGTAGTCGAATTGGATTTCGTCGGCGCCGGATTGGGCTACGAACTTGGCGAGGGCGATGTCGTAATCCTGAACTTTGGGGTTGGAGGAGTCGGTCCAGACCAGCTTGCCGTTTTCGCGCCAGGGCTGGCCGGTTTTTTTCGACTTCACTGCCAGCTCGGGATGCTCGACCACCATGCGCTCGTCGCGGAAGATGGCGATGCGGGCGATGGCGTGCATGTTCTCGGAGTGCAGGAAGTGGACGAACTTGGGCAGGTCGTGGATATAGACCTTGTGCTGGCCGAGCAGCGGATGCTCGAAGGGAATGTTGACGCTGCCGTCGGAATCCTTGATATCGAAGACTACGGCGTTGCCGCCGACTTCGCGCCAGTGGCGGATGATGCGGATTCCGTGATCGCTGGCGGCCATGACGCCGGTGAGGTAGATGGCGCGGACTTCAAAATCTCTGGGAACGGGAACGGTTTTTTCGACGATGGGCGCGGACAGGATTCCGGGGATGGTGATCTGCTCGCCGTTTTTCAGGATGTTGGAGCGGTTGGTGTTGTCTTTTCCGTTCGCGCGGCGGATCGCTTCGGACAACTCCGAGGAAGTCAAATATCCGGTGCGCTTTAGATATTGATGGGCGATGGCGGGAATGCTTTCGCCGCGCTTCGCGGTGTAAATCTCAGTTGCGGAAGAGCTGAAAGACGGCAGCGAGGGTTCTAATGAGAGCTGCAGCCTGGGTTGCGATAAGGATGATGACGGCGGCAGTGAAAGCTGCAGGGAAGAAGGTTGCAGTTGCGCGCCCTGCGGGGCGGCGGCGGCCACGGGCTGCGCCTGGGCAGCGAAAGCGGAAGAGAACCGCGGATTTAGCCGCATGGCGGCGACGGTAAATAGAAGACCCGTGATGACGGCAATGGTTAGAATTGACGAGCGGCGCAAGATTTCCTCCAGGACCCTACCTGAGCTGGATGCTATCTGGCACCTAACGCCCTTGCCAGTTACTCACGGTCATCTCCCCCTCGGTTGAGGGCTTTCCGGATAGCGAGGCTTCAACGCCGAAGATCAAAACCTTAAACACAGGGGCCACGGGGGAACACAGGGTAAAGCTTGGGCGGTACTGGTGTTTCCTCCGTGCGCAAAGTATTTCTCTTCCTCCCTCTTAACTTTCACCTGTCGACTGGTCTAATATCGTCGGCGGTTAGCTAAATCCAGCCAGATGATGGAGTTTTCCCTTGTCTAATCCCTGCGTTGCCGGTGGCCAGAGGCTTGCTTGTTCCAAGGTAGCCGGGACGGGTTATCTGGGCAGGCGGGCGGCGGGTTCCAAATGACAAAATCTGTCACTTCTGGAACGGTGGGGAGTCGCGAGGCAGGCCTGGAAGATCCGGGGAAAGCTGGCAGAGAATTGGGACAGGATAGAGATAACGATCTTATGAGACCGAACCTTGCTACCGTACTCGATCCGAACCGCCGCAGCGCTGATGCGGGAGAATTTGAAGCGGCGCTGCGCCGCCGCATCGTGGGTCAGGACCAGGCGGTCGAAAAGGTCGCCGAAATTTACCAGATGTTTCTGGCCGGGCTGAATGCTCCGGGGCGTCCGGTGGGGAACCTGCTTTTTCTGGGGCCGACTGGCTCGGGCAAGACTCGGGTGGTGGAGGCGATGGCCGAGGCTTTGTTCGGCGATGCGCACGCGTGCATCAAGATTGACTGCGCGGAGTTCCAGCACTCGCATGAGATTGCGAAGCTGATCGGTTCGCCTCCGGGATATTTGGGGCACCGGGAGACTCATCCGCTGCTGACGCAGGAAGCGCTGAACCAGTGGTTCACGGAGAAGCTGAAGCTTTCGATTCTGCTGTTTGACGAGATCGAGAAAGCCAGCGACTCGTTGTGGCAACTGCTGCTTGGGATTCTCGATAAGGCTACGCTGACGCTGGGCGATAATCGCCGGGTCGATCTTTCGCAATGCATCATCATCCTGACCTCGAACCTGGGGGCCAGCGAGATGACGAATCTGATCGATGGCGGGCTGGGATTTGCGCCCAAGGTGGTGGAAGTCGACAACAGTTTTGACGACAAGATTCAGCGGACCGCGGTGGAAGCGGCGCGGCGAAAGTTTACGCCGGAGTTCATGAACCGCATCGACAAGACGGTGGTCTTCAAGACGCTGCGCGACGAGCATCTGGCGCAAATTCTCGATATCGAACTTGGGATGGTGCAGCAGCGCGTCCTGATGGCTGCGGGCACGAACCAGTTTGTGTTTAATTGCACGGCCGGGGTGAAGGAATTTTTGCTGAAGGAAGGCACGGACCCGCGTTACGGTGCGCGCCACCTGAAGCGGGCCATTGAACGGCACCTGGTTTTCCCGCTGGCGAATCTGGTTGCGACCAGCCAGGTGAAGCTGGGAGATTTTGTCCGGGTCGATATGGCTTCGGAAAATCAGATGATCTTTGTGAAGGAAGCGGAAAACACCATGGCGCCGGTGCTGCTGGAACGTTACGGAGCCGCGGTTGCCGCTCTGCCGGCGGCGCGCGCAGCGCGCACCGCGGCCAACAACCGCCGCGACATTGGGGCCAGCCCCATCGCGGAAAGCAAATAAGTTTTGGTAGGTAAAACTCGCTAGACCGCATCTCGCGAGTTCCTCGTGGCGCCGGAACCCTCCGGCGCCTTTTTTTGTCCGGCTTGATTCCTGCTGCTGTTCCGGAAATTTTTCCCAGAGAGTGTACGACGTGCAGATGAGCGACGACAGCGGCTCCTACTGGCTCGACTGCGTCGGAGTGCCGCGAAGTCTCGAGCCGATTGAGCACAATTGACCGTTCCTGCACCGAACTGGCGACTAGAGTGAGATGCAGAGAGGTGCGTTCCATGACTCCGACCCATAATTGGAGGACCTCGACATGCTGAAAACGGTGAAGGTCTCGGTTCGCAAAATGACGAGCCATTTGCAGTTGATAAGCAGCTACCTGGAATTGACGGACTACAGCAAGGCGCTGTCGGTGACGAAGGAAACCATAAGAGAAATGCACGCGCTGGAATCGAGTCTAACGGGGCTGGCGAACCTGGGGATGACGGTGCCGGAAGATGGGGCCGTCGTGGTTCCTCATGGTTCCACAGTGGTGAGCTACGAAGACGTGAATGTGGACGTTGACATTGATGAAGTGCGGGCAGTTGACAAAGATGAAGTCCGCGCAGGTTGCGGCAACGATAATCCGAAGACGAAGTGAGGACTTGATTGGAGCAAACCGAGCGGTTGTGCTCAGGGGTAGACTTTTGTAGTTTTAGGGATTCTGGTTACGCTATGGCGCCGAATGAAACTACTGACCCGGATGACCTTTCAGCCGAGGCAGATAATGTGACCGACTCGATGACGCCCCCAAGAGAGCTTGCGACCGAGTTTCACAAGATAATGGATAAACGCGAGCGATTGCGCGAGGGGCGCGTGAAAAAATCGCTCTAACCCGCCGAGTGCGCGCTGACGTTTGCTTGGCCGATCGCCTGCAGTCACCAGCGCGGGAACGATTTTCATTTCGATGACTCGAAGCAGTGGTGGAGGTTCACGCCTGAGCTAAGGGCCGGAGACGATCGACAGTCAGCGCTTTCTGGCTTTCCGGTCTAAGGGGCGGAGTGGAACGGGTCTTCTTCCGGAGTGTCGGGTGCGTCCTCGGGGCTGGGAATATCCAGATTCACGACGATCGGCTCCTGGCCGCTGCGCACGATTACGGCCTCTACGGTCTGGTCTTTGCGCGCGTTCAGTTCCTGATGAGGAACGTAGGGAGGGACGTAGACGAAGTCACCCGGGCCGGCTTCATCGACGAACTCGAGATTATTTCCCCAGCGAAAGCGGGCGCGGCCGCGCACGACGTAGATGACAGTTTCGAGTTCTCCGTGATGATGGGGGCCGGTCTTGGCATTGGGATGGACGACGACGGTCCCGGCCCAGAGCTTCTGCGCGCCGACTCGGGCGCGCGAGATGGCTTCGGCTCGGGTCATGCCGGGGGTTTGCGGCGTGTTGCCGTCGAGTTCGCCGCTGCGAATGATGCGCAGGCCGTGGGTTTTCCAGTCGGGCTGTGCGTCTTTCGATCCACCGGAAGAACTCGAATCGTTCATCGTTCACCTTTCTCCGTACGATTTTACGCCAGAATCCTTTTCGGACGCGGCCGCGCTCGAACGCTTCCGGCGAAGCGCGGGCGGCTTCCGCGCTGAATCATCCCAACATCTGTACGATCCACGAAATTGGGCGACAAGATGGCCGGTATCGCGTTCTTGGCGAAATTCAGAGTGGCATGTTGGATTCCTCTCGCTAGACCTTCAGCAAGCCACGGAACCCGCGAGCCGCGTAGTAAGATTCAGCGCCGTTGTGATACACAAAAACAGTGTCGAAGCGGCGATCGCAAAACAGCGCACCGCCGAGTTTTCTGACGGCAGAAGGTGTTTTCACCCAGCTTGACGTTTTCGTATCGAAGTTTCCGAGCCGCTGCAACCCTCGATATTGCTCTTCCGTTAAGAACTCAATGCCCATGGCAGCCGCCATATCCATCGCGGCGCCTTTTGGTTTATTTTCTTTCCTTGAATCCAGCGCTTCACAGTCATAGCAAAGACTTCTGCGGCCTTTCGGACTTTCCTCTGAACAATCGTAGAAAATGTGCTCGCCGGTCTTCTTGTCGTGATCAACCACGTCCGGTTCACCGCCAGTCTGTTCCATTTCACTGAGTGACCGCAGTTTTTCAGCATTCGCTTCCAGGCTGGCTTGCACTTTGGCCCATTCCAGACCTTGGTGGCGGTTCATGTTTTTCTCAAAACGCGCTTTTAGTACTCCGAGCAATTGTTCACGTTGCTCTCGTGTCAATTCCTTCTTGTTGCTCTTCAATGGTCGGTGCATAGTTCCCTAATTGGAGCCGCCTGCGGCGGCGCGCTTTCAAGGCTGCCTCACCACACGTCGCATCGTTTTCCTTCGGGACGCACCATGGCGGCGTCGGCCTTGCAGCTCCACGCTTTCTGAAAGTCGGGCAGATTTGAGAGTGGTCCGATTACTCGATACTTGGCGACCGGATGCGGGTCGGTCTGCATCATCAGGCGCTGAGCCTCGATGCGGGTCTCATCGCCGCGGAACTGTCCCCATGCAATATAGAACTGTTGCTCCGGAGTGAAGCCATCGATATCCGTGGGACGGGGTTTGCCTTCGAGCGACTTCTCGTACGCCAGGAATGCGATCTTCGCGCCGCCCAGGTCGCCGATGCTCTCGCCCAGCACCAGTTTGCCGTTGTGATGCACGCCGGGCTCGATGAAGTAGTTATCGAACTGATTGGCCACGCAAGCGGCGCGGGTCTGGAACTGCTTCAGATCGTTGTCGGTCCACCAGTTGCGCAGGCGGCCAAGGTAATCGAACTGCGCGCCCTGATCGTCGAAGCCATGCGAAATTTCGTGGCCGATCACCACTCCGATGGCGCCGTAGTTCACCGCATCCACTGCTTTCATATCGAACGCCGGAGGCTGCAGGATGCCCGCCGGGAACACGATCTCATTCAGCAGCGGGTTGTAATAAGCATCGGAAGTGGGTGGCGTCATGCCCCAGCGGCCGCGATCGACGGGCTTGTTGATGGTAAGCCGGTCGTCTTCTTCGACGAACTTTCTGCCCGCGATCATGTCCTCGAAGAACGCGTCACGGCGGACCTCTACGTGGCTGTAGTCTTTCCACTTGTCGGGATATCCGATCTTGGGATTGAAGGTGGCAATCTTGGCCATGGCTTTTTCTTTGGTGTCGTCACTCATCCAGGGGCGGCTCAGGATGTCGTCGCGCATCGCCGCGAGAAGATTCCGCACCATCTCCTGCATTCGCGCTTTGGCTTCGGGCGGGAAATACTTTTCCACATACTTCTTGCCGAGGGCTTCGCCGAAGAGCTGATCGGTGGATTCGACACAGCGCTTCCAGCGCGGTTTCATCTCGGTGGTGCCGCTTAGATACTTTCCATTGAAGGCGAAATCTTCTTCCACGAATGGCGTTGAGAGAGAGCTGGCGGTAGAGTTCAGCAGATGCCACTTCAAATAGACTTTCCAGTCGGCCAGCGGAGCCTCGTGCAGCTGCCGGTCGAGTTCCTGCATGAATTTGGGCTGGTCGACGTTCATGTCCACGTCTTGCGGGATTTGCCTGTGCTTGAAATATTCCGTCCAGTCGATGTGCGGAGCCATGGCCTGCAACTGGGCAAAGGTCGTGTTGTGGTCGGTGGACGCCGGATCGCGGAGGGCTACGTTGTCGAGCGAGGCCTCGGCGAGCTTGGTCTCCATGCTCATAATTGTCTGAGCGGCGGCTGCGGCTGTTTTCTCGTCCCATCCCGCCAACTTGAACATGACGGTGATGTGCGCGACATATTTCTCGCGCGCCTCTTTGAAGCGCGCTTCCGGCTTCAGGTAATAGTCGCGATCGGGCAAGGCCAGCCCGCTGGCGCCGATATCGGCCAGCACCCAGGATGGTTTGTGAAAATCCTGCTGGCTGCCGAGCACGAACGGATCGGACACCAGGATGTCGTGCATGTCGGCCATTACGCGCTGCAGTTCCGGCATATCTTTGGCGGCATCGATTCGGGCGAACCATGGCTTCAGCGGCTCCATGCCGCGCGCATTTACCCGCGACTCATCCATGCAGGCACCGTAGTAGTCGCCGATGATCTGCTCGGTGCTGCCTTGGGGCGCGCTCTTGTCGGCGGCCGCCGTGTCGAGGATTTCCTTGAGCTTGTCCTTGGAGGACTCACCTGCGGCCCAGCGCTTGCTTTGTCGGCGGCCGCCGTGTCGAGGATTTCCTTGAGCTTGTCCTTGGAGGACTCACCTGCGGCCCAGCGCTTGCTCCACCGCGTCATTGATGCCGGAATGGGATGGCTCGCGCGCCATGTGCCGTTGGCGAATTCGTAGAAGTCGTTGCAGGGGTCTGCCTTGCGATCGAGGTCGGTGAGGTCGATGCCGTGCAGGGAAGAGCTTTGCGAGAACAAAAGATGAGGAAGCAACAGCGAAGAAAACAACAACACAAGGAATGGAGTTTTAAGTCTGTGCATGATGCCTCTTTCCATAAGCCGAGGGGTAACTTGCGAGCCCAGTGCGGCTGCCATTCTAGACGAACTGATGGACTTCCGTCATGGTTCGGGAGCACGGTTCGGAAAACGGGTGAGGAAATCATCAGGCAAAACGAATGGCAACGATTGGAATTCCGCGTCAAGACCTTTACGGCTTCCTTATGCGGCGGGGGATAAGGTTTCAGGGCTGAGGTTGCGAGTCATTCGAGGATTGCAAATCCAGTGAGATCTTTATCTTTCAAAGCAGCTTTTTTTCTCGCTCTTCCGTTTTGGCTGCAATTGTGCGGCACATCGGCGTACGGCCAATCGACGGCAGCCGGTGCTGGCGGCGGAGCGGCGCTCAATACGAACACGGAACAAGGCAGCTTTCTTCGGCGGCTTTTCAAGGCATACTCCGACGACTGGTGGCCGCCGGCGGCGGGGGCGAATCCCGCTGCGCCGGCTCCGGCGTTTCGCGGCGATCCGGCGCCGGTCAACGGACCGCCGTTTCCTTTTTCGACGTGGCCGATTGGCGGCACGGTTTCGATTGGGCAGCCCTGGACACAAGCCGCGCCATGGATGACGGCGCTATGGGCCGGCCCCGACGGAGATGCCTGGAAGAGACACAAGATTCAGATCTACGGCTGGCTGAATGTTGGGGGGAATTTCAGCACTTCAAAAGGCGGCGTGAATCCGGCGGCGGGAAAGTACGATAATTTTCCCACCGCTTACGACGAAGTGCCGAACGCGATTGAGCCTGACCAGGAAGTGCTCTACATCGAGCGGCAGCCGGATACGGTGCAAACCGAGCACTTTGATTGGGGATTCCGGCTTTCGGCGCTGTGGGGACTTGATTACCGGTTTACCACGGCAAAAGGTTATTTCAGCCAGCAATTGCTGGGGCATCCTCCGGGGAAAGAGTATGGCTTCGATCCGGTGATGATGTATCTCGATTTGTATTTTCCTCACATCGGTGAGGGCACCGATGTTCGCATCGGACGCTACATTTCTTTGCCCGACATCGAAGCTCAACTCGCGCCCAACAACTATACCTACAGCCACTCGTTGCTTTATACGTTTGATTGCTACACACAGACCGGCATCAACGCGACTACGCGGATCAATTCGCATTGGACGACGCAGGTGGGACTGTCGCCGGGATGCGAGACCGCACCCTGGAATCTGGCTGACTCACGGCTTACGTTGAATTGGTGCGTGCAATATTCCTGGCGGACGAGCAAGGACGCTCTTTACCTTTGCGATAACGAGACCAACCTCGGCAGGGATAGCGGGCAGTACGCTTACAACAACCTGCAGGCTTATTACCTGACCTGGTATCACGTGATCGACAAGAATTGGCATACGTCGACGGAGGGCTGGTATCAGTGGATGAAGCAGGTGCCGAATCTCAACTACAGTCCGCCTGCAGGATCGGGATTGCCCCCGGTTGATCCGGTTCAGCCGGAGACGGGCTCGAATGGCGCCTACTGCAACAGCGATACCGCTTTCAATTGTTACGCGCCGGAGTGGGCGATCGTGAACTATGTGGAGCGGCAGTTTGGGGCGCATAACTACATTTCGATTCGGAATGAATACTTCGACGATATCGCCGGGCAGCGGACTGGAACCAAGACGCGTTACACCGAGCATCTGTTCGGCTGGGGACATTGGGTTGGAACTACGGTTTTGTTCCGTCCGGAAGTGCGGTTCGAGCACTCCTACGATGCTCCGGCCTATCAGAACGGGACCAAGAAGAGCCAGCTTACGGCGGCGGGGGACGTTATTTTCTTCTTCTGAAAGATGGATGGAGCGGAAATGATTTAGCATCCTCTCTCATGTACTTGCTGGCGCCCGAGATGACTGCGAACCAGGTCTTGCAGGCGTTTCATCACGACGCGCCGAATCTATTCCTGGGCGCCGCAATCGTCGCGGTGGGGCTGGTCGCGGCGGCGTTTTCTGCGATCCGCCGCAAGTTCGATCCGGTGTTGATTTACTTTGCTCTTTTCGCCCTCCTGTATGGCCTCCGCATGTGGATGGAGTCGAACCTGATGGAGCTGACCATGGAGGGCTCGCCGCTCTACGCCAAACTCAGCGCCGCGGTCGATTTCTTCACCGCAATTCCCGCATTCTTTTTTTTCAAGGCTGCCGGGGTTCTGCGCCGCCATGCCACTCTCTTGTGCTACTCGATGGGAATCGTGCTGGGCTCTCTGGCTCTGGCGACGTTCGCCTTCGGGCCGCACCGCATCTTCTACCGGATTGCTAATATCTCGATGATCGCAGCTTTAGTAGTTGTGATCCCACGGTCCATCATCAAGAATTCGGACAATCAAGATCTTCTGGTGATCCGCCCCGGCCTGCTGATTTTTATAGCCTTCGTTTTATGGGAAAATATCCGGAATGCGATCGGGCTCCAGCTGCCCAACGTAGAGCCGATTGGTTTTGTGGTGCTTCTAGGGACTCTCGGATATGTCGCCGCCCGCCAGACCCTGCAGCGGGACCGACAGCTCGGCGAGATTCAGAAGGAGCTTGAAGTAGCCAGGCGGATCCAGTTGTCGATTTTGCCCGCTGCGTTCCCTGACTCCAACAACTTCCGCGTGGCCGCCCGTTACGTTCCCATGACCTCTGTGGCCGGAGATTTCTACGACTTCGTCGTAGCCGATGAGACCCAAGCGGGACTGCTTATCGCTGACGTCTCAGGCCACGGCGTGCCCGCCGCGCTCATCGCCTCGATGGTAAAAGTTGCGGCCACGGCGCAGCGCTCCAATGCCGCCGATCCCGCCGGCTTGCTCGCCGGAATGAACGCGGTTCTCTGTGGCAATACGCAAGACCAGTTCGTGACCGCTGCCTACGTTTATCTTGACGCGGCAGCGAAAACCTTTCGCATGCGACCTATACCAATGCAACTCAGCCGTTGCGGCCAGGAGATCGTTTCCTTTTTTATACGGATGGTGTCATCGAAGCTGCTAACGGCAGCGGAGACTTCTTCGGGAAGGAGGCTTTGTCTGCGCTGCTCCAGCAAACGTCTCAGCTTCCGCCGTCTCGCGCCTCGGACGAGATGGTCTCTGCGCTGCAGCGATGGTCGGCCTCGCAGGACGATGATTTAACGGTTCTGATTTGCGATTACGCTCCGCTGGATTAGAATTTGTCGGGCTCATTGGGAGGTATGGCGGATGAGAAGAATCTCCTTCAGCAGAGTGCTTCTATTCAGTCTGATCGCAGTGACAGGGGCGGCTTTTGCGCAATCTGCAGCCCAGCCGAACGCCGCGTCCACGCATTATTTTTTTGTGCTCTTGAATCGTCCTGCGAACGCTCCGCAACTTAGCAAAGAAGCCGGAGAAAAACTGCAGGAGGAACATATGGCCAACATTCGCAAGATGGCGGCCGAACACAAGCTTGTAATTGCGGGGCCTTTTCTGGATGACACCGCGCTGCGCGGGATATTCGTGTTGCAGGCGGAGTCAGCGGCGCAGGCGCAAGCCTGGGCGGATAGCGATCCGGCGGTGAAGGCCGGACGGATCGCCGCCGAGGTGCACGGGCCGTGGCTCGTCGACCCGGGCGCGATTCACGGTCCAAGCGATCCTCCTGGATTCGAGCAGTACACGGTGGTTCTGATGAAGCGGGGCGAGAAGTGGGATCCAAAGGCGCCGGAGTTTATGGATGTGGTGAAGCAGCATCATGCTCTGCTCACCCAGATGACAGAGCAGGGAAGCCTCGCCATTGCGGGACCGTTCCCGCTCGACAGTCACGGTGAGTTGCGAGGTGTCGAGATTTTTCGGGTGGGAGTGGAGCAAGCTGCCAGGCTGGTGCAGGACGATCCGACCGTCAAAGCTGGTTTGCTCAAGCCTGAATTGCATCGATGGGGCACGGGCAAAGGGGTGTTGGCGGCGGGGCAGCCGATGCAATAGACCCAGGGGCTAAAGCCCGTTTCGTTTTTGGAGGGCTTTACGCGGCGCTGAAGCGCCGCTCTTCCACGGTGCTGCACGCTGAGAACAGGAAGCTGAGAACTGAGAACCGAGAACTGCTTCGCCTAGCCGCCGGCTTTTAGCTCCGTCAGCACCTGCCGCGCGATTTCCTTTAAGGTTTCGAATACGCCTACGCCCTGGAACGCTACCGCCTCGACTACCGCCTCATTCTTCTTGCGGAGTTCCTTGTTGAGCGCTTCCGGGGACAGGATATTGGGCAGGTCGCGTTTGTTGAGCTGTAGCACGTAGGGAATCTTGTTGAAGTCGTAGCCGTGTTCCTGAAGGTTCGACATGAGGTTGTCGAGCGCTTCGACGTTGGCGTCCATGCGCTGTTCCTGCGAGTCGGCCACGAAGACAATGCCATCGACGCCGCGCAGGATCAGTTTGCGGCTGGCATCGTAGAACACCTGGCCGGGGACGGTATAAAGATGGATTCGGGTCTTGAAGCCGCGCACCGAGCCCAGATCGAGCGGCAGAAAATCGAAGAACAGGGTGCGCTCGGTTTCGGTGGCGAGGGAAATCATCTTGCCCTTCTGCTGTTCCGCGGTCTTCTGGTAGATCACTTGCAGATTCGTGGTCTTGCCGCCCAACCCGGCGCCGTAGTACACGATCTTGCAATTGATTTCGCGGGCTGCGAAGTTGATGAAACTCAAGGCTTTCCTCAATAGCGCGGGGCCGCACACCCTTCCGCGCGCAAAAATTTCCCTATGGGGGCTTTGGGCTTTTATATCACACGCGGTCGGTCCCACGCAGGTTACTCACGTGACCCCCTTGGGGGCACAGGGGTGGGGGACGGGGAATTATTGACTGTAGATTGCTGCTTATTGACTGGAAAGCGCATGACTTCCCGGCTTTCCAATCAACAATCAGCAATCGATACGCTTACCGCGCCGCTGGCGCGGGCTGCGCTGACGGGGGCTGCGGTGCGGGATAGTAGCCATCCCGGGCAAATACTTTTAGGCCGGGCCGATCGACGATTACCTCGATACTGCGATAGGGGTTTGAGGTCGGAACCTTGGGCCGTACCGGGCTATAGCCGAGCGTGTACTGGTTGCGCGCCTCGCTCATGACCGCAGCGTACATATTCTCAATGGAACTCTGGGTGAGTTCGCGGTACTCCGAGCCGCCTGTGGCCGAGGCGTACCTGGGCAGAATGTCACCATAACCCTGAAGCGGCACATGCAACCGCTCGATCTTGTCGTAGACCGGAAGTGCCGCGCTTCCGATCGAGACGGCCTCCACCTGGATTTCATTCGACAACAGCACCCGGAGCACATCGCGGTAGCTGGAGCGGCTGCCCATTTCGCGTCCATCGCTGATCACGAAAATGATTTTCCGGCGGGTGCGGTCGCGTTTGCGCAGATCGAGCGCCGCCTGCAGCACGGCGTCATTCAGCACGTGCGATTCTCGCGGAGGCGTGTTTACGTCGGCCGTCCCTGAGCCCACCGGGACCCCGTTGATAATCGGCCCATTCGCGAGCGGACCGTTCAGTATCGGCACTCCGTTGTTGGCTCCGCGTTCTGTCTTAATCTGATTCAGGAGCGCGCCTAACTTGCGGGTTACTCCGCCGAAGTCGCTGACCTGGCTCACCGTGCTGCTGTAGGTATAAATCGCCACTTCATCGTAGGGAGCGAATGACCCCACCAGCGCCGGGAAAGTCTGGTCAACCTTCTGCAACTCCGCATCGGGCATACCCGTGTCGAGCACGATGGCTACAGAAAGCGCGAAGGGATCGGCGGTGAAGAAGCTGAGCTTCTGCGCCACGCCATTTTCCTTCACGATGAAGTCGGTTGAGAGCAATCCGTCGACCAGGCGTCCGCCCTTGTCTTTCACGCGGACTGGAACCTGCACAAAGGTGGGATGGACAGTGAAGGTGTAAAGCTGCTCCTGCGCGCTCGGTCCAGGCTTCGCCGAACTTCCCTGGGGCACGGTCTTTACCGGCGGCATGGGCGGCGGGGCAGAGGTTGCGTCACCCGGCGCGGCACCTGATCCGGCCGTACCTGATCCAGCCGTACTTGATCCAGCCGTACCTGATCCAGCCGTACCTGGCTCAGAGGCTGCCGGCTTTTCGACCGGCTGGTTCGTCCACGGATCCCTCTGGACCGGCTTTTTTTCTTCCGGCTTGGGAATCGGCGGGGGCGCGGGCGTTTCCGAAGGCGGCTGCACCGTCGGCGCATCCGGGATGTCGTTATTCTGAGGCTGGCTCTGAGATTGGTTCTGCGCGGGCTGAGTCTGCGGAGCCTGGGTCTGCGGAGCCTGGGTCTGCGGGGACGACTGCGCCTGCGTGGCAGAAACGCTCAGGCATAGCCATGCCGCAACGCATCCGAAGACCCGCGCTGCCGTCAGCCACTTCGTGCTTCTCGGCCGTTGCTCGTTACCCGCGGTTTCTATGTTCACAAACACCATCCGTTCTTTCCCAAGCGTTGGGAGCCTGGCCTGCGGCACCCTTGGCGACCGCGCTCAGCGGTTGCTACTAAAATCACGCCAGCCTCTGTGAGATGCCTTTGCCTTCCCATTTGGTGCATCTAACTCCAAGGGTTAGACTAACAAAAACCCCTTGAGGGATTCCTAGCATGGCAAAATTATCCGCTAACCGAAGATTCTCACCGGCCGGGGCCGCTGCCTCTATTCTATTATTACTCGCAGCCCTGTCGGCGGCTACTCCGGCTGCCGTGGCCCAGAGCCCGGCATCTTCCACAGCTGACGCCCCCCAGGCTGGCGCGCAAACGCCTGCCCAGAAGCCCGCCGACGCGCAAACGCCCGAGGACGACCAGGGGCCGGCGGGAACGGTAAAAGTCAACGTCAACGTGGTTGGACTTTTCTTCAACGTCAAAGACAAGCACGGCGCGCTGATTCCGAACCTGACCAAGAATGATTTCGACGTTCTCGAAGACGGCAAGCCCCAGACCATCAAATACTTCGCCGCTGAATCGAACCTGCCGCTGACTCTCGGCATCCTTATCGACTCCTCGGGCAGCCAGCTGAGAGTCCTCGACATGGAAAAGGAAGTTGGCGGCGCATTCCTTCGCCAGATTCTCACCGACAAAGACGAAGCCTATGTGATCGACTTTAATGTCGACGCCTCACTGGTGCAGGATTACACCCGTGACGTTCACCGCCTGCAAGCCGCACTCAACAAAGTCAAGATCAATACCGGCTTCACCACCGGACCAATCCCCGGCGCGGGAGGCGGTCCCGTGCCCACGGCGCCCGGCTCCCAGAAGGGTACGGTGCTTTACGATGCGGTGTATCTTTCGGCGCACGACATGCTGGCCAAAGAAGTTGGACGCAAGGCCATGATTCTGCTGACGGACGGCGAGGACGAAGGCAGCCAGCTCAAGATTAAAGACGCCATCGAAGCTGCCGAGAGAGCCGACGCCATTGTGTACGTGTTGCTTTGCGCCGATCGCGGCTTCTACATCGGAATGGGCGGCTACTCCGGCGAAGGGGAAATGCGAAAACTCACCGAGGCCACCGGAGGCCGCGTCATTAACGTGGGCAACAAGTTCGACAAGCTAAAAGAGGCGTTCGACCAGATCGCCGCCGAACTGCGCAGCCAGTACAACCTCGGCTACACGTCTACAAACACGGTGCTCGACGGCAGCTACCGCAAGCTGGAAGTGAAATCGAAACAGAACTACAAGGTGCAATGCCGCGCCGGCTACTACGCCACTCCTCGGGAACCTTTGCCGCAGTGATGCTCGTGGGGAGCGGGCACTCCTGCCCGCTGCCTTTGACTTTGATTTTGTCTTAGCTCTTGCCCTCTGAAACTTGCCTCTAGCCCTCAGGCCAAAAACCATTTAGCCTGTAGGACGCTGAATGAACCGGAGGTTCGTCATGCCGTCTGGAAACGTTCCGCCTTCCCGCCGTACATTTCTGCAACTTTCAGCGGCTGTCTCCGCTGCTGCGGCTTTCAACATTGTCACCGAGCCGATGCTCGCCGTCGCGGCCCGTCACCAGCCGTTTTCCGCCGACGCGGTAATGATCGACTCCAATGAGAATCCTCTCGGTCCCAGCCAACCCGCGCGCGATGCCATTTCCTCTATCATCCCGCTCGGCGGGCGCTATATGGATAATCTCACCGACGAACTCATCCATACCTTTGCGCAGCAGGAAGGGCTGAACCCGGAGTGCGTCCATCTTTTTGCCGGCTCCACTCCGCCGCTCCACTTCGGAGTCGTTGCCTTCACCTCGCCGCAGAGAAGCTACGTGGGCGCCGATCCCGGTTATGAAGCTGGCCCGCGCGTGGCCGAAGCCAACGGGGCCCGTGTCGTCAACGTTCCGCTCACCAAGACTTACGCGCACGACGTCAAGGCCATGATCGCCGCCGCGCCCGATGCCGGACTGTTCTATATCTGCAATCCCAATAATCCTACGGGCACGCTCACGCCGCACTCCGATCTCGAGTACCTCGTCGAAAACAAACCTAAAGGTTCCATCGTGATGGTTGACGAAGCCTACATCCATCTTTGCGATGCTCCTTCTATGCTCGATTTGGTTAAAGCGGGCAAGGATGTGGTGGTGCTCCGCACTTTTTCGAAAGCCTATGGCATGGCTGGCCTGCGCTGCGGATTCGCCATCGGCCGTCCCGACCTGCTGGAAAAAATCCGGGATCACTCGGGCTGGAACTTCATGCCCGTCACCGCGCTGGTCGCAGCTTCAGCGAGCCTTAAGGATCCGAGCCTCGTCCCCGAGCGCAGGCGCATCAACGCCAGCGTTCGCCAGGAAACTTTCGAGTGGCTCGACCGCAACGGCTACTCCTACATTCCCTCCGTGTCGAACTGCTTCCTGCTCGACACCAAACGCCCCGCCAAACCGGTGATCGACGCCATGGCTCAGCAGCATGTTTTCATTGGACGCATCTGGCCGATCATGCCCACCTGCACCCGCATCACTGTCGGCACGCGGGAAGAGATGGGGAGATTCCAGACCGCGCTGCAGAAAGTGATGCGTAATGCGACGGCATTCTCGTCGCCGGCACGGCCAGTCAGGAATCTGCGTCGGCAGGCAGCGCTGCTCTCGTGATGCTGCTGAAGATCATTAATTTCTTTTAACTTCCCGACTCCGAAAAACTCCCGCTGCGGAGAACGGTCTGTATTGATCAGCTATCTCTGCGCCAGAACCTGATACTGGGAATACCTTTCCATCGCAAGTCAGAATTCTGGAGGACAACAAAATGTGGAGATTCGAGAGCGTGGCCCCCTGGGCCCACAGGCTGGCAATACGCAGTCTGTTTCTGGCCGGTACAACTACCTTGCTACTGGCCTTGGCGTCGGTGGCCAGTGCGCAGGTAACAGTCGGCATAGGCTTAGGTGTACCGCCGATCTGTTCCTACGGCTACTACAACTACGCACCGTATGGCTGCGCGCCGAGCGGTTTTTACGGGCCGGGATATTTCTATAACGGCATCTTCCTGGGCGTGGGCCCGTGGGCAAACTGGGGATACGGCCACGGCTGGGGTGAGCATCGCTTCAGCGGTGGCGGCGGAGGCCGGTACAACGGAGGTCACTACGCGGGCGCGCGCGGAAATGGCGGTCGCGGATATGCAGCGAATCGACGTGGTGCGGCGCAAGCACGCGCCAGCCGCAACAACGGAGCACACGCGGCTGGGCATGGTGGAGCGGCTCGCAGTGCGCCTCACGCCGCAGCGGCGCATGGCGGCGGCGAACATGGTGGCGAACATGGTGGCGGACATCGCCAGCCTTAGCTGTTGAACTTGCAGCGCGTGAAACCATCAGCGGCGGAGCTTAACAGCTTCGCCGCTTTTGCATTTCCGCGCCATAGCCCGCTTCAAACCTGCTATTGCCCGAGGGAGCCGTTCCGGTGAACCCGGCTGCCTCGAAAGAAGCGGTGACGCACCATGCTGTGGCCGAGCACAAAAAAGATGATGGCCAGAAAAATCACGAAAAGGAACTCTCTGGTCCCGAACGAGGGCGGCCTTGGTTCTTCAGGGTCGGTCGGATTCAATGGACTGGCCATAAGATTAATTCTAACCACCCCGATTAATTTTAGCGCAGCTCGACACGACCAATGGCGTGATACCGCCAGCTACCTGAACTGAGTCCCGCTAATGTTACTCTACGGTCTCTCTCCATTCCACCGTCCGCCGCTCGCGGCTGCTCTTCTGCGCCAGCATCACTGCCCGCATGGTTCGCAAAGCTTGCTCCGGGGTCACGTCGAGCGCGGTTTTTTTCTCAATGGCGTCGCGCACGTTTGCATAAAATCCGCGATAATCTCCGCGCTCGGTTTTTACTTTCACGCTCGGCTCGCCCGCCAGGCTCAGCGTGCCCCACAATTCTTCCGCTTCCACTCCCCAATCCGCGCCCCAATCCAATCCATCCGGACAATTTTCTGCGCGCAGCCGCGCCTCCTGCGGATCCATTCCGTACTTCACGAACGATCCCTTCGTCCCATGAATCAGAAAATGTGGGCCCGGCGCATACGCGATGATACGCGCCCGCCCCGTCGCCCGCAGCGCAGATCCCGCATTTGTATATTCCATGCAAACATCAAAGGCATCATCCACCTGCGAAGTTTCCCGCTGGCAAAATGCCGAAGCCGTAATCGCCTGTGGCTCGCCAAACAACACCAGCGCCTGGTCGATCACATGCGGACCCAGATCGAATAACACTCCCGCCCCGGGCTGATCGGCGCGCTCGCGCCAGGCATTGGCCTTCGCTTCCAGCCGAAACCGGTCAAAGCGGCATTCGTATTCGACGATGTTCCCCAGCTTCCCCGACGCCACAAGTTTTTTTACCGTCTCGAAATCTCCGTCCCACCGCCGGTCCTGATACACCGTGATCAAGCGTCCGCGCTCGGCCGCCAGCCGCACCAGTTTCTCGGATTCCGCGAGCGTCGGCGCGAACGGCTTATCCACCACTACATCCCGGCCCGCCAGCAGGCAAGCCTGAGCATACTCAAAATGCGAATCATTCGGAGTCGCGACCACGCACAACTTGATTTCCTTATCCGCCAGCAACTCATCCAAAGTCCGCGCCACGCGCACCTCGGGATATTTTTCCCGCGCCCGCGTGCCGCGGCGCTCCAGGATGCAGGCCAGTTCCATCCCCGGCACAGCGCGGATCACGGGCGCATGAAACGCCTGCCCGGCCAAGCCAAACCCAATCAATCCGACACGCACCATGCCAGCTCCCTTGTTTCCTTCTGCGGTCTACCACTCAGCAGTCAGAGATTTACAGCTTTTCGCCGATACGCTACCGGTCCTCCCACGCTTATAACTGAAACACATTGCCTGTGCCGCGCTCTGAGGCAGAATACGGAGGCAGAAAATGAACCTCGACCTGTTCCGCAAGATCTCCCTGGCGCTCGTCCTTCTATGGGTCTGCAGCTTTCTCCTGTTCCACGTCGCCAGCGTCTTGATTCACATGCTGTTGGTGGTGGCCGTCCTTTTCTATGTTGGGTACCTGGTACGAGACGCGAACACTACCTAACTCTGCGCGGCGAGTTTCTAACACGATACGCCCGGGCACGGAGTAAACCGGCGATCGCCGCGTCGATCAAGCCTTCCGATCCTTCACCCGGCGCACAAATTTCAGCCCCGACCACACCTCTGTCACCGCGCATACCTTCACATCGACCAGCCCCGCGTCGAGTCCAATTCCGCGCACCAGGTTCTCATCCACGTCTGAAGCCACGCCCGAACTCTTCTTCGGCCAACTCACCCACAACATCCCGGCCGGCGCCAGCAACTTTGCCAACCGCGAGAACTCCCTTGCCAGTTCGGCGCGAGACTTGGTAAACAGCATCACGAAGTCCGGCACGTCGCCGGGCTTCGTCTTCATTTCGCACTCCGTCAGCGCTTCGCGCAACTCCGCGCGCACCTCGCCCGGAGCATTGGCCAGGTGCACGCGAAAACCTGCCTTGATGCCTAACTTTTTCGGAAGGGCTGTCCCAGAGTATCCCGGCATTCTTACGGCTCGCGAAAAAGAAGTCTCCGATACGATTCAAGCTGGAAGCCAGCAGCCGGGAGCGGTCTCACTGAACCGGCGCGTACCATCCCCGGCGCGATCGCACCCGGAAATTCTTCCGGTCGACAGCTACGATCTCGATGGTGCGAAAGTGGCCGTCAGCCTTGAAGTCCGCCGGTTTATACGACACATCATATTGGCTGCGCAATTCATCCTGAATCTCGGCAAAAGCATTGGCCACATCGCGGATCTGGAAGGGAAAAAATGCCCGTCCACCGGTCGCATCGGCAATCCGCTCCAGCACCTTGTCGCCGGCGCCCTTGGTGCCGCTCACGTTGGTGCTGATCGTGTATACGATGGCCTCCGCCCGCTGCGCCATCTCAATCGCTTCCTCGCGCGTCACGTGACTTTGGTTGTCCTCGCCATCGCTCAGCAGGATGATCGCGCGCCGGGCCGGTCCAGACGTCGTTTGCTTCATCAACTTGTCGCGGCACGCGTAATAGAGCGCATCGTACATCGCTGTTCCACCTCCCGGCCGCAACGAACGTACTCCCCGGTCTAGCTTCTCCGTGTCATCGGTAAAATCCTGAGTCACCTCGGGCGTCACGTCAAATCCCACCACCATGGCCTGGTCATAGCCGCGGCGCACGGTCTGGTTGAGAAATTCAATCGCCGATTCCTGCTCGAACTTGAAGCGGTCGCGCACCGAGTTGCTGGCATCGATCAGCAGCGCCACCTGCAACGGAAGATTCGTCTCTGCGTGGAAGCTTCGAATCTCGGTCGCCGGCTTGTTGTCATCCACGAACTGGAAGTCCGCCTGCTTCAGATCGGTGACCCGCTTGCCGTGCTTGTCGGTCACCGTGAATACCACATTCACTTCGTTGGTGCCCACGCGGATACGAGGGATTTCTCCATTGTCCGCGCCCTGTTCCCCGGGAGCTTGAGCGGCAGGTTTATCATCGCCGGGCTTCAGCGAGCCGGGAGTTTGCGCTGCAGCTCGCGCCACCGGCGGCTGGGACGAAGCCTCTGTTACCCCAAGCTCGGACACGCTCACCACCAGCAACAAAACTGTTGCCCATCGCATCATTGAAGTTTTTAAAGTGTCTCTCGTGAAAATGCCCCTCATTTAGCTGTCATTATATCCGCATCGGGTTCGGAAGGGGGCTTCGGCCGCTCAGCGTGAAACCCCTACTCCTCCAGCCTTTTCATGAACTCCTGTAACTCCCGGGGCAACTCACTCTTCAGGGCGACCACAGCCCCGGTGCTAGGATGCTTAAACTCCAACTCCGCCGCGTGCAGAAAATTTCGCGGCAGCCCGATCACCGCATTCTTTCCGCGCGCCTGTTTCGGAGCTCCATACATCGTGTCGCCGACCACGGGATGCCCCATGGCCGCCACGTGCACCCGAATCTGGTGCGTGCGGCCGGTGTCGATCTTTACATCGAGCAACGTGAACTTGCCAAACTTAGTATCCAGCCGCCGCACCACGCGATAATGCGTGACCGCCGCGCGGCCGCCCTCGAGCCGCGTAGTCATGCGCGTGCGCCGCACCCGGTCGCGGCTGATGCTCTGCGCGAGCGTTCCGGAATCCTTCTTCACCCAGCCATGCGCCAGCGCCACATATTTCTTCTTCACCTCCCGCGCTGCAAACTGCGCGCTCAGCCTGCGATGCGCGTCGTCGTTTTTTGCCACCAGGATCAGCCCGCTGGTCTCTTTATCCAGACGATGCACAATCCCCGGCCGCAATGCCCCAGCCACGCCCGACAAACTCTCCAGGTGATGCAGCAGCGCATTCACCAGCGTCCCGCGATTGCGAGCATCGTCGCTCGCTCCGGCCCCCGCGTGCACCATCATCCCCGCAGGCTTGTTGATCACGGCGAGATCGTCATCTTCATAAACAATGTCGAGCGGAATCTCCTCGGCTATAGCCTTCAGCGGCGCCCGCTGAGCCTCGCCCAGCACGCTGATGCGCTCCCCTCCGCGCAGCTTCAGCGAAGCCTTCGCCGGAGCATCGTTCACCAGAACTTTGCCTTCCGAGATCATTTCCTGTACCCGCGCCCGGCTCACGGATTCGAGGTGTGTCGCGAGGAACTGATCGAGACGCTTACCGGCATCTTCAGGAGCGACGGAAACAACAATGGGGAATGACGCTGGCATTCGCTGCGAAGAATAGCAGACCTATCTAGGAGCGACTATCGCCGAGCTACTCGGGGTCGTGCGGACAATGGCGCTTAAATCTACCGCACCGCCCCCACCGCCTGCGCAGTCAGATTCTTCGCCCCCGGCCGCAGCCACCAAATCACCCCGCCAGCCAAGACCAACCCAATCGCGATCAGCTGCGTCCCAGTCATCGCCCCGCCAAAAACCGATCCGCGCCCCGGATCGTCGCGAATGAATTCCAGAAAGAACCGAGCCACTCCATAAATAAACATGAACGCGCCGAAGACCTGACCGTCGAACTTCCTGCGCTTCAGCAGCCACATCAGGAAGAAGAAATTCGCCAGCTCCACCGCCGACTCGAACAACTGCGTCGGCTCCAGCGGCACGTTCAGCGGAGTTCCGGTAATCTGATTCGCCAGAGGATTGCGAAACACCACGCCCCAGAAATGATGCGTCTCTTTTCCATAGCAGCAGCCGGCGGCAAAGCATCCAATGCGCCCGATGGCGTGCCCCAGGGCTAGCCCGGGAGCGAACGCGTCGCAGGTTGCAAGCGGGGGCAAGTGATTCTTGCGCACGTACCACCAGGCGGCCAGAAATGCAGCAATCAGCCCGCCGGAAAAAACTCCGCCTGCCTGCAGCGTGGCAATGCTGAAAATGTCCCCGGGATGCGCCGCATATATGCTCCAGTCATTGATGATGTAGAGCACCTTCGCGCCCAGAATTCCGCAGAGCACCACCAGAATTCCCAAGTTCCAGGCCTTCTCGCCGTCAATTCCCAGGCGCTCGGAATTGCGCACGCTGACCCATAGGCCGACCAGCACTCCCAGAGAAACCAGGAAGCCATATGTCGGCAGGAAGAATCGCCCGAAATGCACTAATTGTGGATACACGGTTAGTTAGATGCGGGAAACTGGGGTCGCTCACCTAGTTTAGCAGGATTGTTCGCTTGGAGCGGTGCTACCGTCGGGCAGGAGGTGGACCCTACTGCTGGCCTTCCAACCCAGAGATGCGGTTTTCGTGCTTTTGAACGATCTGGAGAAGGGCAGAACTGGCATCTCTTAATGCGCCGATCTGGCGCGTGTGTTCAGTGATCTGCCGCGTCTGTTCCTGGCTTTCGCGCAAAAGAAGTTCGACCGACTGTGTCAGGGCCTCGTGGCGCTCGGTTAGCCGGTCCAACCGTTCATCAATCGTCATAAGTACCTCGGGCGTCAGCACAGCCGCTATCAATCTTGATTATAGAAGGGCTGGGTGCACCGTTACAGAAGAAGAAAATCAAGCCGACCCACTGTGCCGTGTGACGGGCCGAGAATGAACCGTCAGGTAGACGTTGGGAACCCGCCGAGACCCTTTAGGCATCTCCGCATGGCGGAGCGTCGCACACCGGATCTTAGTTCGAGTCGAGTCCCCGTTCATTCAGCATTGGTTCAAAAATCGGTTACCGTCATCACCAACCCCGCAGGCCGGCTTTCACTCTGGATGCTAGGAGAACTGCCGGTGGATTAGCAATAGGGGAACCGCAAATAGTTGGCAGCGCACTTGCAACCAAAGTAACAAGGCCGCAACACTCCGGGCTTGCAATTCCGCATTTTCGTTCGAGGGAACCACTCCCAGCCTGCACGGCAATTCGCGAGAGCCAGAATTCACCGAAGCCAGACATGAAATGTGTGCCGTAGTTTTCCGCGAAGCCGCTGATTCGGGCGGAATTTGCAGCCCGATGTATACTCTTCCCGCAACTCTCCGGATCTGGATTTTTTCCTTTGGCCAAGGCCAGAATCGGGGCAGAGGTACAGAGATGTCCACGTCTCGCAAGTCCGCGATGGTTGCGGCGGCGGTTCTCACTGTCGTGCACGTGGGGATGTTGGCAGCGAGGTATGGCACGCCACTAGCATCGCTTTGGGGCGACTGGATCGGATCCATCGCCGGCTTTGTCGGGGCCCTGGCCAGTTGGTCTGCGTCGCGCCGCTCCGGTCCCTTCGGCAAACGCGTCTGGCGCCTGGTTTCCTTCTCGATTGTTCTGGTTTCTCTGGGCCAGGCCGCCTACACCTATTACTTCGATTATCGCCACGATCTCACCGGATCGTTCTGGCCCAGCGACATCCTCGTGTTTTTCTGGGCTGTGCCCGCCATGATGACTCTGTTTCTGAGTCCTCGGGACCCCAACAGCGGATTCCGCTGGCTGCGGCTGTGCGACTTCGCGCAGGTCTGCACCCTCGTGCTCGCCCTCGAGCTTTCCACTCTCTATGTGCCGTCGCGCTGGCAAATCTCGGAAAAAGCGATGGCCGTGCGCGTCTTCTATGCTGGTGTGGCCTTCTTCGGACTGCTGGCCCTAAGCTTTCTCCTGCGCGGCCTGCTCACTCGGTTTCGCACTGCGCGGGCATTCTTTCTTCGCATGGCGGCATTCTTTTTCGCCTTCGCCGTCACTTCCAACATCACCTTGTTCGAATTTGCCAGCCAAAGCTTTCGCGCGGGCGCGTGGCCCGATCTGTTTTGGACCCTTACGGATTGCTTCCTCATCGTGATCGCCGCGACCTGGGACGGCGCTGAGGGGGTCCCGGAGGCAGGCGAACCCATCAGGCCAGGCTTTCAGTTGCTCATGCAGTTTTCTCCTTTGCTCATCCCCGCCATCGTCTTTCCGCTCGTGCTGGGCATCGCGCAGGAGCAGTTTCTCTGGGCGGTCGTGCTGGTGACGGTTTCCTTCGTGGCCGCCAGCGGCCGCTTGTTCGTGGTGCAGAACCAGTTGCTCCAAAGCTCGCGGGAGTTGCACAAAAATCTGTCGCTTCTGCAAGGCATCACTGAGGGAACCACCGATTCCGTCTTCGTCAAGGACCTGCAGGGCCGCTACTTGATGATCAATTCCGCGGGGGCGCAGCTGCTGGGGCGCAGAGTGGAAGAAGTCATCGGCAAGCAGGACACCGAGCTTTTCACTCCGGAAACCGGCCGCGAGATCATGGCAGCGGACCGGAAGGTTGTCGAATCCGGGAAGACGCAAACCTACGAGGAGCTTGGAATCTCCGCCGGCGTGGCGCGGACCTATCTATCGACCAAGGGACCGCATCGCGATTCCAACGGCGAGGTCGTCGGCTTGCTCGGTATTTGCCGCGATATTACCGACCGCAAACGCGCGGAACAGGAGTTTCGCCAGTCCCAGCAGAAGCTGCGCATTCACTTCGAGCATACCCCGCTCGCCGTCGTCGAATGGGACACCCAGCTTCGAATTACAGAGTGGAGTCCCTCCGCCGAGCGGGTCTTCGGATATTCACGCCAGGAAGCGATTGGGCGGGATGCGAGTTTCCTCGTGCCGCCCGCGCTGCGGGAACATGTCGAGAGAATGGGACAGGCGCTGCTTGCCCAGGAAGGAGGGACGCGGAGTACGAATGACAACATCACCAAGGATGGCCGGACCATCTCCTGCGAGTGGTACAACACTCCGCTGGTCGAAGAATCAGGACAGGTGCTCGGCGTGGCCTCTCTGGTGCAGGATGTCACCGAGCGCGTGGCGCTGGAGGAAAGACTCCGCCAGTCCCAGAAGATGGAGGCCGTCGGCCGCCTCGCCGGTGGCGTGGCTCACGACTTCAACAACCTGCTGACCGTTATCATGGGATACAGCCAGATTCTGACCGACGGACTCCCGGCGGTCAGCCGCCTGAAGGACGCCACCGCCCAGATCCGGTCCGCCGCCGATCGCGCCGCTGGAATCACCCGCCAGCTGCTGGCTTTCAGCCGTAAGCAAGTACTTTCGCCGCGCGTTATCGACTTGAACGACGTCATGCTGAACCTTGACTCCCTGCTGCGGCGGCTCATCGGCGAAGACATTGAAATTCTTACCGTGCCGGGCCGTGAGCTGGGCGCGGTCAAAGCGGATCCCGGTCAAATCGAGCAGGTCATCATGAACCTGGCCCTCAATGCGCGCGATGCCATGCCCAACGGGGGAAAGCTCACTCTCGAAACCGAGAACATGGAACTGGACGAGTCTTACGCCCGCGAACACGAACCCCTCAAGCCGGGACGCTACGTCATGCTGGCCGTGAGCGACACCGGAACCGGCATGAGTCCCGAGACGCAGGCCCATATCTTCGAACCTTTTTTCACCACCAAGGAAGTTGGCAAGGGCACCGGTCTCGGGCTCTCCATGGTCTACGGAATCGTCAAGCAGAGTGGTGGCTATATCTGGGTGTACAGTGAGCCCAATCGCGGGACGACCTTCAAGATCTATCTTCCGCGAGTCGACCAGCTTGCGGAAGCAGTCGGGACGGAGAAGCGGCCGGCCGGCGTCCAGCGCGGAACTGAAACCATCCTGTTGGTCGAGGACGACGCACAACTGCGTGCACTTGCATCCTCAGTCCTGACTCACTGCGGCTACAAGGTATTCTCCGCCGCTGGCACCCAGGAAGGTCTTGCCCTGTGTCGTGAAAATCACCGTGACATCCACCTGCTGGTCACCGACGTGATCATGCCCGGAATGAACGGCCGGCAGCTTGCCGAGCAAGTCAAAGGGATTTCCCCGCGCACTAAAGTCCTCTACGTCTCCGGCTACACCAGCAATGCCATCGTTCACTACGGCGTGCTCGATCCCGGACTGGCCTTCCTGCCCAAGCCCTTTTCACTGGCGGCGCTGGTTGCCAAGGTGAGGGAAGTTCTCGACGGCCCAGATGCCTCGCAGGCAGAGTCTCTCGCATAGCTACGGCTCCGCCGCCACCCAATACCTGCTCCTCGCGAGCACTGTCCTGTCTCCCGCATCCCGCAGCCGCACTCGAATCTGGTGCAACCCCGCATGGGGATTCTTCGGCTCGATGCTCAACAGATAACGGCTGTGCAAATGATTGGTGAAGTCGATCATGCGGGCCTCGAAGTTTGTCCTCGTCGCAAACAGCTCGTACTCGCCGCCGGTCATGGCAGCCACCGTCCGCGGGGCGTTCTTCTTCATGGCTTCCGCGGCCATGATGAAAGGTGCCAGCAAATCCGGCGACGGATGCATCTCCGCCATGTTATTTCCTCGCATCGTGTCCAGTACATTCGACCGCGATGGCGCAAACGCCAGCGCATAGACCGCCGTGTTGCTCTGTCCGATCTCGGCCACCACATCTTCCACCTTAGCCTCGTGGCTGCCGTGGTCGCGCGTCTCGCTGATCAGCAGCAGCACGCGTTGCCGTTCCCTGGGAGCCTTCTCGAGCATCTTCACCGAATAATCCACCGCATCCAGAATCGCCGCTCCCTCATCGCCAGGCTGCAATGAGTTTAGGGTCTCCGCGGTCTCGTCGGAATTGCCGCTGAAATCCTGTATCAATTCCGCGTGGCTGTCGAACTCCACAATCGCCACCCGGCCCAGCCCTGCTTCCATGATCGGGTCCACCATCGCGCTCAACCCGCGAATCCTCGGAAACTCATAGTTCGCCCGCCGGCCGCGCTGAATCGCAATCACCAGCGACATCGCCGATCCTTCTGCCGCTTCATCCAGATGCACGGCCTGTTCCACCCCATCGTCTTCGACTACAAAATCCTTCGCCCCCAGTCCATAGACAGCTTCACCCTTCGCGTTTTTCACCAACGCGGGAATAATCACCACATTCGATTGTGTATGGATTGTGTCTTGAGCTGGAGTGCCGGCGGCCGCCAGCAGCGCGAACAGAAGAATCCGTACCAAACTATCCCGCCTTACGCTTCTCGTCCAGCACTTCATCCAGCGCATCTGCTAATAGATGCGCGCGCTTCTGGTAGTCGGTTGCCCCGCTATCCTGGTTCCGCTTCAACAAATGATATTCATCGGCAATGTTCAACGCCGCCAGCACGGCCAGCCGAACCGTATCGATCGTATTCGTGGCCTCAGCCACCGCCCGCATCTTCGAGTCCACATACTCCGCCAGCTTCAATATGTATTGCGGATCCGACCCCCGCAGGTTATACGCCTGGTCAAAAATCTCCACCCGCACGCCGCCAGCCTGCGCATCTTTCAACGTCGAATCCTTAGTAGCGGTAGCCATAGCGGTTAACCTTTGTCATTCCGAGCGAAGCGAAGCTAACTCGCCCGCTCCTCCGCAATCGACTCAATCTGCTCCAGCATCTTCTCCACTCGCACCCGAATCTCTTCCCGCTCTTTTCGCAACTGCACCGCCTCGCGCCGCAACGCCACCAACTGCTCCTCGCGCTCTTCCATCTGCTGCCGCGCCCGCTGCGCATCGCGTTCCGCCTGCGCCTGCGCCTGGCGCGCCGCCTTGTACATCTCGATCATGCGGTAAATCTTATCTTCCAGCGCCTGAAAATCGTCCACCGGAACCCGCTCCTCCATCTGTTCCACAGCATTCAAGGCCATGATCGCACTTTCCCTTGAAAAGATTTCAAACTTTCCCGCAGTATACTCCACCTCGCTGTGAATCAGGCATGGCCCAAAAGTGCATGCGCGAGACTGTTAGCACGAGATTCGCTATAATCTCCGGCATGAAACATCTTGGATTCTCCCTCATCGCCCTCACCGTCCTCCTTGTCGCCACCGCCCTTCCCAGCGCCGCCAAAACCGTAGTCGAACTCAAGGACGCGCAAGGCAAATCCGTAGGCTCCATCATCGTGACGCCGAAAGGATCAGGTGTCAGCCTCAAGCTCCATCTTCACGACCTCCCGCCCGGCGAGCACGGCATCCACGTCCACCAGAACCCCAAGTGCGATGCTCCCGATTTCAAATCCGCGGGTCCGCACTTCAACCCTGAAGGCAAGAAGCACGGACTCGAGAGTCCCGAAGGCCATCACGCCGGCGACATGCTGAACCTGACCGTCAACGCGGACGGCAAAGCCGATGGAACCCTAGTTGATAACGACGTCACCCTCGGCGACGGCTCGCACTCGCTCTTCAGCAATGGCGGCACCGCGATCGTGATCCACGCCAAGGCCGACGACATGAAGACCGATCCCTCCGGCAACTCCGGCGACCGCATAGCCTGCGGCGTGATCACAAAGTAAGCGCTAGGAAATCGCAGACCCTACGTCGACCTTGTCATCCTGAGCGTAGTATGGGCTCCGCGAAACGAAGCCCATACGAAGTCGAAGGATCCCTGGCCCCAGCAGGCTGTGTCAAATCGCCGCAGGGATCACTAACCATCTGATTTACGTCCGCAACTTCCCCAACTTCTCCGCCGCCGCGTCCAGCGTCTCCAACTTCTTGCAGAACGCAAACCGCACCTGCCGCGCGCCATCCCGCGCGTCGCGATAAAAACTCGACCCCGGCACCGCCGCGACTCCAACATCCTTCACCAGATACTTCACGAACGAAACATCATCATCAAATCCGAATCCCGAAATATCCGTCATCACGTAGTAAGCCCCCCGCGGACGAAAGCACCGAAACCCCGCAGCCTCCAACGCAGGAATCAAATGATCCCGCCGCACTCGGTATCCTTCCGCCAGTCGCGCGTAATATTCCGCCGGCAGATTCAACGCCGCCGCGCCCGCTTCCTGCAGCGGCGCTGGCGCGCCCACCGTCAAAAAATCATGCACTTTCCGAATCGCATTCGTAATCTTCTCCGGTGCCACCGCCCATCCCACACGCCATCCCGTCACGCTGTAAGTCTTCGACATTCCGTTGATCGTCACCGTCCGTTCCCGCATGCCCTCAAGCGACGCCATCGAAATGTGCTCGGTCCCGTCATACAAGATATGTTCGTAAATCTCATCGGTGATGGCGAGCACATCGAACTCCACGCACAAATCGCGAATCAGTTCCAGTTCGGCCCGCGTGAAAACCTTCCCCGTAGGATTATTGGGCGTGTTGAGAATAATAGCTTTCGTGTGCTTGTCGAACGCCGCCCGCAACTCTTTCTCATCGAAAGTCCACTCACCGCCGTCGCTCGCCGGCGGCCGCAGCTTCACAAACCGCGGTCGCGCTCCGCTCAGCACCGAATCCGGTCCGTAGTTCTCATAAAACGGCTCGAAGATCACCACCTCATCGCCCGCGTTGCACACAGCGAGCAGGGTCGAGATCATCGCCTCGGTCGATCCGCAACAAACCGTGATCTCTTTTTCCGGGTCGACCGTAATCCCTTGCCAAACGCCCATCTGCCGGGCAATCGCATTTCGCAGATTCTTGGATCCCCAGGTAATCGCATACTGATTCACGTCGCCATCAATCGCCGCCCGCGCCGCCTGCTTGATCTCCGCCGGAGCCGCAAAATCCGGAAACCCCTGCGCCAAATTCACCGCGCCATAAAGCGCTGCCTGCCGCGTCATCTCCCGGATCACCGACTCCGTAAAATGCGAAACTTTCTCGCTAAGAAATTGCTTGGTTGGATGGGACAAAGAAGAGATTACGTCCGCCATAGCAGGCAGATTAGCACAAGAAAGAAGACCGAGAGGACGTGGTCAAAATGAAATTTGTCATCCTGAGCGGAACATTTGCTCTCGTGAAACGAGAGCAAATGTGGAGTCGAACGATCCCTGCGGATTATCACGAACTCATGGGCTGTGGTCTTGGGGGCGCAGCGCTTCCAGCGCTGCGATTAGATTTCGGCTTGAAGTCAGGGCTTTAGCCCCTGAGGTCCGCGCTTATGCCCGCTGAACTCCACCGAGCCCCTGCAGCGCTCCAACGATCTGCGCGGACCACCCCGCAACCTGCTCGTCGCGCAAAGTCCCCTCATCCGATTGCAGCTTTACCCGCAGAAGAATCGAATACTTCCCAGCGCCGATCGTGCCACCACGAAAAATTTCCACCGGCGTGAATTCACGCAACTCGGGAATCCCCACCCCCATCACCGCGCGCCGCATTCCCTCAAACTCCACGTCGTCGCCAAACACAAATGAGAAATCCCGCTCGACTGCCGGATATTTCCCCAGCGGCGCGAACCGAACCGTCCCCAACCCGATCGCATGCAATTGCTCCAGATCGATCTCCGCCAGAAAAACATCCTGCCGCAATTTCCGTTCCGCCTTAACACCCTGAGCAATCTGCCCGAACTGCGCCACCACCGTCCCATCTATCAACGCCCGCGCCGATCGTCCAGGATGGAAATACTCAGCCGTCTCGCGGTCGAAACTAAGTTCACTCGAAGCGAGTGCGGCCAGCAGATTCTCCACATCGCCCTTGAAGCCGCGAAAAGCCTCCGCCGCCGCTGCCTGCTCGCCTTTGCTCACATCCAGTGCAGCACCCAAAGGCAGCGATCCCCTCACCGCCGCCAGCGTCGCCCCCAGGCACAAGCGCGCCGGCTCACCGAGTCGCATTTCGTACACCCGGCCCATCTCGAACAACCGTACGTTCTCTGAGTCGCGATTCAAGTTCCACGCCAGCATGTCCAGCATGCCCGGAGCCATCGAAGTCCGCATCACGGACGCTTCTTCGCTAAGCGGATTTTCCAATTCAAGCACGGCAGCCGATGAAAACTTCTCGGCATCGGCGTGCGAAATAAATGTCAGCGAAACCGCCTCGTTGTACCCCAGCGCCAAAGCCCGTTCGCGCAAAGTGGCGTCCATAGCCGCATGCGGCAACTCAACCACCGCGCCGCTGTAAGCCGGCAATGTATTCTCGAACTTGTCGTAGCCATGCAGCCGCGCGATTTCTTCAATCAAGTCAATCTCGCGCTCCACATCCAGCCGCCAGCTCGGAATCTGTACGCGAAACTCCGCTGTGCCCTGCCCTTCAGGAATCAGCGTGAAACCAAGCTTCTTCAGGATGCGAAAAATCTCCCCCGTACTCAAATTGCCGCCCAGAATGCGATGCACATCAGAAAGCCGCAGCACCACGGGCGCCTGATCTATCTTTCTGGACACCACATCGATCACATCGCCAACCAGCTCTCCGCCGCCTGACTCCAGAATCAGCGCGGCCACCAGATCGCACGACAAAATCGTCGACTCAAAATCCGCCCCGCGCTCAAAGCGGTGCGAAGCGTCGGTGTGCAGCCCATGCCGCCGCGAACTTTGGCGCACGGTCAGTGGATCCCACCACGCCGACTCGATCAAAATATTCCGCGTCTTGTCGGTGATCATGGTGTCGAAGCCGCCCATCACACCGGCCAGCGCAACGGGCTTCTTCGCGTCAGCCACAACCAGATCTTCAGAACTAAGCTTGCGCTCCACACCATCCAGCGTCTTCAACTTCTCGCCGTCTTTAGCCTTTCGAATGACGAGTTTTCCGCCCTCCAGCAAATCCAAGTCAAACACATGCGTAGGCTTGCCGATCTCCCACAGAACGTAGTTCGTGGCGTCAACCGCGTTGCTGATCGGGCGTTGATCGAGCAACTCCAAGCGACGTGCAATCTTCGCGGGGGATGGTTTGACTTCGATCCCGCGAATAACCCGCGCAGAAAATCGAGGACAAAGCTCCGGCTCTTCGACCGTGATCGGGAAGGGCACGACTTCAGTCGTGCCGTCAGAGCCCCGGGTAGACGGGGCTTTAGCCCCTGAGGTGTGCCGCGTAGCTGAAAGCTGAGAGCTGAAAGCTGAGAGCCGTTTCAGCGGCAAATCATAAACAGCAGCAGCCTCGCGAGCCACGCCGTAATGGTTCATCGCATCGGGACGATTCGTCCCAATCTCCATTTCAAACACGCAGTCCGCGCCCGATCCGCTGATCCCCTCCACAGCAATCCCGACGCCAGTCAAATCCTCAGCCAGCCGCCGGTCATCAACGGTAAGCTCAACAAACTCCCGCACCCATTGTGGAGAAATCTTCATGGCGCTATAAAAAGCTCTGTCATCCTGAGGCGCGTTCTTGGCGCCGAAGGACCTGTGCATCTGCCGCCGAAAACGGCGCGTCGGGGAATTTCGGCGATACTCTCGCAGGGTTTAGCTGAATGCTGAGAAATACCTACGCCCACTGCCGCAGAAACCGCACATCCCCCTGAAAAAACAACTGAATGTCATCCACCCCATACTTCAGCAAAGCGATGCGGTCGGCGCCCATGCCAAAGGCAAAACCCGAAACTCGCTTCGGGTCGTACCCGTTGCTTTTCACAAACTCAAACACATTGGGGTCGACCATCCCGCAACCGAGAATTTCGATCCATCCCGTTTGCTTGCACGGACGGCAAGGCTCCGCCCCCCGCTTCCCGCTCCCGCCGCAGATGAAGCACGATACATACATCTCCGCGCTCGGCTC
>JBEKWP010000054.1:0-22409 GCA_049512915.1 Candidatus Sulfotelmatobacter sp.
CAGAGCGCCTTTTCCGACCAGGCCAGCGCTCTCATCCTCAGCCAGGCGCTAAACTCCACCGTCAGCAACCGCCTCGACCGTCTGTTCGGTGCCAGCAACATCAAGATCGATCCGCAGGGACTCACCACCGAGACCAATCCCATCAGCAACGGTCCCCAGATCACCATCGAGCAGCAGTTCTCCAATAACCTGTCCCTCACCTACTCCACCAACGTCTCGCAGAGTTCGCAGCAGATTATCGAGGGGGAGTACTATTTCAATCGCAACGTTTCCGGGGTCGGCAATCGCGACCAGAACGGTGTAGTCAGTTTCGACCTGCGCATCCGTCAACGCAAACAATAAGATCGAAGGCGGAGGCGCCAAAGCCGCAACTCATGTCCGACCCGACCTCCGCGCGCCGTCTCATGGTCGATTCACAACTTCGGGCCCGCGGCATCGCCGACCCACGCGTTCTCGAAGCCATGCTGCGCGTCCCCCGTCACGTATTCGTCCCCGAACCATACCAGAGCCATGCCTACGACGATCATCCTTTGCCCATCAGTGATGGCCAAACGATCTCTCAGCCTTACATCGTTGCCCGCATGCTTGAATCTCTTGAACTCACGCCCGCCGATAAGGTTCTCGAAATCGGAACTGGCTCCGGCTACGTCACCGCTCTGCTCGCCGAACTAGCGGCCCAGGTATTCTCCATTGAACGCCACCCCGCCCTGGCAGACCGTGCCCGCAACCTTCTCGCTGAGCTTGGCTATGCCAACGTTCGAGTTCTCACCGCAGACGGAACACTCGGTCTTAGCGCCGACGCTCCGTTCGACGCCATCCTCGTCTCCGCAGCTGCTTCTGATCTCCCTCCCGCCCTGCTCACCCAACTCCGCGACTCCGGACGGATGATCATCCCCGTCGGTTCTCCCGGTTCTCAGCAGTTGCAGTTCATCCGCATGCAGAACGGTCAGCCCGCAATCTCCCTTCGGGAACTGGTGCTCTTCGTTCCCTTGGTACACGACCGCGATTGAATTTGTGTCGGGACACCCAATCGCTGGGCTAATTCATGGTTTGCTTCAGAGTTTTCCGGGAACCATTGAAACAGCTGTGGAAGATGGAATCTCGGGCGGAGCCTGCTGCACGAGTTGTCGAGCGGAGTCTTGAGCAAATTGCAACACGCGGCCGGGAAATATTCCGAAATAAATGGTCGCGGCCAGGCAGCACGCCAGCGCGAGGCCAAGCGCAAACGGGACCCGGGTCACCGGAACTTCTTTCCGCGATTCTCGCATATACATCATCACGATGATGCGCAGGTAGTAATATGCCCCCACGCCGCTATTGACGACGCCAATGATCGTCAGCCAGATCAGGTTGGCCTTCACCGCCGCGCTGAACACATAGAACTTGGCAAAGAAACCGCCGGTCATCGGGATCCCGATTAGCGAGAGCAAAAAGATAGTGAGCGTCGCAGCCAGCAGTGGAGAGCTTCGGCCCAGGCCTTCGTAGTCTTCAAGCGTCACATAGCGCTCACCCGCGTTGGCGAAGTGGCTGACGACTGCAAAGGCGCCCAGATTCATGGCGGCATAGGCCGCGAGATAGAACATCGCAGCCGAGGTTCCCAGAGCAGGTGCGGCTGCGAATGCGACCAGCGTATAACCCGCGTGCGCGATCGCGGAATAAGCCAGCAACCGCTTCACATTGTCTTGCACCAAAGCGCCCATGTTGCCCAACGTCATGGAGAGTGCCGCTGCAAGCCAGATGACCCAGACCAGGCCGTGCACGTCGATCACGAAAACGACGCGCAACAAAACTGCAAAGGCCGCTGCCTTGGGCGCAGTCGACATGAAACCGACAACCGGTGCGGGTGCTCCTTCATACACGTCAGGCGTCCAGATGTGGAACGGCGCCGCAGCCACCTTGAAGCCCAGGCCCACGAACATAAAAGCCACGGCCACGAACGCCATCAATGGGACTGGGCCAGCCCGCAACGTATTGCCGATCTGATCGATATTCGTCGAGCCCGTGGCCCCAAACATCAACGCCACTCCGTAAAGGAAAAATGCCGTGGCAAATGAACCCAGGAGAAAGTACTTCAGTGAAGACTCGGCGCTTGCTGCCTCGTGCCTGCGAAATCCCGCCAACACATAAGAAGAAATGGAGGAAATCTCGAGCGCGATGAAAATCAGAACCAGTTCGATGGCCGACGACATCAGCGCCATGCCGACTACACCGAAGAGAATCAACGCGTAGTATTCCCCCGCGCGAATCCGCTGCACCGCCAGGTACTCGTATGAACTGAGAATCACGACAGCGGCAATCGCAATCACGAGGACATGAAAGAAAACGCTGAATCCATCCACCTTCACCATGTTCCAGAACGCCAGCCCCGGAGCCTGCGCCATGAACCAGGTAGCTCCCAGACCCGCCAGCGTGCCCAGCAGCGCAATCAGTCCTAGAATCTTCTGCCCGGCCTCTTCGTCGAGCAGGGGTTCGAGCAACATCACAATCATGCCGAAAACTGAAAGAACAATCTCCGGCAAAATGCGGACATAATCTGCGCTCTGCGGCAGCGACTGCGAGTAGCCAGGGACCAGGGACACCGTCGCTATCATTGCCCCACCATCCTGCTCGCCACTCGCACAACGGGCGTGAGCGCCGCCTGAACCGCTGGATCGATCGCCCCCAGCCACAGAATCGGCGCGACTCCCATCACCAGCGCCACTGCTGCGCAAGGCCAAATCGCGATCTTCTCGAACCCGGTAAGATCGCCCAAAGAATTGTTTATCGGATGTGTGACCTTGCCGTAGAACACTCGCTGATACATCCAGAGTAGATAGATGGCGCTCCAGATTATTCCGGTGGCGCCGAGTATCCCGTACACTGCCTTGTCCTGAAATGCGCCGCTCAACACCAGGAACTCACCAATGAAGCCATTGAGAAGTGGCAGACCCACCGACGCCAGAACGATCACCAGATAAGTCGCGGCATAAATCGGCATCGGCGAGGCCAGGCCGCCGAACTCGCTGATCTCATAAGTATGCCGGCGTTCGTGCAGAATTCCTGCCAGCATGAACAGGCCGCCTGTAGAAATTCCGTGAGCCAGCATCACGAACATCGCCCCGTTCAGTCCCGCCTGCGTAAAGCTGAAAATTCCCAGTACAACAAATCCCAAATGGCTGACGGACGAGTACGCGATCAGCTTCTTCATGTTGGGCTGTACCATGGCCACCAGCGCGCCGTAGATGATGCCAATCAAGGCAAGCGTCATGACCCACGGAGCATTCTGCCGCGACTGCTCGGGAAATAAGCCCAGGTTAAAGCGCAGCATCCCGTAAGTGCCCATCTTGAGCAACACTCCGGCCAGCAGCACCGAACCCGCCGTCGGCGCTTCCACGTGCGCATCGGGCAACCATGTATGAAAGGGAAACAGAGGAACCTTCACCGCAAATGCCACGAAGAACCCGAGGAACAACCACTGAGCAGCCGCCGGAAACTTCGGAACAGCTCCGCTCGCGATCGCGTCGCGAATCACAACAAAGTCAAAGCTGCCCGTATGCGCGTAGAGCCAGAGAATCGCGGCCAGCATGAATACCGAACCAATCATGGTGTACATGAAAAACTTCACTGCGGCATACACTTTGCGCTCATGGCCAAAAATGCCGATCAGTAAAGCCATCGGGATCAGCGTGGCTTCCCAGAAGAAATAGAAGAGGAACAAGTCGAGAGAGGTGAAGACCCCGATCAGAGCAGTCTCCAGTATCAGAAGGAGAATGAAGAATTCCTTCACCCGCTCATGAATCGACTTCCAGGAAATCAGCACGCACAGCGGCGTGAGAAATGTAGTAAGCACCACCAGCCACAACGAGAATCCGTCAACCCCCATGTGATAGTGAATATTGGGAGTGGAAACCCACGGCTTGTCGACCTGGTACTGAAAGTCAGTTTGCCCACGATGAAAATAAACAGGCAGGTGCAGGGACAAAACAAATGTCAGCAGCGTGATGACAAGAGCAAAAATACGGATGTCGCGATCGCGCCGCGGCAACAGCATCAGCAGCAGTCCGCCCACCAGCGGCGCGAATGTCACCAGCGTAAGAATGATCGGGCTGAGATTGTCAGTGCTCATCGCACCCCCATCCAGATCATGAAAGCGATCACCGCTGCAGAACCGGCCGCGATCCAGCCCGCGTACGACCGAATGTTGCCGGATTGCATGCGGCGCACTTCGTCGGAAACCTGTCGCGCCCCGTCCCCGGAGTCATTCACCGCAGCATCGATAATCTTTCTGTCCACATCCTGCCAGAGGATTCGAGTCGAACCCTCGATTAGCGGCCTGACGAAAACCGCAGCGTAAAGTTCGTCGATGTAGTACTTGTGCACCACTGCCTGATAGAAGCCGCCGAGCGAATCGGCAATTTTCTGCGGCAGATCGGGACGGCTGCAATAGAGGACGTACGCCAAAATCCATCCCAATGCGGCGAGAACCACCGACACGCCCATCAACAGCATTTCGGTGCCGTGACTCGCGGTCTCGACTGCCTCAGTTGTGCCGAACACAGGAGCCAGAAAATGTTCGAAATTGTTGCCGATCCCCACGAGTCCGCCGACCAGCGATAGCAACGCCAGAATCATCAGCGGTACCAGCATCACCATCGGGCTCTCATGCGGCTCGCCGTGTCCGTGAGTTTCGGACGCGTGCGAGTCATGGGCTGCTGCGGAGGCTCCGCGGTAGTCGCCAAAGAACGTCATGTAGAACAAGCGGAACATGTAGAAAGAGGTAAGGAATGCAGTGAAAACGCCAATTCCCCAGTACACCCAGCTAACCTGATAAGCCTTCCACAGAATTTCGTCCTTGCTCCAGAAACCTGCAAACGGTGGAATTCCAGAGATCGCCAGTGTCGCGACGCCCATCGTGAGAAACGTCCATGGGATGTACGACCTCAGTCCCCCCATCTTGCGCATATCTTGCTCGCCGCCGACAGCATGAATCACCGAACCAGCACCGAGAAACAGCAGACCCTTGAAGAACGCGTGGGTCATCAGATGGAAAATTCCGGCGGAGAAAGCCCCCACTCCGCAAGCCATGAACATGTAACCGAGCTGCGAAACGGTTGAGTAGGCGAGAACTTTCTTGATGTCAGTCTGCGCGATGCCGATCGTCGCGGCGAAAAATGCGGTGAGCGTTCCAATAATCGCCACAACCGCCAGAGCCGTGGGCGCGCGTTCAAAAATTACATGCGAACGCGAAACCATGTAGACGCCCGCGGTTACCATGGTCGCGGCGTGGATCAACGCCGAAACCGGCGTAGGACCCTCCATAGCATCAGGCAGCCAGATATACAGCGGGATCTGCGCCGACTTGCCAGCGGCACCTACCATCAGCAAAATGCCGATAGCCGTGAGCACCCCTGCACCCGCTGTTTCCGCGCCCAGAGGAGAGATGCTTTGAAACACTTGATCAAAATTCAGCGAGCCGAAGTGCTTGATCAGCAAGAACAGTGCGATCAGAAACCCGAAATCGCCGATCCGGTTCACGATGAACGCCTTCTTGCCCGCCGATGCAGCAGAATCTTTCGTGAACCAGAATCCAATCAGCAGGTAGGACGCCAGCCCCACGCCTTCCCACCCGATGAACATCACCAGGTAGTTGTTCGCCAGCACCAGCGTCAGCATGAAAAACATGAACAGGTTCAGATAGCTGAAAAAGCGGTAGTAGCTGGGGTCGTCCCACATGTATCCGACAGAATAAATATGAATCAGAAATCCGACGCCGGTCACCACCAGCAGCATGACCAAAGAAAGTTGGTCAAGATAAAAAGCAAAGTCCGCCCTGAAACCCACGATGCGGATCCAATGCGCAACAAACTCTTGGTAGGGAAGCGACAACGACGAAAAGCGTGCCGCAACCCACAGCGCCATCGCAAACGCTGCGCCGCTGAAGACCAGCGCAACTGTGCTCACCGCTTGCCGCGAAGACTTCTTCCCGAGGAAGCCGTTGATCGCAGCCCCCGCCAGCGGCAGAACCGGGATCAGCCATAAATTGAGATTCGGGTTCATAGCTTGAGCAGGTTCACCTGATCCACGTTCAAAGTCTCGCGCGTGCGATAGACCGCAATAATGATCGCCAGCCCCACGGTCGCCTCCGCCGCCGCCACTACCATCACAAAGAAGACAAATACCTGCCCGGCCAGCGCGTGCCAGTGCGCTGCAAACGCCACAAACGAAAGATTCACTCCGTTCAACATCAACTCAATCGACATAAAGATGGTGATGATGTTGCGCTTGATCAGAAATCCCACCACGCCACAGGCAAACAAGAATCCGCTCAGCAGCAGGTAATACGATAGTGGAATGTATGAGGGAACCATCAGTCCGCCTCTCTCGCGGGCGTTTCCGGCTTGCTGGCCAGAACCACCGCGCCCATGATGGCGATCAGAATCAACACCGAAGTGACCTCAAAGGGCAACAGGAAGTCGTGAAAAAGAAGCTGGGCAATATCGGTGGGATGCCCCGGCAACGCTCCGATCGGCACCGCCTCAGGCTCGGATTGCCGCAGCACCACCCAAGCCACGAGCACGCTTCCGGTCAGCACTCCGGGCACACCCAACAGAAGCGCGACACGGCTGCCATTCGTGTGCTCTTCTTCGCCGGCGTTCAGCAACATAATGACAAAGACAAACAACACCATGATGGCGCCGGCGTAGACGATAACCTGCACCGCCGCGACAAACTCCGCGCCCAGCAGCAGATATTCGCCAGCCAGCGCCGCCATCACCGCAATCAGCGACAGCGCGCTGTTGATCGGATGCCGTTGCGCCAGCAGGTTAACTGCCCCGGCCACGCAAACCACTCCGAACGCGAGAAAAAGTATGAGATGGAAACTCATGAAATCAGTACGTAGTTGCTAGCACCCAGTTCCGAGTCAAGCCCAGCGTTCTTACTGGCAACTGGGTACCAGGTACTGAGAACTGTTTCTACCAGACTACGGCAATCGCCGTTGCCACCAGATTCGCGATCGCCAGCGGCAGCAGAAACTTCCAGCCGAAAGACATCAGTTGGTCGTAGCGGAAGCGCGGCAACGTCCCGCGCACCCAGATATAAAGAAAGAGAAAACAGAAAATCTTCGCGCCAAACCAAAACAGCGGCAGCAACGAGCGCAGCAAGGGAGGTCCAAACAACGGACCGTGCCATCCTCCAAAAAAAAGCAGCGTAGCCAGGCAAGCCACCGTGATCATGTTGGCGTACTCGGCCATGAAGAACATGGCAAACTTCATGGCGCTGTACTCGGTGTGGTATCCCGCAACCAGTTCGGTCTCGGCCTCCGGCAGGTCAAAAGGAATGCGATTAGTTTCCGCATACGCCGCCATCAGATAAATGAAAAAGCCGACGAACTGTCCATGAAAAATATTCCAGCGTGGAATGAATCCTAGAAATCGTCCTCCCTGCGCATCGACGATCACCCGCAGACTGAAACTGCCGGACTGAATCAAAACCCCGACCAGCGACAGTCCCAGGGCAATTTCATAGCTCACCATCTGTGCGCTCGCGCGAAGTCCACCTAGCAGGGAGTACTTGTTGTTCGACGACCAGCCCGCCAGAGCAACCCCATATACTCCCAATGAAGTAACGCCCAGAATCAGCAGCAGCCCAATGTTCAAATCCGTGATCTGCAATGGAATGCTGTAGCCAAAAATCGTGATCGAGTTGCCAAACGGAATCACCGATATCGAAGTCAAAGCAAAGATCAGCGCCATCATCGGCGCCGCCAGAAAAAGCGGCTTGTAAACGTGCGGCGGCGTGAGATCTTCTTTAAACAAAAACTTCAGCCCGTCGGCAGCAGGTTGCAGCAAGCCAAACGGACCAACTCGCGTGGGGCCCCAGCGATTCTGCATGTGGCCGACGACTTTGCGCTCCAGCCAAACCGTATACGCAACCGCCGTGAGCAGCACGACGAGGACGATCACCGATTTGATCACCGACACGAGTATGAAAACGCCAACGGACAATGCCTTGCTCTCCAAGATGCCGGAATCCTAATGTTTGATAATCAGTCCGCCGCGACCTCAGCGGGCTTGACCTCGTGACTCTCCATAACCGACTACAACGCGCGCGAATACCGTCCCAGGGTTCCAGAAGTGAAAAGATTATCGTTCGCCGGAGCGATCGACTCGGTTCGATGCGCTGCCCCAGGCCCCGCCTTGGCGAGCGACGTATGCTGGCTGTTTCCCGCCAGTAGATTCATGCGAGACACGTCATAGCCCGGGACCAGCCGCTGAATTTCGTCCAGAATCGCCGTAGGATCGAACGGGCTCATCTTCGGCTCCAGTCCGTGAGCCTCAAGCCACACCGCATGACGGTCAGCCTCGCCCGACTGCGCTCCGCGAGATTGCCCCATGTCGGCATAGGTGCCGCCGCCGAAAGGCACCAGCCGGCGCACATCAAATCCCATGGCATCTGCGACGCGCACGATCATCTCGAAATCGGTTTTCGTGTCCGTGACTTCGCCGGCTTTCTTCACCAGCTGTAAGTCGCCGCAAGTATTGGTGAACGTTCCCGACTTTTCGTAAGCATTTGCGGCCGGCAACACTACGTCGGCCATCACCGCAGTCTCAGTCAGAAACATATCCTGTACGACAACAAAGCTCTTCGAGAATGCAAACGGATCGATCTTCAATCGTCCGACAGGATTCGACCCCACAACGTAAAGAGCCTTCAACCCGCCCATTTTCCCGGCTTCCACCATGCCATCCAGATCAAGGCCGCCGGCCTGCGGGATTTCTCCCCACTCCTGATGAAACCGGCTGTTTCCGGCGGTCGGGTGATATCCCGGCAACAGATCGGGATACAGGCCCATATCGGCAGCTCCACGAGAGTTCGCATAATCCGCCAGACAGACAAACTTGGCCCCGGGAATTGCAGAACCGAACTTCACCAGGTTGGCCAGGTCGCCACCACGGAGTTCAGAACCGAAAACGATAACCAGATTCTGCTCGCCGCGCAGTTTGTCGCGCAGAGCCATCCACGCATCTTTATTTGTAGATGAACCAGTGAGCGAATCCACGGTAGCCTCGCTGCCCCCGAGAAACGCGGCGACTTGCCCTTCGCTCCCGGCAGGGATCTGCAGGAAGCTCGTCGCCTGCCGCCGCAACTTGATCGGGCTGGAGTTAATCAGGTAAAACCGCGCCCGGTGCAGGCGCACGTTGTTGCGAATCTGCCAGGCCAGCAGCGGGTGTTGTTCGGTAGGATCGTTCCCAATCAGCAGAACAGCAGGAGCGGTGAACACGTCCGCCATGCCGGCAGTGGCATCGCCTTTGCCGCGAAGCGCAGCTGCCAGGGCAGGGAAGTCCGCGGTGCGATGGTGGTCCACGTTGTTCGTCTTCAGCACTAGGCGCGCGAACTTCGAAAGCAGGTAAGCTTCTTCGTTGGTCGTGCGAGTCGAGCCGACCACGCCAATCGCCGCCCCGCCATCCTTCTCGCGAACCTCCGCGAACTTCTTCCCGATAAGCTCAAACGCTTCTTCCCAACTCGCCGGAGTCAGCTTCCCGTCTCGGCGAATCAGCGGACGCGTAAGCCGTTCTTCGTGATTCGCAAAATCGAAAGCATATCGCCCCTTGATGCAGAGAAAATCGCCGTTCGCCCCGCTCTTGTCCCGGTTGTCGCCCCGTACAATCTCCATGCCAGTGTCGGCGCGGCGCACGCCCAGCGTAGTCTTGCACCCGTCCCCGCAATGGGTGCAAATCGTGCCCACATGCTTCATCTCCCATGGCCGCGTCTTGTAGCGATACGCGCCGGAAGTAAGCGCGCCCACGGGGCAGATGTCGATGCACATGCCGCACTCTTCGCACTCCAGGTGATCCTGCTTATTAGGCGCGATGATCGAACTCACGCCGCGGTTCTGCACTCCCAAAGCCCACACGTCCATGCCTTCGCCGCAGACCCGCACACAGCGGAAGCAGAGAATGCAGCGCGGACGGTCGAAAAATACCACCGGCGACCACTGTTGCTCATCTTTGTGGTTTTTCGCCTCCATGAACTTCGATTCCGCCGCGCCATAGGAGAACGTCATGTCCTGCAGTTCACATTCGCCTCCCGCATCGCACACCGGACAATCCAGTGGATGGTTCCCCAGCAGCATCTCCAGCGTCGACTTGCGCGCCTGCTTGATCTCATCGCTATCCGAAGTGACGACCATGCCTTCGCTGATCACCGTTGTACAAGCCGTCTGTAGCTTGGGCATCTTCTCGATCTTCACCAGGCACATCCGGCAAGCGCCCTGCAAAGAAAGGTTCGGGTAATAGCAAAACGAAGGCACTTCAATGCCCACGGTCTTGCAGGCTTCAATCAGCAGCGTCCCGGCGGGAGCCGTGACCTTCTTGCCGTCCACTGTAAGTGTTAAGTCAGCCATAAGAATTGCGCGATTTTGCGATTTCGTGATCGGGTGATTGAAAACCTAACCTTCTGGAAAACTCTTAAGCTCTTAAATCGCAAAATCACCCGATCACCAAATGACCAAATCTCCCCGCTACGCCATCACTTCTTCCGCCACACCCCTCTGCTCATACGGGCAAGGTCGCCCTTCCAGATGATCTTCAAACTCTCTGCGGAACTTCTTCACGAAAGCAATGGTCGGCATCGCCGCCGCATCGCCCAGCGGACAAAACGTCCGCCCCAGCATGTTCTCCGCCAGGTACTGCATCTGGTCGATGTCTTTCATCACACCGCCGCCGGAATGAAAACGCAGCAGCGTCTTCTTCAGCCAGTCGGTACCCTCCCGGCAGGGAATGCACCATCCGCAACTCTCATGCTGATAAAACTTCATAGTCCGCAAAGCAAACTTCACAATGCACTGCGCATCATCAACCACCACCACTCCGCCCGAACCCAGCATCGAACCTGCCTTCGCCACCGAATCGAAATCCATATTGACATCGATCTCATCAGCGGTGAGGCAGGGACACGAAGCCCCGCCCGGCACAACCGCTTTCAGTTGACGCCCGTTAGGGATGCCGCCGCCGACTTCATAAATCATCTTCTTCAGGTTGTAGCCCATCGGCAGCTCATAAACGCCGGGCCGCGCGATATTGCCGCTGAGGCAAAACAACCGGGTCCCGCCATTCTTCGGCGGACCAATCTTCGCAAACCATTCAGCCCCGCCGAGAATAATGTGAGGAACGCTGGCCAAAGTTTCCGCATTATTAATCACAGTCGGACCGCCCCACAGACCAACCACGGCCGGAAACGGCGGCCGAATCCGCGGAATCCCGCGTTTGCCCTCGAGCGACTCCATCAGCGCCGATTCTTCTCCAACTTCATAAGCCCCGGCGCCGCCGTGCCAGTAAATATCGAAATCACGCCCACTCCCGAAAATATTCTTGCCCAGAAAACCCTTTGCATAAGCGTCGGCGATCGCCTTCTGCATGATGTTCAACAAATATCGGTATTCGCCGCGGATGTAGATGTATCCGCTCTGCGCGCCCACCGCCAGCCCGCCGATCATCACCCCTTCAATCACAGAGTGCGGATCGTGCTCGAAAATCAGCCGGTCTTTGCAAGTGCCAGGCTCGCTCTCATCCCCGTTGCACAGCACATACTTCGGTTTCGCCGACTGCTTGGGCACGAACGACCACTTCATCCCGGTCGAGAATCCAGCCCCGCCCCGTCCCCGCAGCCCGGAGTTCTTCACTTCATTAATGATCGCGTCCGGCTCCATTCCAAGCGCTTTCCGCACGGCCTTGTAGCCGTCCAGTTCGAGATAACGGTCGATATTCGTCGCACCCTGCCCGAAGCGCCGGGAGACGACCTTTACCTCGTCGGGATGGGAAACCAGAGTTGCCATTGGGTGATTTTGCGATTGAGTCATTGTGCGATTGAAAAGCTGTTCACTTCCACAGCCGCTAATTCCGTTGGCTTTTCAATCGCCCAATCACCCGATCGCACAATCGCTAAATCTTCTTATATCCTTCCAGAATCGCATCCATCTTCTCCACCGTCAGGTTCTCATGAAAATCGTAATTCACCTGCGCCGCTGGAGCCCAACTGCAGGCTCCAATGCATTCCACTTCCTCCAGCGTAAACAAGCCATCCGGCGTCGTTCCCCGGTGGCCCACTCCCAGCTTCTCAGCACAGTGATGCAGAATCTTTTCGCCTCCTCGAACCAGGCAGCTGATGTTCGTGCAAACCTGCACGTTGAACTTGCCGCGCGGTTTCGTAGTCAGCATCGAGTAATAACTGATCACGTTCCGCACTTCGAGCTCAGTCAAATCAAGCCGTCCAGCAAGCTCCGCGATCACATCATCGGATAAAAATCCAACTTCATCCTGCGCATAAAGCAGAGTAGGCACCAGCGCCGACCGCTTCGTCGGATAGTGCGGAACCATCTCCGCAAACCGCGCCTCGAACTCGTCAGAAAACCTCACCGGTCGATTTCTCCCAGCACAATGTCGATACTCCCAATCGCTGCCACAACATCCGCAATCAACCCGCCCTCGCACATCTTCGGCAGCGTCTGCAAATTCGCCAGGCAAGCTGCCCGCATATGCACGCGATAAGGTTTAGCGGTCCCGTCGCTGACGATGTAGTAGCCCATCTCGCCCCGCGGCGACTCTACTGCCTGATACACTTCACCCGCCGGCACCGCAAATCCCTCGGTAATGATCTTGAAGTGGTAGATGAGGGCTTCCATTTGCGTCTTCATCTTCTCCCGGTCCGGCAGCACAATCCCAGGAGCGTCAGCCTTGATCCGCCCCTCCGGCATACCGTCCAGAGCCTGCCTCACAATCTCATTCGACTCCCGCAGTTCCCGCACCCGGCACATATAGCGAGCGAACACATCGCCTTCCTGCGCCACCGGAACCTTGAACTTGAAATTCTCATACCCCGAATAAGGCATATCGCGGCGCAGGTCAATGTCCACACCACTCCCGCGCAGCGTCGGTCCAGTCGCTCCCAAAGCAATCGCGTCTTCCGCGCTGAGTTTGGCCACGCCCTGCGTGCGCATCTTAAAGATCGGATTTCCCGTGAGCAGGTTCTCGTATTCATCCACTTTCTCAGGAAAGCGCCCGGCAAATTCGCGCACCCGCTCGAAAAATCCCAAAGGTGGCTCCAGCGCCACTCCTCCCACGCGAAAGTAAGAGGTCATCATGCGCTGTCCGCTGATCATCTCAAACATCTTCAGCACTTCTTCGCGCTCGCGGAAGCAATACAGGAACACGGTCAGCGCGCCAATATCCATGGCGTGCGTGCCCAGCCACACCAGATGCGAATTAATCCGCGTCAACTCATTCAGCAGCACCCGCAGCCACTGCGCCTTAGGAGGAATCTCCAGCCCCAGCAACTTCTCCACGGCCAGCACGTAACACAGATTGTTGGTCATGGGGCACAGATAGTCGATGCGGTCCGTCAGCGGCACCACCTGCTGGTAAAACTTCGCCTCACAAGTCTTCTCAATCCCGGTATGCAGAAACCCAATGTCGGGCATGATCCGCACTACCGTCTCGCCGTCAATTTCCAGCAGCACGCGCAGTACACCATGCGTGGAAGGATGTTGCGGCCCCATGTTCAGGATCATGGTTCGATCCTGGCCAGGTTCAAGCACGGGAGTGGGCGAGAGGTGAGCCATGACGAAGCCTAGCGGTAGCCCTCCACCGGATAATCTTTCCGCAGCGGATGGCCTTCCCAGTCCTCCGGCATCAGAAGGCGCCGCATATAAGGATGCCCCGTAAACCGGATGCCAAACAGATCAAACACTTCGCGCTCAAAATAATTAGCGCCCGGCCAAAGGGAAGTAAGCGACTCAACCACCGGGCTCGCGCTATCGAGCCGCACCTTCAGTCGTACCCGCTCCTTTTTGGAAATCGAAAGCAAGTGATAAATTACTTCAAATCGAGGCTCCGCCGGATACCAGTCCACGCAGGTCACGTCAGAAAGAAAGTTAAACGCACATTCCTCATCGTCACGCAGCAGGGCGCAGGCTTCGCGAAGGCTCGCCCGATCCACATAAATCGTCATCTCGTCGCGGTCGAACTTCACTTCCGTTATCGCCGAAGGACTCCATGCCAGCAGCCGTGCCACCGCCGGATGACCCTTCAGCTGTTCAACATCGGTAATGGCAGGCGCCAGAGCCATTAGCCTTCCCCCCGCCGGACATTGGACCGCACTCGAGATGGCCCCCAATCCAGAACGCCCTTCTTCCAGACATAAAAGAAGCCGACCAGAACAATGCCGATGTAGACAAACATTTCCCACAACCCGAAGTGTTTCAAATCGCGCAGAATCACCGCCCAGGGATAAAGGAAAACGGCCTCAACGTCGAACAGAATGAACAGCATAGCCACCAGGTAGAACTTCACCGAGAAGCGCCCGCGCGAGTCCCCCACCGGAGTCATGCCGCATTCATAGGCAGACATCTTGGCGCGGGTCGGTTTACGCTCCCCGATCCACCAGGAAAGCGTGATAATGGCAGTCGCAATCCCACCCGCCAGTAGAATATGGATCAGAAACGGCAGGTAGCCAGCGAAGTAATTGTCGGGCATAGGACGGGCTATATATAATTCGCGCCAAGCATCGATTAAACATTCTAGATTAGGGGCTGATCTGCAAGAGTGTCAAGGGAACGAGAAACAATTTGGCGGCTGCGCAATCGGTGAATCAGGTAATTGAAATTCAAAATCCTGATATTCGCGCAAACGTTGTAAGCTCGGGTTGTTGTGATTTTCAATCGCGCAATCGCCCGATCACCCAATCACACAATTCTTTATGATTTTTGGATTTAACACCGATGTAAAACACGTCGACACCATCTACCACGTGCAAAGTGAAGCGCGCGAGAGCGAAAAACTGTTGCAGACTCAGGTGTTCGTGCGTGGAAGGTGTATCGGCAAACGCGCCATCTCCTATGCCGCCTCGGCTGCGCAAGTCGAATTTGGCGATCCTCAAAAAGAACAGCAACTCCGCGATCAGCATCGCCTCGTGCTCGAAGCCATCCGCGAAGGCAAGCTCGAAAGCGTCCTCGACCGCGCCGAAACCGATGCCTTGGCCGGCATCAAGCAACTCGACGTCCAGTGGGAAAACGCCGCCTCGGTTCACAACGATCGCAATCTGATCATGCAGCTCCGCGTCACCGAAGACGGCGCGGCCGTGCCCAGCGCCCGTCTCACCTTCCGCTTTGCCCGTCCCGACGCCGCGCCTTTCTACACTCAGGCCGTCACCGATTCCGCAGGTGCCGCCCAGATCTCAATCGAGGTCGAGGAATCCGCCCTGGCCGAAGCCTCCGTAATGGTGCAAGCCAGCCATCAGGGCCGCACCGTAACCCGCAAATTCACCCTCCGCAAAGCCGGGTAATTTGAAAGTAGCGCCGCCGTCCCGGCGGCCGAAGCATGTGGGGACGGCCGCCTCGGCCGTCCAGCCGAGCGCAGCGAGGCGTTGTCCTCGCCCCGTGAGACAATACGCCTCACAGAGGAGCGTTCTCAGCCTGTCTTGGTGGAATGAAATGAATCTTCACATCAACGGAGAAGCCCGCACCTTCGCCGATCCAGGACTCACCGCCAACCTCACCCTCGCAGCCCTGATCGAATCCCTCGCCATGAAGCCGGACCGCGTAGCCGTCGAACTGAACCGCGACATCGTCCCCCGCGACCGCTGGCCGCAGACTCATCTCAAAGACGGCGACCACCTCGAAATAGTCCACTTCGTCGGGGGCGGCTGCGACAGCTGAGGCCGCTTCCGGAATAAAGCATTTCCTGAAGCGCACTGTCATCCTAAGCGGAGCATCTGCTTCACGGAGTGAAGCAGATGCGCGGTCGAAGAGCCTGCCCTGAGCGAAGCCGAAGGGACCCCTTGCGCGCCCACGTCACCATCGGCCCCGCAAGGCATTTCCGCTGCTCATCTCCCTCCCAACGCGGCCCTCCCATCGCGCGAAGCTGGCGCCCTCTACCCGCTCCCCGGCGCACGCAACACCCCAGCCAGCACCGCCTCCATCGTAGCCACTACTGGCGCGCCGCCGCCCCTTCCACCTTCACCGTGCGAACTTCGGGGCCACTTCGTGCGCTGGCTTTCAGAGCGGCCTTGATGGTTTTCACTTGCCGCGCAAGCCGGGCGATCTGCGCTTGCTGTTCCCGGATCAGCGCCTGCTGTTCCTTTGTGGCCTCAATCAGCAGTGCCGTCAGCCGGCTGTAGTCCACGCCCCGAGCATCTTTTCCGTTCTCCTCGTAGCTCACCACTTCCGGCACTACCGCTCCCACTTCCTCGGCAATGACGCCAACCTCGTGTTTGCCGTTTGCCTTCAGGTCGTAGGAGACCCCGCGCAACTTCTCGACTTTCGCCAGCGCATTGGGCAGTGTTTGAATATTGGTCTTCCAGCGGCGCGAACTGTAGGTCTCCCAGCTATCGCTCACCGGATGGCCCGCGCCTCGGCCGACGGTGAGAATGTTCGACGGCTTGGTTGTGCCAATACCTACATTCACGGCGTGATCGCCGGTGCCGCCCAGCACCAGCGAGTTACTCTGCTCGACACGCGCGCGGGCGCCGATGGCCGTGGCGTTGCTGATGTTGTCGGAGGCGCTACAGGAGTAGCCCACGCAAGTGACATAGTTGCTGGTCGTGTTGGAATAAAGCGCGTCGGCGCCCACCCCGGTGTTGCCCGCCCCGGTGGTGTTGGAGTACAGGGCCAGGGCGCCGTCGGCCAGATTGGCTTCGCCCGAGTTATTGTACAGTGCCTGGGCGCCGGTGGCCGTGTTGTAGTTGGCTGTGGTGTTGCCGTACAGCGCCTCATATCCGGTGGCTGTGTTATAGGGGCCCGTAGTGTTGTAATACAGCGCCCAGACGCCGCTGGCCGTGTTGTAGTTGGCTGTGGTGTTGAAGACCATCGCCTCGGCGCCGCTGGCCGTGTTGTAGGAGCCCGTGGTGTCCAATGACAACGCCCCGGTGCCGCTGGCCGTATTGAAAATGCCTACGGTGTTGGCGGAAAGCGCCGCGCTGCCGGTGGCCGTGTTCTCGAAGCCCGTGGTATTCGATGCTAACGCCTGGACGCCGCTGGCCGTGTTGAAAGTACCGGTAGCGGCGGTGCTCCCCGCGAAGCCCAGGAAAGCATTGAAATTTGTAACGGAGCCGAAGGCGAACAGATAGGGGCCAATCTGGTAGCTGCTTCCTGTCACTATCCCGGTCGCGCTCAGGTTCCCACTCACCGTCTGGTTGCCGGCGAAGGTGTTCGCCGCTTTCAACTGTGGGACCACGGTAGTGTCGATGGTCAGCGTGCCGGTTTTAGTAATCGGCCCCCCCTTCAGCCCCAACCCGGTGGCAACGCTGGTGACTGAGCCGTCGCCCGTTCCCGGGAAAGTTTGTCCTGTGGCGAAGGTGAAAAGGCCTTTGTTGCTGATCTTCAGTCCGGTCTCACTCGGCGCGGCCGCGCCTAGTCCGTAGAGCAGGTTCAAAGTGCCTGTGGGAGCGCTGGTGTCGTTCGCAGCCGGTTCCGCGTGCCAGCGGAACGTCTGGTTCACGGCTGTAGCGCTTGTGCTGTTGTAGGAAGACGCCACCAGATTCAGCCCTTGCGAGACACTCCCTGCCGTGGCCGTCGCGGTACCCGTTGCCGGCAACGCCAGCGTCCCGCGAATCGTTCCTGCGCCATTGACATCCAGCGTAGTGGCGGGAGTGGCGGTGTTGATGCCAATCTTAAACGGTGACGTCGCCGATTGAAACAGAACCGAATCCACAATCGTATCGGCACCGTTGAACGTCGGCAGATAGCCGACTGTGCCGCCGGTCGTGGTCACGTCTGTCGCGGTTAGCGGTGTAACCGTCGCGGCCGGGCTGTCAGTTGGGGCTGCGATCGCAACCGGCGCGGCCAGCACGAATGCTGAAGGTGGAAGTCCGCCGATGGTTTCCGCATCTCCTGCTTTCAATGCATAGGGAGCGCTGACCAGCAGCACGCGCGGTTGTTCGGCTTGCCCTGAGACCTGCACTCCCACCCATCGCGCCTGTTCGGAAGTAAACAACTCCGCTGGCAGTCCGTCGGGCTTGGTTGAGCCCAGCAGGACTGTGTAGTGGCCGTTGCTGTCGGTGGTAACGTTCTGCGTCTCAAGCCAGAGTGAAGCGCCGCCGGTTTTTTCGGAGTAGAGAGCGAACGTGATGCCGACCACGCCGGTCAACGGATTGCCGTTGAGATCTTTGACTGTCCCCCCGAAGCGGACCAGGCGAGGCAGGGCAGATGCAGTTTGAGTGGAGGTCTGGGCAACGCTCAATGAGGCCAATGACAAAAATCCAATTACCACGCAGGCGAGGCGGAGCTTCATCGGAATTTCTCCTTCAGGGGAATCGAACCTGGGTTTCTTGCGGGCGAAACGCTTAATTAAAAGGGGGACTGAATCAAGTTCAGCGGCAGAAAAGCACAGGGCGCCGAAAACTTGCGCGAAATTATGTTCGCTGGTCGTTGCCTTGTCAAGCTGCAAATAATTGCACGCCACAGTCACCTTCGTAGCCCAATCGAATAGGAAAGGCACGAATTTCTCGGCCTCTTCTATTCTGCCGAAGTCCCCGGCGAAGTTGAGGCGGAAGTCGAAGGAGCCGTGAGCCGCCAAATCAACCCAGCCTTCATCCGCCGCTGTCCGCTCTTAACTCCGCGCGGAGTTCTTTTCGCAGTCCCATCGTGCACTCTTCTAGTTAACCCTCCGCTGCGAATCTCCGTTGACACCTGCCATCTCACGTCTAGAATGTTTCAAACATTCGACTTGCAGACTGTTTCAAACAGATCGCCTGAAAAATGGATCGGGGATTCATGCCAGATAGCTTTTCATCGCAGGAGGTGATCGCTCTGACCGGCGTGACCGCTCGCCAGCTCCAGTGGTGGGACGAGCGCGGCGTGGTCAAGCCGCAGCGCGCGGGGCATCGCCGTCTGTACTCTCTGCAAAACCTCACCGAAATGGCGGTGATCTGCGAACTGCGCCGCAAAGGTTTCTCGCTTCAGGGTGTCCGCAAGGTCATGCGTTTCTTGCAGCGCGAGTGCGGCAAAGGCTTGGCAGAAATCGTCGGTCGCAACTCCGACGTTCACCTGCTCACCGACGGCAAACATCTGTATCTCGAAACTTCGGCGCGGCAAATCGTAGACATCCTGAAGAATTCCAGTCAGCCCATTCTAGGAATCTGCCTCAGCGACGCAGTGCGACAAGTGCGAGCTGACGTGGTCGCCAGAAAAACGAGTACCTCCGTAACATCGCCGTCGTCGCGTCGGCGTGCTAGAAAAGCTTCTTAGGCAGCAAGTGTGAATCGGGATTCGGTCGCGGTAGCGGAACACTGGAGGAATGCATGGTCGGAGAACTGGACATTCTGAACGAATGGATTCCCGAACAGATGCAACCTGGAACAATTTTTGTTCTGGAGAACGCGGGCGAAGTTGGCGAGAAGGAAGACCCTTACTGGGCCGTGCTGGCTTGCCCGTCCTGCGGCATGCTGGGCCTGATCACGCGCCGCCAGATCAACGGGCTGATGCCGGTCATCTGCGGGTCGGAGCACTGCTCGGCGCAGTTCTTTATTCGTGAGAGCGAAGTTGTTGTGCGCAAACCGTTCTAAAAAACGGGCCGCGACCTGCGGCCTTTAGCTTTTTTCTGCCTGTACTCCGTTCAATTCCACGGGAACCTGGTCGACGATTTCTATTCCGAAACCTTCGAGCGCGGCTACACGTTTGGGCCTATTCGTCAGCAGACGGATGCGGCGCAGGTTCAGGTCAGAAAGAATCTGGGCGCCGATTCCGATTTCACGCTGCGTCTGGCGCTCGTTGTCGAGCAGTGACGGCAGCTTGCGGCCGCGATGGAAGCTGAGCGCACTGCGTTCGCCTGCTTTCTCGATCGAAAATCCCTTGGAGGTTTGGTGTAAATAAATAAGAGCGCCGCGTCCTTCCTCGGCGATGCGGCGGAGCGAGCCTTCGAGCGTGGCGTGGCATTCGCAGCCGGTTGCTCCGAAGACGTCTCCCATCAGGCAGTGGGCGTGCATGCGCACCAGCACTGGTGCGTCGCTTGCCTCGTTCTTGTTCTCCACTTCTCCTCTGATCAAGGCGACATGCGACTCTCCGCCATCGACCTCGCTCTCGTAAGCGATGAGGCGGAATTCGCCGAAGCGGGTGTCGACTAACGCTTCGCCTACGCGATGCACGTAACGTTCGTGCGCCATGCGGTAGCGGATCAACTCGGCGACCGTCAACATCTTCAGGTTGTGCTGGTGGCAGAACTCGATGAGGTCTGGGACGCGGGCCATAGTGCCATCGTCTTTCATGATTTCGCAGATGATGCCGGCGGGAATTAATCCCGCGAGGCGGGCGAGATCTACTGAGGCTTCGGTCTGTCCGGCGCGCACGAGCACTCCGCCTTTGCGGGCGCGGAGAGGGAAGACGTGGCCGGGGCGGGCAAGATCTGCGGCTTGCGTGGCCGGGTCGATCGCTACCTGGATGGTGCGGGCGCGATCGTAGGCGGAGATGCCGGTGGTCACGCCTTCGCGCGCGTCGATGGCTTCGCAGAAAGCGGTGCCGTATTGTGACGTATTCTCGGCGCTCATGGGGCCGATGCGGAGGTGAGCGAGGCGCTCCTCGGTCATGGTGAGGCAGACCAGGCCGCGTCCATACTTGGCCATGAAGTTGATGGCTTCGGGGGTGACCTTCTCGGCGGCGAGGGTGATGTCGCCTTCATTCTCGCGGTCTTCGTCATCGACGACCACGATCATGCGGCCGGCGCGGATCTCCTCGATAGCGGTGGGGACGGAGACGAAGGATTCGTGGTTCATGATGCGATTATTGTAGCAAAACCGGTTTATCAGTTGGTTAACCATGCAGCAGTCCAGAAGTTGCTTGACGCCATCATCGGTGAGCACGTAAAATAGTGCTGCACTGTAATGCGTGCTATATGAAGACGAACATCACCCTTAAATTGGACGCCAATCTCCTGCGCGAGGCTCGCGTCCTCGCCGCCGAAGAAGATACCTCGATCAGTGCGATGCTGGCGGCGAAGCTTGAGCAGATCGTGCGCGATCGCCAGACATACCATCGCGCGCGCAAGCGTGCCCTGGCGCGGTTGCGTGAGGGGATGGACCTTCGTTGGTCTCCTGCTCATTCGCGGGATGAGATTCATGAACGCTGACCGCGGTCGAGGCGGAAATGCCTGACAAGTACTTCGTAGACACCAACATTCTGATCTATGCCCACGATCGCACGACGGGCGTGAAGCACGAACGCGCTCGAGCGTTGATCGAGAAATTGTGGACAAGCGGGCAAGGAGTCTTGAGCACGCAAGTCTTGCAGGAACTTTGCGTCAACCTGCGCCGTAAGGTTGCGCGTCCCCTGGGCGTGGACGAAATCCGCCGGCTGGTCAATGACTACATGAGTTGGGAGATCGTGGTGAACTCCGCCGAGTCGGTCATCCAGGCTCTCGAAATCGAAATACGGTATAAGACCTCCTTTTGGGATGCCCTCATCCTGCAAGCGGCAGAGCAATCCGGTGCCGCAATTCTCTACTCCGAGGACTTGGCAGCCAGGCAGAACTACGGCGCCGTTCGAGTGATGAATCCGCTGGTCGGGTAGAGGCGCAGGCTTCCCCTTCGCGAGATGCGCAAATACACCCTCATCCTGAAGCCCGCGTTCTTTTGGGCTGAAGGACCCCCAATCGCCGGCAGCGTCGGCGCCGCATGCGAGTTGCATGGGTCCTTCGTTGGGAGTCCTCGGCTTTCGCCGAGGACTCCGCTGCCTCAGGATGACAAGGGCTCGGTGGCGAAGGCCCGTTTCCAGCGTACCTGTGGATTTCGGCTGCAAATATGTTTTTCCGGGCTCTGCGTGGAACTGGTTTCTCTGCTCCGTTGATACATTGATTTTGAAAAGAACGTTGATACCCCCTCCCCCCTGGGTCTCGTGGAATCATCGGGTTAGCACGAAATTCCTTGCAAAATCCGGAGCTTAAATGACTTAGAGGTCAAAATCTTGGGAGCAAAGGAGTTACGGCTTGGCTTCGTTCGGTGAGCTGTACTGCCTGTGCTGGGGCAATGATGAAGGAATTTGAGATGGGGCGCAAGGTTAGATGTCACAGGAGGGCTGTGGAGAATTATGGGGGATCAAAATCCCAAGTGCGTTAAAGTCGTGGAATCCCACCCTTCGCAAAGAACGCGAAGGATGGGGCACCCGGCATGTCCAAGAAAGGTGTATCTTTTTCCTTTCGGCGAGATTATTTACGACACGCAAACAGAAAGCCATCGAGCCTCGGACCTCACTCCTGAAAAGATTATTGCGTGCTCTTTGGACGGTCGTTGGAACCGGTCTCACGATTCTTGCGGGCATCGTGACGATACTGACGATATATCCGAGGATGACGGTGACCGCCTCTTTTGAGGAGGCTCACCCCTTGTCATCTACATTCTTGGTTTCCAACGACGGATACCTACCCGCATATTCTGTACGCCTTTCGTGC